>JAQVBA010000089.1 GCA_028690555.1 Acholeplasmataceae bacterium
GGTGTTGTCGCTGTTTTAGAAGTGAAAATTCCAAAGTGAGTAATTGTACCCCAAGTTGAAGTTGCTTCTGGAAAGAAAATAATATTTGAAGAATTGGAAATAGTACCTTCGCTTGCTGCATCCATTAACATTGTATTTGATTGGTTATAGTTTCCAATCAGAACCTTTGAGTATCCAGTTTCTGAAGCAGGTTCAGTAAAGTTGTTTCCATTTGCATCTGGAGTTGTTGTAGATAAACCAATATAGCAAGTTGATGCTAATGAGGCATACTGACTTCTTCCAAAGAATGCATTTAAAATGCTGTTTGCTGTGTTTTGTGTAATCATGATTTTATCCTCCTAAATTTCATATTTTACTAATCGTGATGTTGCCGAGCTTGAAGTGCTTGTGAATTGAGAACTAAAGATAGGACTTAACAGATTGCAATTGTTACCATAACCTGAATAAATCTTATTTCTTGATAAATAATCGTTACTGCCATTAGGTCCATACATATTAGTTCCAAAGTATGTAGTTGATGAGGATGATCCTAACTTTGAAGGTAAGCAAATAAATGGATTATTATCATCCCAACCAAGTGCTTGAATACCTCGGTAGCTTTGAATTGCTGTAATGTTCATATAGTAAGAAAGTTGTGTTTTATCAGTAGTGCCATTCTTATATGTTTCAATATCCCTTGATGTGTAATATGCACCTGTCACATCTGGCATCCAAACTGAATCATTACCCACAAAATCCTCAATTCCACGATACTTCATTCGGTTATTTGCTGTTAAGTAACCAGTTGGAGTTTCAATTGAATCTGTTCCACCAGTTACTAGATTATAGCTAGAATAACCATTGATAATGTTTGTTGATCTCTTATTGGCAAATTCAATAAGCCAAAGGAAAGTTAGAATCGTATGTTCATAATATCCATAAGGTTTATATCCTTCACCATTTGCTTTTGCATAAGTTGTCCATTGTAACGCTGAGTAATTTATAGACGTTGATTTACCTGATTTAGATACCATCATGTCATTTTCTTGAAATGATAGATATTTACCTACAAGAAACGCATCTGATTTATACCAATTGCCTGCTCCATTTTTATATCTAGCAACAGCAATATCGGTGATGTTGTCTTCAGCATCTTTTCCTATACGCCACCACATCTCTGGGATTGAGATAAACAAGCTATCACCAACAGTAACTTCATTCATTGCGTTAAAAGGGAACTCATCATCAAAGTCGCTTGTAACTAGTCCAGTAGTTGAATCAATAGTATATGTTTTGCCAACCGAATCATCTGTTCTTGTCAAAGCTACTGATGAATCATACATTCCGCTAACACCGAATACCCTCGTTGTCATGGCATTATTGCTTGTAAAATCGCCATAATTCGTATGTGCTACAATTATAAAATGGTTTATTGAACCTTCTATTACTGAAGTATTAGAAAAATCAATTAAAACATCTTCGGTTGATTCAGCATCATGTTCTATAGTCTTTTCTAAAATCTCATCTACATACAAATCAATTGATGACACTCCTGCTTGAACGTTAGTTACGACAATACCATCATCTGTGTAAATGATAAACGGACTATTGTTATACTCTTTTACAACTGGTTCACTGTTTCTAAAACCTTCACCTGTTGCTATAACTTTTATACTGTGAAGTCCATAGGTGTTAATATATTGTTTAAGATCTAAATTAATGGCCATTAAATACCCTCCTTTTCTTCGTAAGTTAAAACATCATCAAGATAAACAAGATGAGTAACATTCGCTGATTTTCTAGTTTTATAATCGATATTTGATAAGTTCAAAACATAATCATCTTCAAGAACAACTTTATCGCTTGAGATAGGTAATACTGTTACATTTGCGTCTATTTGAAACTCAAACATATCCCAACCAGTATGACCACTTCCATCCTTTCTGTATTTAACATCATAGAAGTGAGTTCCAGTCGGAGCTTCAAGTAATAGTTCTATTGGTGTGGTTGCTGTTTGATTTTGAGCATTTAATAACACATTAGTATCAACACTTGTACTCTGAGATAATGCAACATCCATTTGTCCAACAAGACCAAAGTCATATCCATATTGTGTACTTTGCATCCATAAAAGTTTTACAATAGTAGGATCTTCAGGATTTGAAATTTGAATTCTTGCAATGGCAAAGCTATAATTTACACCTGTGTTAGTAGGCTTATAATATCCGTCTGAATCTTTAATAAATGTATAAGTAGTTCCGAGTGACTCAACCATTACAGCAATAGGCTGATCTTCTTTTATCTCTTCATGAAATAACTCTTCATTGTCATAGAATAAAAGCTTTTGAGAATATACAGGAAATGGTGTTTTAAGTATAAAATCACCCTCTACTATTCTTACTTTTGGCCTTTTAAGCTGAGGTTCTTCATCTGAAATAACTTCGATTTTCACATTAGCATCCATTGAATCAAAAGATACCTCACCTGTATACATTGAATAATAAAATTCATTGGTCAGTTCATACTCATCTGTTCCATTCCTTTTTTTATATACCTTGATTATTTCTGGAAGCCAATAACCAAAGTCACTCCTCAGATAGATCTTATATTTTAATCCACTACTTATCTTTGTGCTTGTGTCTGTTGTAGAAATGTATTCATCAAAATCCTTAATAATTGAGTAAATTGCAAAAGAGATAGAATTACTTTTGTTTGATTCATTCATCAATGGATTTACACAAGCTGCTTGAATTGAATAATCATTTTCCGCTTCAAACTTACCGATCAGACTAAATGTTGTTCCAGTCTGATAAAAAGCAAGCTCTCCACCTGAATAAACATTAAATCCTCTGTTAAAATTACCATTTGTACTTGGATTAGTGATTGTAATTGTGTCGCTACTTCTTGATATAGAAGGGACATTCAATGTCGGCATTTCTCTTGCTCCTTCAAAGGTACCCTCAATGCCAGCAATAATTACTCCTTGTGCGATATTCTCTGCTATAAATGTCTCTGGTTTAAGAATCACAACTTTATCATATAGTTCATCATCAGGTACAATAACTTCTTGATTTCCATTAGCAAAGTCCAATACGATAGTTCCTTCTGTAAGGTTTCCTAATGAGAATTGTTTTTTAGTACCATCTTCTCCATCAATTGAGACAGTTGAAATGCCAACATAAATAACATCTTCACCATTCCTATTTTTCAGTTTTATGTTTGTACTTCTCATTGGATACCTCCTATCCTAAATTTAAGTTCATACCATTTTGCTCTCCTTCATAAACTTGATAGATTTCTAATACATCATTAATTTGTACTGGATTATGCCATGAAGAAGGATCGAATGTTATATCAGCAAATAAAAGAGCATCGTGTTCAATAGTTCCTATAAGAGGTTCTAAATTCACAATACTTATATTTGTGTTTGATATTGTATTAAATGCATTAGCGTTTATATTTAATGTTTGTTCTGCGTCAAGAGTTTCAATTATTGCATCACAAGTATCAACAAAGATTTCTTCTACATTGACTAAATATGGCTCGACACTTGCAAGTTCTGAATCAAAGAATGATTGATATACAGTTCTTGTTTTGAGATAATCTTCACCATAATTCAATGCTTCAAGTCTACTTTCATTGTTAAGAATAAATGTTTCTCTTACACCCATTGACTCACCAGCTGAATAAATCTCTAACCGTAAATCATCAGTGAATATAGAGGAGATGTCGGATTCTTGAATCATACTATTAAGGCTTGCCATTGATGACTCAATTTCTGCTTTGTAAGTTTCAGTAAATCTAAGTAAACGAATTAATAGTTTTTCTACTTCTGCCTCATTATCCGAAGTCATCTCTACTCTAGATTGCATCTTTGCAATTTCAGATTTAATCATTACGCTTTCTTGCTGCATAAGGTTTTCAGTAAAGCTATCAGCATGTAATACTATTCCTTTTCCCATTTCACTTTGAATGCTTCCAACACAATCAATTAAATCTGGGATCATAGGATTAGCGATGTTTCTGATTAAATCTGACATTGATATTGTTGCTCTACAAGAAACCTGAGAATTTGCTCTTCTACAAATTGCTTTATTAAGATTTGAAGATATGCTTGAGACATTGGCAACAATAGATATAAAAG
>JAQVBA010000016.1 GCA_028690555.1 Acholeplasmataceae bacterium
TCAAAAGTATATCTTTCTTATACACTTGGCGTTAATCCAATCGCATTAAATCATGAATTTGGATACATTGGAAATGGTACTCTAATTAAAAATGACAGTGCCTATACTGAAGTAAAGCCATCACCAATTATCGACACCTTGGATGGATATTTCACATCTGAGTTTATGACAAGTGATCATAACGAATAATAAAACAAAACGATATCGACTGATATCGTTTTATCTCATTAAAGGAGCGTATTTATATGAAAATATCTAAAACAAGGTTTATCAATTATGCGCGCTGTCCTAGATTTTGTGCATTAGATGAAATTTACCATGAGAAAGATAAAGCGGTGGTTGCATTTAGTGATGATCCTGAGCTTGATGAACTCATGAGTTTAGAAAATTTATCCAAGATTTCAGCAATTCAAGAATCCATGAGAGATGAAGAAGATGAAGATGTCATTGAAACTGAAGATCCTCAAATGGAGATTATGTTGCCTTACTATAATCAGATTGAAATACTTGCTGGTGATGCAATTAAGAAAAGATATCAAGGTGATGTCATCTATAACTTAGACACTTACAAACAAAAGAAGTTTTCTTTTGAAGAGGATGGGTTTCAGTTTTATTGCTTTTTAGATGGTTATCAAGAAGACAAAGATAAAATCAGAATATTCGAAGTGAAAGCAACCACTTCAAAAAAATTCGTTGAACTTGCATTTACCGAAGATAAAGTAAAAACTCCAATCTTTGATTACTCTCCCGAAGGTATCTTAATGCTCCAAGAAGATTTAGGAAACCATTTTGGAGCTAAATATCAAGATAAAATTGAAAAATTAAAAGACAAATTATCAAATGTTGGAAGATACGTCTACGATTTAAGCTACCAAAGATATGTCATTGAAAAATCACTCAAGATTAATAAACCAATTGAGTATTTTTTAGTAGTTTTAAATACGAACTATATTCATGAAGGAAACGTAGATAAAGAAGGTAAACCCATTTATACTGATGATATTGTTCAATTCATCAATTTAACCTCACTTACAAAAGAAATGATGCCAATTTTAGATTCAGATATGGCAAAAGTTTTAAAAGATATTGATCATATGAATGCAAGCCCTTGTGAACTCGGAAAGCATTGTCAAAGAAAAGATACCAGAGAATGTAAATTTTTCCCTGTTTGTTATCACCACATTCCAGCTAAGAATTCGATTTATTCTTATTTAGGGTATAGTCATGGATTTAAAGACTTAAATGGTCAAAAACATGAACTCTATGATTTGATTAATGAAGGATATGTAAAAGCTACAGATATCCCTTATGATTGGCTAAATCGAGAAAATAATAAAATTCAAAGAAAAGTAATGGATTCAAAAATCCCCTATCTTCATGAAAATAAAATCAAAAAGGGAATTGAATCGCTTCAATACCCCATATACCATCTTGATTTTGAATCTTTTCCTTGCCCTCTACCGCGTTTTAGAGGTGAGACGCCATATAGTCAATCTTTATTTCAATATTCCATCCATATTGAAAAAGAACCAGGAGTTTGTGATAAAAATTTAGATAATTACAGCTTTATATCTTATGTACATGAAGATCAAAGAGAGTTGTTAATTCAAAATATGCTGGATGTAGTTAAAGATGATGGGGGCTCAATACTCGTTTATAATCAAAGTTTTGAAAAAACAAGATTAAAAGAACTTGCTGAAATTTTTCCAAAATATCAAAAAAGATTGCTTGAAATGAATGATCGTGTCTTCGATTTAATGCACCTTCTTCGAGGAAATAAAAAGCTTTATGAAGCCTTTGGATTTGATAAAGAAGAAGCATCTATATTTAACTACTATCATGAAGATCTAAATGGTTCATTTTCAATCAAAAAAGTATTGCCAATTTTTTCAGAACTCACATATAAAGATATGGAAATTGGCAATGGTACAGATGCACTGGTTGCCTATGCAAAGTTTCCTGATATGGATAAAGAAATATTTGAAATCACATATAAAAATTTATTAGAATACTGTAAACAAGATACGTGGGCAATGGTCAAAATCCTTGATGAATTACGAAAATTAGTTTAAATATAATCCACCAACATTAGGTGGATTATTTATTCATTTACCATGTTAATTTTATGTTGACAACGCTTTGTGATTGATTGTTATTTATGTTGGTTTTATATTATAATATAACAAAGAGGTAACTTATGCTTAAAATATATAACACATTGACACAACAAAAAGAAATATTCAAACCTATCCATCCAAATAAAGTGAATATGTATGTCTGTGGTCCCACAGTATATGGTGATATTCACTTAGGTAACGCACGTCCGATTATCTTTTTTGATGTTGTTAAAAGATATTTGACGCACCAAGGGTTTGAGGTTAACTACGTCTCAAATATTACAGACGTTGATGATAAAATCATTGATAAAGCAAAAGAACTTAACATGCACGAAAATGAACTTACTAAAATTTACACCGATCACTATTTAGAAATGTCTAAAACAGTCGGATCGCAATTACCGAATCATATGCCTAAAGCAACCGAATATGTCAAAGATATGATTCAATACATCGAAGAGCTCATCAAAAACGGCGATGCTTATCAAAGAGACTCTGGGGTTTATTTTAGAGTTCGAAATGTTAGCGATTATGGCATTCTATCAAAACAGAATATCGAAGAATTAAATGAGGGTGTTCGAATTTCCCTGGATCAAGATAAAGAAGATCCAAGAGATTTTAGCGTATGGAAAAACACCAAAGATGGACTAGCATTTGAAAGCC
The DNA here is from genome assembly GCA_028690555.1 of Acholeplasmataceae bacterium. Taxonomy (GTDB): domain Bacteria; phylum Bacillota_I; class Bacilli_A; order Acholeplasmatales; family Acholeplasmataceae; genus UBA6181. The sequence continues at coordinate 2,781 of JAQVBA010000016.1, forward strand.
CATTTGGCACTGGTAGACCCGGATGGCACACCGAATGTGCAGTGATGAATCATATCATATTTAAAGAAGAAATAGACATTCATGGTGGAGGATCAGATTTAAAATTCCCACATCACGAAAATGAAATTGCACAAACCGTTGCTCATGATCACCATCATTTAGCGAGATATTGGATGCATGTTGGAAGACTTGATGTCAATCAAGAAAAAATGAGCAAATCTTTAGGTAATATGACGCTTGTCAAAGATTTAGTCAAAACGACTAATCCTCTAGCTTTTAGATTACTCATGGTGAGTCATCATTACCGCCAACCAATCAACTATAGTGATGAGCTGATGCAGCAATTTGTCAAAGAGTATGATAAAATAGAACGGAGTCTTAAAAAAGTCTTTTTAAGTATGAAATTAAATCATTTTACCAACGGGAAACCTATAGATCATGTCATTCATCAGTTTTATCAATGGATGAACGATGATTTTAATACCCCTAATGTGATGACGATTATTCAAGACTTAATGAAACAAATCAATAAAGAAAAAGATGACTTTGAAAAGATTGATAAGTATGAAACGATTAAAGTGATTCTTGAAATTTTAGGAGTGATGCCTAAATTTCATATATCTGATGAATCGATTGAAACATATAAGGCTTGGGAAGAAGCAAGAGAAAAGAAAGACTATCAAAAAGCAGATAAACTTCGATCAAAGCTTGTTGATGAGGGTTTGATTTAATGAATGGTTTAACGCTTGCTTATATTGGGGATAGTTATTTTGAATTACAGGTAAGACTTTATTTGACTTTAGAAATGAAACTTACAAAAGTCGATGATTTACACAAAAAAGCGATTCAGTTTACTTCTGCAGTTGCTCAAAAGAAAATCATAGACCATTTTTTGAATCGTCAAATACTACGTGAAGATGAGCTTGATGATTACAAAAGAGGAAGAAATGCCAGTGGTCCAGGCAGAAGAAATGTTGATGCTCAAACCTATCATATGGCCACAGGTTTTGAAACCATGATTGGTGGCCTATATTTAAGAAATAAAGTGCGCTGTGATGAAATTATTCGTCAAGCGATTGAATTCATAGAGAAAGGAGATTTCCATGGAGAAAGCAGTGAAAAAAACAATGTCAAATTCTGATCAAAAAGAATTAAATGAACTCATCCAAAATGATTCATCCAATGGAATTCCCAAATCAAAACGTCAAAAAGGACCAAAAACAATTATCAAAGAAGAACTCGTCGAAATGAATGGCGATCCTTTAGGGTTGCATGTCCCTTTAAATGAAGAACCTAAAGCATCACTCGATGTTAAAGATACTGTCCGTGCAAAAGAAGATATTGTCGTAGAACGTTACAATCCAGAAGTTAATCAAGGCTTATCAACTGAAGAAGTTGAATTACGTCATATGGCTGGTCTTGCCAATCGGACGGAAACAGGAAGTACAAAGAGTCTTTCAACCATTGTTACCTCCAATATCTTCACATTTTTTAACTTTTTAAATTTTGGGATAGCAATATGGCTGATATCTGTCGGCGCATCTTTTACGAATTTATTATTCATGGGTGTCATTACGGCTAATATTACGATTGGTATTATTCAAGAGTATCGTGCGAAGAAGATGATTGATAAATTATCGCTTTTATCTGCACCTACAGCTCTTGTCATCCGTGATGGTGAAGAATATGAAATCGCAGTTCATGATGTTGTAATCGATGAAATTCTATTTCTTAATTCTGGAAAACAAATTCCAGCGGATGCTGTCGTTCGTGAAGGAACCATTGAAGTCAATGAATCACTGTTAACTGGTGAATCTGATGCAATCATTAAACGTAAAGGTGACACATTATATTCTGGATCATATGTTGTATCCGGAAGTTGTAATGCCCAAGTCACTGCAGTAGGTAAAGATATCTATATCCAAAAACTTACGAATCAAGCGAAAAAATATAAAAAACCTGAATCCGAATTACTTGGATCTCTTAAGATCATCATTCGTATTGTCGGAGCATTGATTGTTCCACTAGCAGCAACGCTTTTCTATCTCATGTGGGTGGGTACAAGTTTTGATCCAACGATGACTTTATCGGATCGCTTATTTAGTCCTGAATATGCGAATATTGTTGAAAAAACGACTGGAGCCATGATTGGGATGATTCCATCGGGATTATTCTTATTAACATCGATGGCATTAGCAGTTGGTGTCATCAGACTTTCACAAAATAATACGTTAGTTCAAGAATTATACTGTATTGAAATGTTAGCAAGAGTTGATACTCTATGCCTTGATAAAACTGGAACGATTACCGATGGTACCATGACAGTTAAATCGATCATCGAGTATAAAAATGATACGGGTCTAAGTTTAAAAAACATTATTTCAGCAATGATTAATGCCCAAAATGACTCAAATTTAACGTCAAACGCTTTAGCTGAAAGATTTGGAACGGGAAAAAGAATTCGCCATAAAAACTTAATTCCATTTTCAAGTAGTCGAAAACTAAGTGCAGTTCAATTTGATAAATATGGAACATTTGTTTTAGGTGCTCCTGAGTTTGTAGTCAAAGAAAACTTTGGCGAAATCGCGCATGAAGTTGATAAACAATCGGGTGATGGTTATCGTGTGATTGCTTTAGGATTTACAGAAGAAGATATCATAGATAATCAAATTAAAGGTAAAGTTACACCTTTAGCACTGATTATGATTGAAGACACGATTCGACCAGATGCGATTGAAACGATTGAATATTTTAAATCACACAATGTGGATTTAAAAGTTATATCGGGAGATAATGCGCAAACTGTTTCACGAATTTCTCAACGCGCGGGCGTCGAGAATGCTGATAAATATATTAGTCTTGAAGGCATGCATGATAAAGAAGTGGTTAGAGCTGCTTCAAGATATACGGTCTTTGGTCGTGTTTCACCTCAACAAAAGAAATTACTGATTGAGTCATTAAAAAACAACGGTAGAACAGTTGCGATGACCGGCGATGGTGTCAATGACATCCTTGCATTAAAAGAAGCGGATACGTCGATTGCGATGGCTTCTGGTAGTGAAGCCGCACGTAACGTATCACATTTAGTTTTACTGGATTCTAATTTCTCATCGATGCCAAAAGTGGTAAGCGAAGGTAGACGCGTCATCAATAACATTCAACGTGTTTCAACGCTTTTCTTGACTAAAACAATTTTCTCATTTTTGTTAGCGATTGTTGCGATCATTCGTAAAGGGGTTTATCCTATTAGTCCAAGTCAACTTGTATTAATTGATTATTTGGTCATTGGTATTCCGTCATTCTTACTCGCACTTGAACCTAACAACAAACTTGTTAAGGGTAAATTCTTGTGGAATATTTTAAAAGCGGCGTTACCAGGTGCACTTGTTGTTTTAATCAATAGTGTGATTATCTTCGCGTTTGAAGATACATTAGCCATGTCACAAACTGTTACTTCAACACTCATTGTTATTTCAGCAACCGTCGTCTCATTAACGGTATTGTTTAGAGTTTCAACACCGTTTAACAAGATGCGTCGTGTATTATTTTTCATCATGGTTTCAGCATTCTTTTTAGCAATTATCTTTATTCCACATTTCTTCAGCTTCTCTCCATTCTATCATCAAGATGTATACACAGTTGAACCATTAACACTTGCACAAATTTTATTACTCATCGTTTTAGCTCAAGCAACATTCCCGTTGATGTATGTGTTATCAAACTTATATGGATGGATTAAAGGTTTCATCAAACTCATTTTAAACAAACTCGCAGACATGCAATAATGAATGAATGAGGGCGATTAGCGCCCTCTTTTTTAAATCTTTTATCAAAAATTAGATCCATTATTCGTTAAAGTTTATATACGATAATGGTGGAGGGATAAATCATGATTATTTATGGAAAAAATGTGGTGAAAGAAGCAATTTTTTCAAATCGACCAATCTATAAGCTGTGGATTGATGAAAAATTTTCTGATCAGCATTTTTTATTGTTTTTAAAAGATAAAAAGCAAGTTTACGAGAAAGTATCTAAGGGGAAATTAAATCAATTTTCGGAACAAGGATTACACCAAGGTGTGGTTGCTGATGTGAAACCTTATGAAACATACGAGTTACTTGATAAAATCGATTCAAATAAAATTCAAAGGTTTATCATCTTAGATAATCTTGAAGATCCGCATAATTTAGGCGCGATCATGAGAACCGCTGAAGCAGCGAACATTGATGGCATCATTATGAGTAAAAGAGGCCAAGTTCAATTAAATCAAACGGTTGCTAAAGTTTCAGCAGGCGCTATTGAACATGTGCCTGTAATCTTGGTTTCTAATATAAATCAAGCGATTCAAACACTAAAAGATCATCAAATTTTGGTAGTTGGTACCGATGGTCAATCCGAATTATTTTATGATCAAATTCCTTTAGAACAATCATTAGCCATTGTCTTAGGCAATGAAGGAGAAGGCATAAGACCTTTAGTTAAACGGAATTGTGACATGCTCGTTAAAATTCCGATGTTTGGAAAGATTAACTCGTTAAATGTGAGTGTTGCAGCTGCACTCATGATGTATCAAACACTCAAAAAATAAATGTATGTCATGAATGACTATGAATTGATTTATCTCATCCATTCAGAACAAGACGACATTGCATTAAATTTCATGTATAAAAAATATCAACGGTTTATATGGAAACAAGTTCATCTATTAAATATTAATAAAAGAGAGCATGATGATTTTCATCAAGAAGGCTTATGCATGCTCCAAAAAGCAGTTTTAACATTTAATGTTCATCGAAATAAATCATTTACACGTTATTTTGAACTGATTTTAAAAAGGCACTTCTATCAATTAAAGAAAAAAATCCCAGATTATGAGATTTATGAAAATCCGAGTTTTTGTCAAAGTGCCGTTTATTTAGAAGAACCCATCGATCTTCCTCATTTTCAATCCATACTCGAGCAAAATGTATTTAATAATTATTTTCTAGAAGAAAGACCCATTAAACAAATTTCAAAAGATTACGGATACACTCATAAACAAATCTACAATACCATATTTCGAATCCGAGAAAAATATAAAATCATGTTATAATGAATTGGATAGTTGACTATGTCATTTAATAGTGTTAAAATAACACTTGCAAATGACCACAGAAGGTGGTTTTTTAATGCGCGAGAAAATAATTCTAGTATGTTCCGAATGCTTGAGTCGTAATTATACGACAACCAAAAATAAACAGACACAGAAAGAACGCATCGAAGTATCGAAGTTCTGTCCACGCTGTAACAAGCATACCATACACAAGGAAAGCAAATAGGAGGCTTTTATGGCAATCAAACAAAAACCAGTTGAGCAAAAAAGTAAGTTGCTCGAAGTACTAACCACAGAATATAAGTGGGAAAATTTATTATTAGGTATTCTAGCAACCATATCTGCAGCACTTGCACTCATGATTATCAGTGGAAATGTGTTGTTACAAATTGATCCTAATTTTCCAATCCTTGGCCAAGGTAACAATGGTTTAATCTTCGCTTGGGTTCTTTTCGCAATTTCAATTTTCGGATTAATCTTAGTAATTTACCCATTCATTTTACCAGCCATTCCTGAACTTAAAAAGATTACATGGCCAACATTTCCTAAGTTTTTAGATCATGCAACACGCACGTTAATCTTTATCTTTATCGTTACAGGATTTATCTTGATTTATAACTTCCTTATCTTACGTTTACTCGGTGGTATTCTATGAGTAAAGCTGTGAGATGGTATATCATTCAAACCTATTCAGGGTATGAAAATGCCGTCAAAACTGACCTTTTACGCCGTGTAGAAAGTATGGGAATGTCTGACTATATCTTCCGTGTCGTTGTTCCTGAAGAAACGGTGATTGAGAAAAAAGCAGACGGAAAAGAAAAAGAAAAAGTTAAACAACTTTTTCCTGGATACGTTTTTGTTGAAATGATGGTTACAGATGAATCATGGTTCGTTGTGAGAAATACACCAAGAGTTACAGGTTTCTTAGGTTCTTCAGGTGGAGGAACGAAGCCAGTCCCTCTAGCACCAGATGAAATTAACCAAATTCTATTAAAAGTTGGTATTATTACAAAACCTACATACGATCATTTACTTGGTAAAACAGTTGAAGTTATATCAGGCACGTGGTTAGGACTCAAAGGCGAAGTCGTGAGTGTGGACAATGACCAAGAAAAAATCATTGTTGATCTCGATTTATTCGGACGTGCAACACCTACTGAATTTGACGTATTAGAAGTTAAGGAACTCTAGTTCTTAACTTCTTTTTTTATGCCTCAATCAGGAGTATGATTTTTATATTTACCGGATCAATGATATATTGTATATTTTGTTCGCTAAAAATAGGAACGTGTTGATCAGTAAGTCTTCTTGCAAAAGCAATATATTTTGATTTTGGGATGTAGAGACTCATCTCTTTTAATCCCACTTGCTTAGGTTTACAAATTGGAGCTCCTTTTTGCCAAGTGTTTAAACCAATATGGTGATGATAACCTTGGTCGGATAGAAACAAAGCACTTTCCATATAGGTTTGAGTAATCTCAAATCCAATGGCTTGATGATAAAAATGATTTGCCTCATCGAGCGAGTTCACATGAAGGTGCATATGCCCTAAAATGGTTTGATCAGAAATTTGATCATAAGGAAGTCCATCATCATTTTTCATCAGATGGTCAATATCTAAAGGTAAAGTGACCATTTGTAATTGATCATTTTCTTTTGGCCACACTGAAGAATCCTGATCAATATAAATTTCAATACCATTTCCATTGGGGTCATCAAGATAAATCGCTAAACTTACACCATGATCGGATGCTCCTGTGATCGGATAGCGTGAAGATGCTAATTGGCGAACGGTTCTAGCAAGTTCTTTCTCTGATGGGAGAAGTAATGCAAAGTGATATAATCCTAAAGTAATGTCTTGTAAAAGTGCATTTCGATCTTCAATCAAATGAATAATCGTGTCTTGATGGTTTGCACCAAATCCGATTTTTTGTTTATCTTGATAGGTTACTGAAAGTTTTAAGATATCCCTATAAAATTCTATGGATCGAGATAAATCTTTGACAAGTAATGTAAGGGATGTGAAATGCATCGTTTCATGATTATGATAATTTGTCATCTTATACACCTCCAGCCTCATTTTATATGAAATTTGAAATTTGCAACAAATTATGGCTGTAAAAGCGAATAATATGTTAAAAAAATTAAAAAAGTAAAGCATAAATGAAGATTTATTAGATGTAACATGCTATAATATGAGCGAAAATATGGAGGATTTAATGATGAAAATAGAAATTTGGTCAGATTTTGCATGTCCGTTTTGTTACATTGGAAAAACACGTTTTGAACAAGCTTTAAGTGAATTTAAGCATAAGAATAAGATTGAAGTCGTCTATAAAGCTTATCAACTGAATCCAAATGCGCCAACAAAAATGACAAAAGATGCATACGAAACGTTTGCTGAAGGTCATGGTATGACAAAAGAACAAGCAAAACAAAGATTTGATATGTTTACTCAAAATGCAAAAACAGTTGGATTAGAATATCGTTATGACATCATTCAAATGACAAATACATTTGATGCACACCGTCTTGCAAAATGGGCGAATACATTAAAAAAAGAAGATGAAATCACAGCACGTTTCATGAAGGCTTATTTTACAGAAGGAAAAAATCTTGCAGATCATGAGACATTGATTCATTTGGTTGAAGAATTAGGCTTAGATCCTAAAGAAGCAAAGAAAATCTTAACATCGAAAGATTATGCGGATGAAGTTTATAACCAAATTCAAGAAGCACGTCAAATTGGTGTTCAAGGTGTCCCATTCTTTGTTTTAAATCGTAAATATGGTATCTCTGGAGCACAAGCTAAAGAATACTTTACACAAGCACTTGAACAAATATGGAAAGAAGAAAATCCACTTGAAGTCTTAGGTGATCAAGATGAATCTCAATCTTGTGACCATGACGAATGTGGCGTTGATTTATAAAGATACCCGAATTGGGTATTTTTTTTGTTATAATATAAGAAAAGGAGGGTTATGATGCGTTTATTAGGTAATATTATTTGGTTTATTTTAGGTGGATTGATTGCTGCAATCCTATGGTTTATTTTAGGTCTACTCCTTTCAGTAACCATCATTGGAATTCCTTTAGGAAAACAGTGTTTTAAATTCGCTGGATTAATTCTTTTTCCTTTCGGTAAAGACGTTGACATTGACTTTTCAAAACATCCAATTGCAAACATCATTTGGGCTCTACTTGTTGGATGGGAAATGGCACTTGGATATCTAGGCATAGCCGTATTTTTCTTCATTACAATCATCGGGATCCCCTTCGGAATTCAATGGTTTAAACTCGCTCAACTCGCATTATTACCCTTTGGTGCAAAAATCAGATAATCCTGTGTTTTTTGTTGACATTAGGGGTCTTTAATGATAGAATAATCTCGCGTGTGAAAACACACCATAGTGGAAGAAGAAATTCATACCACATACTTATGTAAAGAAGGAGGTTGTGTCTCATGGCAAAAAAAGTGGTAAAAGTCGTTAAATTGCAGATTGCAGCAGGTAAAGCTAACCCAGCTCCACCAGTCGGTCCAGCACTCGGTCAAGCACAGGTTAATATCCCAGCATTCTGTTCACAATTCAACGAAGCAACCAAAGATCAAATGGGTTTTGTTGTCCCAGTAATCATTTCAGTTTATGATGATCGGACATTTAGTTTCGTAACAAAAACCCCACCTGCAAGTGACTTACTTAAAAAAGCAGCAAACATTAAATCTGGATCTGGTAATTCCAAGAAAGATAAAGTTGCGACGATCACTCGTGATCAAGTAAGAGAAATTGCACAACGTAAGATGCCAGACTTAAATGCGTACACCGTAGAAGCAGCAATGAAAATCATCGAAGGTACAGCACGCAATATGGGTATCTTAATTCAAGACTAATTTAGATGAATAGCTATCTAAATTGTGGGAGGATATCCCGCTAGACCACATTTTAGGAGGAAGAATATGCAAAGAGGAAAAAAATACCTTGAGGCAGCAAAACTCATCGATCGTACGGTGAAATATGCAGTTGATGAAGCAGTAAGCTTAGTCAAGAAAACCTCATTCGTGAAATTTGATGCAACAGTTGAAGCAGCGTTCCGTTTAAATCTTGATCCAAGAAAAGCAGAACAAAATTTAAGAGGTGCACTCGTTTTACCACACGGTACAGGTAAAGTTTCCAGAGTTGTTGTTATTGCACAAGGTGAAAAAGCTAAAGAAGCAGAAGCTGCTGGCGCTGATTTCGTAGGTGCAGCAGAACTCATTCAAAAAATCAGCGGTGGCTGGTTTGAGTTTGATGTGATGGTAGCAACCCCAGATATGATGGGACAACTCGGTAAACTAGGACGTATCTTAGGACCTAAAGGCTTAATGCCAAACCCTAAGACTGGAACAGTGACTATGGATGTTGAAAAAGCAGTCCATGAAATTAAAAATGGTAAGATCGAATACCGAACAGACAAAGTTGGAAACATTCATGCCCCAATCGGACGTGTATCGTTTACAGAAGGTCAATTAAAAGAAAATCTTAAAACACTCTATGATCAACTTGCTCGTATCAAACCAACGACAGTTAAAGGTACATATATGAAGAACATTACCGTGTCTTCAAGTATGGGTCCTGGCGTAAGAGTCGATGAAGACTCATTAAAAAACGCTAAATAACAAAACATTAATTTAAGATGCCAAAGACAGTGGGTGCGATAACGCTTAATTTCCTACCGAGGTGAAATCAGATACGTTTGATTCTCTCTTTTGTCTTTCTGGCATGAGAGAGTTTTATTTTAAAAGGAGGCATTTCATGCAAAGAGCAATCATTGAACGTAAAGCGGAAGCTGTACGTGAACTCACAGAAAAGCTTGGACGTGCTACAACCGTTGTTGCCTTCGATTATCCTGGTCTTACCGTAGAACAATTTACTAAACTACGTGGCCAATTAAGAGAAGCTGGCTGTGAAGTCACAGTCTATAAAAACAACATTTCAAGAAGAGCATCAATCGCTGCTGGATATGAAGCATTTGCTGACCAATTAACTGGTGGTAAAGCTTTAGCGATGAGCTTTGAAGATGTTGTTGCTCCTGCAAAGATCATTTATGATTTTGCAAAGGAAAACAAGGTCGTATCAATTCAAGCAGGTATTGTCGAAGGTAAATTTGCAGATGTTCAAGCAATTAGCGCACTTGCAACATTACCATCAAGAGAGACGTTGTTAACAATGTTAGCCGTCGGTATGTTAACACCAATTCGCGAACTCGCTATTGGACTTAACATGATTAGTAACGAAGAATAATTCATTGGAGGAATAATAAAAATGGCAAAACTTACAAAAGCAGCTTTTATTGAAGCTTTAAAAGAAATGACACTACTAGAAATCAAAGACTTAGTAGATGGTTTAAAAGAAGAATTTGGAATTGATCCAACAGCAGTCGCAGCAGCTCCAGCAGCAGCCGCAGCAGCAGTTGAAGAAGAAAAGACAGAATTTAATGTCATTCTTAAGACATTTGGTGCAAACAAAATTGCAGTCATCAAAGTTGTTCGTGAAGCAACTGGTCTTGGTTTAGCAGATGCTAAAGCATTAACTGAAACTCCAGATGCACTCATTAAAGAAAATATTAAGAAGGAAGACGCAGAAGCATTAAAGCAATCTTTACAAGACGCTGGTGCAACTGTTGAAATCAAGTAATTCTTAATTACTAACGGAAAATAACCTGAGAAAACATCTCGGGTTTTTTCGCTGTTGTATAGGGGGGTCACGATGAGTCACTATTTTATCAATGATCCGACATTAGATCACGAGCTAAAAACAATCGATGTACAAATTAAAGGTACATCTTTTCGTTTCTATACCGATCGTGGTGTTTTCTCTAAAAGTGGTCTTGATTTTGGATCAAAATTGCTTTTAGAAACCATTCAATTTAGCAGCAATGAAAAAATTGTGATTGACATGGGTTGTGGTTATGGGCCAATGGGTATTTATGCCGCAAAAATGTGCCCCAAAGCCATCATTCACATGGTTGATGTGAATGAACGAGCTCTTGATTTAGCATTGAAAAACGCTGAGCTCAATCACGTAAACAATACAAAGTTTTATAAAAGTCATTTATTTGAAGAAATTGATTTTAAAGCGGATCTAATTATAACTAACCCGCCGATAAGAGCAGGGAAAGTTACCATCTTTGATTTGTATGAACAAGCACAAAAACATCTGAATTCAAAAGGCAAATTAATACTTGTCATCCAAAAAAAACAAGGAGCCCCATCAACTTTTGAAAAACTAAAGACATTATTCAAATATGTAGAGATTTTATCTAAAGATAAAGGTTATTGGATTATTTCATCATATAATGATTGACTATTTACAAATGATATGTTAATATTATTAAATGCATAATAATGTGATTTTATCATTTATTGAGATACGATTTACGATTTTCCAAATACGATAAGGAGTGTGGATTATGGGATATCAAACCGTAAAATACGGTAAGAAAGCTGAGCGCCGGAATTACTCCAGAATGCGTTATGACATTGACTTGCCAGACTTGATCGAAATACAGACCAAGTCTTTTAAGTGGTTTATTGATCAAGGCATTAAGGAATTATTGGAAGACATTTCACCAATTGAAGGACATAATGGTGATTTAAAGCTCTATTTTGAAGAGCATTTTTTAGCAGATCCTAAATATAACATTGAACAGTCAAAGCTAAGAGATGTGAATTATGCAAAACAACTTTCTGCACGTGTTAAACTCGAAAATGCCGTGACTGGTGAAGTCAGAGAAAATGTTGTGCTCATGTGTGAAATCCCATATATGACACCTTCTGGAACATTTGTTATCAACGGTGCAGAACGCGTCGTTGTTTCTCAGATTATTAGATCAGCAGGAGCATATTTTACAAGTGAACTTGATAAGAAATTAAATCAAGTAAAATATATGGCACAAGTCATCCCAACACGTGGCGCTTGGTTAGAATATGAACTTGGTTCAAAAAATATCATGTATGCTAAGCTTGACCGTTCAAAGAAAGTACCAATGACCACGATGATGCGTGCCTTAGGCCTTTCTAAGAAAAAAGATATTTACGAACTTTTTGGTAAGTCAACTTATTTGGATGCGACTTTCGAAAAAGACGAAACAAAAAACTCTGATGAAGCGATTATTGATTTATATTCTAAACTTCGTCAAGGCGAAAAAGTACCAGCAGATGCCGCACGTGAATTTATTCGGATGCGTCTTTTTGAACGTCGTCGTTATGATTTAGCAGCTGTTGGCCGCTATAAATTTAACAAGAAACTAGATGTGTTAAATCGCATCCTAGGGACATATACTGCAAAAGACATCATTGATCCACAAACAGGTGAAGTTTTAGTTTCAGCAGAAACTGAGATTACAAGAGATATCATTAAGCAACTTAAAGATCGTCGTGATGTTTTAAGAACAGAAGTGATTTCAAAAGAAGATTCACTTCAAAATGAAACACCAGATGAAATTTTAGCGATTCATCTTCCTGATGGTGGCGATACACTTTATGCAAAAGAAAATATCATTAACTTACGTACAGGTGAAGTCATCGTTAGCAAGAACACCGAAGTTAATGAAGAAATGCTCGCAATTCTTCGTAGAAATCGTCAATCACTTGATGAAAAAGTCATTAAATATTTCTTAGGTCGCGATGTTTACGAAAAAGAAAGAGAACGCGAAGGCGTTATCGTTGAAGCGATTGATGTCACAGTTAAAGATCCTGATAGTGGACGTATTTATGAAGTTAAAGTGATTGGTAACGATCAAAGAGAAGATAAAGAATACATCACACTTTCTGACATTATCGCATCTATGAGCTATTATTTAAATCTATATGATGGTTTAGGTAGTACAGACGATATTGACCACTTAGGAAATCGTCGTTTAAGATTAATTGGCGAACTTTTAAAAAATCAATTTAGAATTGGTTTAGCACGTGCAGAGAAGAACATCAAAGACAAGATGTCTACAACAACATTTGCCGATGCTGCACCATCTAATATTATCAATATGACACCACTTGCTGGTGCAATTAAAACATTCTTTGGATCCTCACAACTTTCACAGTTCATGGATCAAATCAATCCACTCGCTGAACTTACACAAAAACGTCGTGTTTCAGCACTTGGTACAGGTGGTCTAGCGAGAGATCGCGCAGGCGTTGAAGTTCGTGACGTTCACAACTCCCACTATGGGCGTATTTGTCCAATTGAAACACCTGAAGGTCCATCAATTGGTCTAATTAGTTCACTTGCAAGTTATGGTAAAGTTGACCAATATGGATTTATTCAAACACCATATTTAGTGGTTGATCGTAGTTCGGGTAAAAATATTGTGACCTCACAATATCAATATTTAACTGCCGATGAAGAATATGATGAAATTATCGCTTCAGCAGCTACTGAACTTGATAAAGATGGAACGATAAAAACTGAACGTGTCATTGGACGTTTCCGTGGCGAAACTTCAGTCTTCGAACCTGAAGAAATTACATACATGGACGTATCCCCTAAACAAATTGTTTCGGTTGCGACTTCAACCATTCCATTCTTAGAACATGACGATGCTTCACGTGCCCTCATGGGTGCGAACATGCAACGTCAAGCTGTACCTTTATTAAAGCCTGAATCACCAATTGTTGGAACAGGTATCGAATATCGTGCAGCAAAAGACTCTGGATCTGTCATTGTATCTCAAACCACAGGATTTGTGACGTATGCTGATGCAGCAAAAGTTGTCATTACCCAAGAGCCAGATCAAAAACTCGTGGTTGGTGAACAAGTCATTTATGATCCTAAAAAGCCATTTACTTATGAACAAGCGAAAATATTAGCAGACTATGGCATGGGTGATTCAGTAACTTATGAACTCATTCGTTTCTTTAGATCAAACCAAGATACATGTGTTTTACAAAAACCGATCGTGTTTGCTGGTGAATTCGTTGAAAAAGGCGATGTCATTGCGGATGGTCCGTCAACCGATAAAGGTGAATTAGCACTTGGACGCAATGTTACAGTTGCTTTCATGACTTGGGAAGGTTATAACTACGAAGATGCGATTATCATGAGCGAAGATCTCGTTCGTGATGACGTTTACACATCGATTCACATCGACGAATATGAAATTGAAACGAGAGAACTTAAAACAGGTTCTGGTCGTGAAGAAATCACACGTGAAGTTCCAAATGCCGGACTTGATGCGTTAAAGAACTTAGATGAACGCGGAATTATTATTCCAGGTTCTGAAGTTAAAGAAGGCGACATCTTAGTTGGTAAAATTACACCAAAAGGTGTATTTGAACCAAGCCCATCTGAAAAACTTATCCACGCGGTTATCGGTGAAAAATCAAGAGAATATCGCGATTCTTCACTTCGTGTTCCACATGGTGGTGGTGGGGTTGTTCAATCCATCCAATATTTCTCAAAGAAAAATGGAGATGCACTACCCAGTGGTGTTAACGAATCCATTCGAGTTTATGTTGCGAAAAAACGTAAAATTTCTGAAGGGGATAAAATGGCAGGACGTCATGGTAATAAAGGCGTTATTTCTAAGATTTTACCTCGTGAAGATATGCCATACATGGCAGATGGTACACCCGTTGACATCATGCTAAATCCTCTTGGGGTTCCATCACGTATGAATATTGGGCAAATCCTTGAAATCCATTTAGGTATTGCGGCTAAACATTTAAATGTGAAGATTGCAACGCCAGTATTTGATGGTGTGGATGACCAAGACTTGAAAACCATTATGGCAGAAGCTGGTATTGAACCAGATGGTAAGACTGTATTATATGATGGTAGAACTGGTCAACCTTATGAAAATCGTATCTCAGTTGGTGTGATGTATATGATTAAATTATCGCACATGGTTGATGATAAACTCCATGCGCGTTCTGTTGGACCATACACATTAGTCACACAACAACCAATGGGTGGTAAAGCTCAAAATGGTGGACAACGTTTCGGGGAAATGGAAGTTTGGGCACTTTATGCTTATGGTGCCGCACATACCTTACAGGAAATGTTAACTGTGAAATCGGATGATATGCTTGGAAGAAATAAAGTGTATGCATCGATTACACATGATAAACCAATCCCACAAGCAAGTATTCCTGAGTCCTTTAGGGTTCTTACAAGAGAACTTCAAGCACTCGGATTATATGTGGAATTAATTGATGCGACAACTGGTGAAAATGAAGCTGAAAAATCACTCGTTGATCACACAACCAATCGCTTTAAAGGAGGTTTCCGTTGATGGCTAAAGAAAAATTAACATTAAAAGTTGAATCATTAAAGCTATCTGAAGATGCCCTTAAAGCCTTAAAGCTTTCTGGTATTGATCAACTTGAAGATTTTAATACCTTCAATTTAAAAGAATTAAGTATGCTTTTAGGTGATACATACGAAGAGATCAAAACGATTTTAAGACGTTATGCATTACCAAGAGGCTTAGATAATTTAAATTTAAGTAATGAAGCAGTTGAAATTTTAACGAATGCCAACATTCAAGACTTAAAAGAGTTTCTTGAATATGATCGTCATGCACTTTATCACATGTTTGAAGATGACCTCATTTTACGTCAAGAAATTAATCAAATTTTAGAACTTTATGGTTTTGATGCTTTAAAAGAACACGTGCATGTGGAAGAAGAACATGTTGAAATCGAAGAAATCGTTGATCCAATGATTGATATTGATCTTCAAGAACGTATTCATCGTCATGTCCAACCAATTCGTAAAGGTTATGGTAGCCGTACGTATAGTCATTTAAAGATACGCCTTGCATCACCTGACGAAATTAGACAATGGTCTTATGGTGAAGTTAAAACCCATGAAACCATTAACTATCGTACTTCTAAACCAGAAATTGGTGGTCTTTTCTGTGAACAAATCTTTGGTCCAACGAGAGATTATCAATGTGCATGTGGTAAAAAACAAAGTGGTAATAAAGGCCAAATTTGTCAAAAGTGCGGCATTGAAATTACTGAATCTAAAGTACGTAGAGAACGGATGGGGCATATTGAATTAGAAGCTCCAGTTGTTCACACATGGTATTTGAAGAATTCACCTTCAAGATTAGCAATTTTGTTAGGCATTAAAGCGAAAGCTTTAGAAGAAGTGGTATATCACGCTTCCTATATCGTTACAGATCCAGGAACCGCACCATTAGCACGTAAGCAAATTTTATCTGAACAAGATTATAGTGCTTTAACGGAAGAATATGGTAGTCGTTTTACAGCTTTAACTGGTGCTGAAGCTGTTAAAAAATTACTTCAAGAACTTGACTTAGACAAAGAAGTGAAATCACTTCGTAAGAAACTAAAAACAAGTTCGAAACAAAAACGCGAAAAAATTATTAAACGTTTAGAAGTTGTCGAAGCTTTCAACAATTCTGATAATAAACCTGAGTGGATGGTTATGGATGTTATTCCAGTTATTCCACCAGATCTTCGTCCAATGGTTGCCTTAGATGGTGGACGGTTTGCGACGACAGATTTAAATGATTTATATCGTCGTATTTTAAATCGTAATAACCGTTTGAAAAAACAAAAAGAACAAATGGCACCTCGTTTGATTACTAAAAATGAAAAGCGTATGCTTCAAGAAGCGGTTGATGC
>JAQVBA010000090.1 GCA_028690555.1 Acholeplasmataceae bacterium
TCTTTTTTATTTATGATATTGATATGACTCACCCTTTACAATAAAGCGCTTTCATACTATAATAGAAGTATGAGAAAACGACTTTATATTTTCATGAACAACATACAGTATCATTTGTCATAATCAGCCGATGATAGGGGTTGTTTTTTGTTTTATAAAGCGAAATAAGGAGGGCATATGTTACCACATCACGAATTATTAAAATGGGTGAATGACATGGCGAAGCTTTGTCAACCCGATCGAATCCATTGGGTCGATGGATCTGATCAAGAAAATGAAGACTTTTTAAATGAATTAGTAAGTCAAAACAAAGCGTTAAAATTAAATCCTGAAAAGAAACCAAATTCTTACGCATTCTTTAGTGATCCAATGGATGTTGCAAGAGTTGAAGAGCGGACATTTATTGCATCACCCAAAGAAGAAGATGCAGGTCCTACGAATAATTGGCGAGATCCAGTTGAACTAAAAGAAACGATGTTAAAGCATTATAAAGGCTGCATGCGTGGAAGAACGATGTATGTCATTCCATTTATGATGGGTCCTTTTGGTTCACCTTTGTCAAAAATAGGCATTGAACTGACAGATAGTTTATATGTTGTGACGAATATGCGTATTATGACACGTGTTGGAACCAAAGTATTAGAAGATTTAAAATCAGGAAAATCATTTGTGCCATGTCTACATTCAGTGGGTTATCCACTTACCGAAGGTATGGAAGATGTCGAGTGGCCAGCGGCTCCAATTGAGCATAAATTCATTTCACATTTCCCTGAGGATAAGATGATTTGGTCTTATGGGTCTGGGTATGGCGGAAATGCATTACTTGGTAAAAAATGTCTAGCGTTAAGAATTGCAACCGTGATTGCAAGAGAAGAGCACTGGATGGCTGAACACATGCTCATTTTAAAGCTTACAAATCCAGAAGGAAAAGTGAAATACATTACGGGCGCATTCCCTTCAGCATGCGGAAAAACGAATTTATCCATGCTCGTTCCAACGCTTCCAGGCTGGAAGGTTGAAACGATTGGTGATGACATTGCCTGGTTATGGTTTAAAGAAGATGGAAAATTATACGCAATCAATCCAGAAGCTGGATTCTTTGGAGTTGCTAAAGGAACATCATATAAATCGAATCCGAATGCGATGAAAGCCATTCAAAAAAATACGATATTTACAAACGTTGCGATTACAGATGATCAAGATGTTTGGTGGGAAGATATTGATGGTGAAGTGCCTGAACATTTAATGGATTGGCAGAAAAAAGATTGGCATAAAGGACAAAACACACCAGCCGCTCATCCGAATTCTAGATTCACCGTATCAGCGAGTCAATCACCCGTGATTGCTCCAGAATGGGAAAACCCAGAAGGAGTCCCAATTTCAGCTATTTTAGTC
Organism: Acholeplasmataceae bacterium; assembly: GCA_028690555.1. Classification (GTDB taxonomy): domain Bacteria; phylum Bacillota_I; class Bacilli_A; order Acholeplasmatales; family Acholeplasmataceae; genus UBA6181. The sequence continues at coordinate 1,396 of JAQVBA010000090.1, forward strand.
GGTGGAAGAAGACCAAATACGATTCCACTTGTTCATGAAAGTATGAGTTGGAATCATGGGGTATTTATGGGTTCCATGATGGGTTCTGAAATTACTGCTGCTGCACTATCAAATAAAATAGGCATGGTAAGAAGAGATCCTTTTGCGATGTTACCATTTATCGGTTATCATGTGGGTGATTATTTGAAACACTGGCTAGATATGGGAAAAATGTCAAGTTATGCAATTCTTCCAAGATTTTTCTATGTGAACTGGTTTAAAAAAGATGAAAATGGTAAGTTTATGTGGCCAGGATTTGGTGAAAATTCTCGGATCTTAAAATGGATATTTGAACGTTGTGACGAAACAGTACCTGCAGAATTAACACCCATTGGATATGTTCCAAAAATTGAAACCCTCGATTTAGAAGGCTTAGATTTACCAAGAGAAACCATGGAAAAACTATTAGAAGTTGATGAAGATTTATGGCGCGAAGAAACGAAATCCATCAAGTCATTTTATGATACAATTGGTGATAAATTACCAAATGCTTTAAAGAATGAATTAATTAAACTTAAACAACGATTAAATTATGATGAAGATGAGCCAACAAAGGCTTCAATGGATCCATTAAAAAAATCATGATTGGTCACTATCAAAGCCCTTTGGGTTGGATTCAATATGAAACAAAAAATGGTCATTTAATTAAACTTTCATTTATCGATAAACCACAAGAAATCCATCAACTAAATGACCAAGTATTTGAGGATTTAAATGCCTATTTTCATGGAAATAAAAAATCTTTTGATATTGATGTTGAATTTGAAAAAGGCACCGATTTTCAATTGAAAGTCTGGCATGCATTGCTAGAAATTCCTTATGGAGAAACCGTGAGTTATCAAACGATTGCAGAACGTATTTCAAATCCAAAAGCTTTTCGAGCTGTCGGCCAAGCATGTAAAAAAAATCCGATTGGGATAATTGTCCCATGTCACAGGGTCATCGGGAAAGATAGCGGGATGAAAGGCTACTCTGGGAAAGACTATATTGACCTAAAGGTCGCACTCTTAAAACATGAAAATGCAAGCATTAAGCCACGTTAATCGTGGTTTTTTGTTTACTGATTAAGAAAATTAATTTTCCCTTATAATAAAATTATAAGAAAAAATCATCGTTCAAAAGCATACTTTCTTTGTTAAAAAATCATGTATAATGAGGGTGAAAAATCAAGTTATATAAACTTGGTCCTTCGAAAAATGAATGTCGGGAGATGCCTCAAAATGAGACATTTTACAATCAAGTTAATCATCGCTTTTGTACTCTCATTCGTGGTCTTTGCATTGATCGCGGTTTTTTCCTATACACAAATTTCGAAGAGTTTTATTGCAAACCAAGCTAGTGTTCAACTGATCAAAACTGGGGATACAATTCAAAAACGTATCGATTATCAAATCGCGTTTGATTATGAAAATTTAGAAGCTCAAATTCGCCAATATGAAAATGCTGAATTAGACCCTGTGTTTGAGCTAAACCAAAATATCGAAAATTTGTATGCAAGTGGTCAAAATTATGAAAGTTTTGGACTTTTTACAAATAACACCATTTTGATTAAGGGAATCACTTATACGTATAAACCGATTTTTGATGCTGATGATTATACCGAAAGCATTCAATTCATCACTTTTGATGGCTCATTTGGAAGTGGAGATAACGATCCAAAATTGTTGTTTAGAATTGATGATTATGCAGCGATATTAAATCTCGATCTTTACTTTGCAGAAATCGAAAGTCTTTCAACACTACCTTTTGTTTATGCCATCATGGACGAAGACAATTTAATTTATTATGATAACATTGAAAATTCAAGTATTCGATTTGTATTTGACTACTTGCGAGCTGAAGGTGTATCTGAAGTTGAAATCCAAAGTATTATTGAACAGGTCAATGGAAGATCAGCTTTTACCATTGAAAAACCTTTTATGGGCATCGATTCATTTTATACATTCACCCCTTTAAGTGATACATATAGTGAGAAAGGGTATGTCGTTGTATCCATTTATTCAGAAGATGATGTGATTGGATCTTTATCACTTTTATCTTCAACGTTGATTGCGATTTTCACAGCTATATTCATTGTGTTCTCTGTGTCGTTATTTTTCCTATATAAAATGATTGAAAGAAAACTTAACGACATTGAAGATGCGAAAATTGCGCATTATTATGCAAAACCGTACATCATGCGGATTAACAAAGATGGTAAAGTTAAAAGCATGAACCGAAGTTTAACGAATGCTTTAAAAGATAACAATTATTATAAGCATGTCGACAATTTCAAAGTTTCTGACAGGTTTGAACAAGATTCTATCTATCATATGATTGACACCCAAAAAGCATTTACGCTCATCTTTGAAATATCTATTGGTAAGACGTTATATGTTCGTTTTATTCCCTTAAGAGTTGCTGGTGGGTATCTTTTAATTGGTGAAGACATTACCAGAATCGAAGGGCCTTTCGAACAATTTCGTGAGCTTGCTCTTTTTAGTAAGACAACCAATTTACCAAATTTAAATAGTTTAAGATATGATTTACAAGAGTTATTTGACGATCCAATTGGATTCGATCAAAAAAATGCGATGGTCGCATTAGATATTGTGTCATTCAATAAAATCAATTTATTACTTGGAGAAAAGAGTGG
>JAQVBA010000091.1 GCA_028690555.1 Acholeplasmataceae bacterium
TATCATAACTTTGCTCGACTTTGAGCAAAGGATGACCCCGCGTGATGAAATTGGTAGACGTGCCAGACTCAAAATCTGGTGGATGAATAATCCGTGCTGGTTCGAGCCCGGCCGCGGGGACCATAAAGTGAGTATTGGTCTGATACGATGAGTATTAGTCCTTTTTTTATTTGGCAGATAGGGAAATCTGTTTTTTTGCTTACAAAATAAAAGATTTGTTAATCAAGCATGGAAAGATTAACTTTGAAAATAGCTGCAAAGCATTTTAAAGAATTGATTCCAAAAAAGTGCCCAAATCGGCATAAATTTGGAATTGAAATGTTGAACACATGAGTTTGTTGGAGTTTTTAATAAATTATGTCATTTCTGGATAAAATTAATTTAAAGTTTATTGGATGTCTATGAGATTGAATGTGGTTAATTAATCTTTTTCCATGATTTGATTTATACATATATATTTTCAAAATCATGATAAAATAAGACCGGCAAAGGAGATGATACAATGCAACAAAAAAGAATTAAACCATTCATCATGACAACGATGAATGGAATGGTTTATGGACTATTTGCAACTTTAATTATAGGTGTTATCTTACAACAGTTTGGGAAGTTATTAAGTATTGAATTAGTGGAAATCACTTTATCCAATACCCTTAAAGGCTTAATGGGTGTTGGGATTGGTATGGGGATTGCCTTAGCTTTAAAGATGGATGGGCTAAAACTTGTCGTATCTGCCATCATGGGTGGGATTGCGACTTCGTTTAAAGTCACATTCGCCGATGGGATTATTTTAGGTTTAAATAATGATCCTGTGACGACATATTTAGTGGTGGTTTTTGGAATTTTATTATTAAGACTTATCTTAGTGAAAAGAACACCTTTAGATATTTTACTCATTCCACTCTTAGGATCAACGTTAGCATTACTCTTAACGCTTGGCTTATCAGCTCCGATTGGATTTATCGTTTCAGGGATTAGTGAAGGGATCAAAGCTGCGATGGTTATCGCACCGATTCCGATGTCTATTATCATTAGTGTGGCGATGGGGATGTTACTCACATCACCACTCTCCTCAGCAGCGATTGCGATTTCAATTGGTCTAGGTGGCATCGCAGGTGGTGCTGCAGTGATTGGATGTACGACTCAAATGATTGGATTTGCTGTGCAATCTAGAAAAGATAATAATATTGGGATGATCTTATCGATTGCCTTTGGCACATCGATGTTACAATTTAAAAATATTTTGATTAAACCAATCATTTGGTTACCGACAATTATTGCATCTGCAATACTTGGTCCAATTTTCTATTTAATTTTTAAACCAGAAACATCACCATTTGGTGCAGGGATGGGTTCATCTGGGCTTGTAGGACAACTACAAACCTTAGAAGTTATGGATTATTCAGTTATGAGTATTATCTTAGTCATTTTGATGATTATCATACCGGCAGTATTAGTCTTTATCATTGATGTGATTTTCAGAAAAGCATCACTGATCAAAGATGGCGATTTAACGGTAAATCGTGATGTTGCATAATCACAAAATTTATAAATCATGTTAAAATAAGATTACAATTAAAAAAGAAGAAGGTGTTTTACTTTGAATAAACGTGTTTACAATAAAACATTTGGAAAAATATTTCGGACCCTAGGTTTTCTTCTCATCTTAGTGTCTTCAATCTATTTTGGTGCGAGACTCGTCTTAGAGTATAATACATTACCCTTGATGAATTTCTTAACCCCATTTGCCGATTTTATCGATAGCATCATTGGCATTGATTTTATACAAAAATATGCATTCTTGATGTTACTCGTTGGTTTAACATTTGTTGTTTGGGCGATTAGAAGAGGGATTATCTTTAGAGTCTTATTAACTTTCTTGTTACTTGTGATGAGTGTGTATGCGATGGTTGCTGATATTGTCTATATGACATGGCTTCCAATTTCAGTTCCGATATGGTGGGCATCAATTTTAGATTTTGCAACACCTTTGATTGATCAGCTCTTCGCACTTCATGGTGCCGTAGAACCTGCAATTGTCTTATTAGTTCCGATTTTATTATGGATTATCTTCAGAAATAAAAAACCAGGTCGATTATCAATCTTTATGATGCGTATGGGAAGTGTTGCTATGGCATTAGCGATTATCATGGTTGTTGTAGCTACCGATTTCTTTACCGACTTACAAGGCCTAGATATTTATGTAACGATATACCTCATGGCTTATATCTTCACGTATCTCTTTTATATCGTTGGCTCTGTCTTTGGTATCATTGGGATGACAAAACCTTAAAAATTTAAGATGATAAAAAAGCGGAATCCAACGATTCCGCTTTTATTATGTTGATATTTTAGGTTGCTCAGTAATTAAGAAGTTTGATGAATGAATGGCGTACGTATTGGTGTGATTGCCTTCGATTTGCTCAGGATTCGTAAAATAGAGTTCACTATTTCCTTTAACCTTTACACCGAGTAAACTCTTTATATTCATATAGATTTTAATTTTAGTAAAAATGTTAATGCCTTCAGGATTATAAAATTGGCTTTCTTTTGACATAATCAAGTTGATGATGACATTATTTCTTTTGCTGAGTTCATTATAGAGGAGAAATGCTCTACTTTCTAATGTTTTTTCTGGTGGATAAAATTCGTAATCCACTAAATCTCTTTCAAATCTGAGTTTATCAAAGGTTATCGATGACACGATTTTACCTTCAACGACTTTGAAGGGGATTCGAATTGATAAAAATTGATAATTTGAGGGGTTATCAAAGACATCCTCTTGTTTAATACCCTTTTCAAGCATATGAAACATCATACTCTTTTGAGTGACTAGGCGGTCAATATATCTTTGTGATTCCTGGTAGATGAGCATCCGGTCAATAAAATCGATGATTGAATAATTTGCAGAAGCAAATTGCAGTTCTCTAAATAACTCTGCACGACGGTTCGTGTCATCATTAATTCTAACCGTTGTTTTATTATGTTGTAAGATGAGTAAGCTAAAAAGCATGCTTGATAAAAAGGATGCAAAAGCTATAAAAATTGCTACAACGCGGATTCCGATAACATTAAATAAGGCATCAAGTTGATCCCCATAAAAGAGCATGATTAAACTTAAAATAAATACAATAAACCCTGAAATCCCAATGACTAATACAATTAAACGTTGTTCTCTTTTCATATATATCACTTGCTTTCTTCTATGTGCTAATATCATTATAACATCTTCAATTTTAAACCTCTACAAATCCTCATTCGCATCGTAAAAAGAAGTGCTAAAGCATAAAAAAAGTAGACAAATGCATTTTGTCTACTCTTGAATAACGATTATAGTAGTGATGAAAATCCTTTAAAGAATTGTTGTAAGACTTTATAAAATATATTTGGTCTTTTGAGATCTTCAAAATCAACGCATTTTTCAACGGTTTGTAAAAAGAATGAAGTCATCTGATGAATGGATGATGAATCTTCTAAGTAAACTGAATTTTCAAAGTGTAGATAGAAGCTTCTATAATCAAAATTAACCGTTCCAATCATCGCTTTTTCATTATCGGTAACCATCAGTTTTGCATGAATAAATCCAGGTTTATATTTATAAACTTTAATCCCAAATTTTAAAAGTTCAGGTACATAAGATTCTGTCACCATATAAACAATCCGTTTATCTGGAATATAGGGGATAATAATTCTGACATCAACGCCTGAAATACTTGCAAGTTTTAAGGCATTTGAGATCTCGTTATCAATGATTAAATAGGGGGTTGTAATATAGATGAATTTGGTTGCGCTATGGATCATTTGAAGATAAGTGAGTTTTGATGTGACATTCGTATCTAAAGGTGTATCTGTAAATGGAATAACAATGCCATCATTATCGGTTTCATGATCCACTTTATATTTCAAATAATCAATATTTTTTTTATGAGTGAACCGGTAATTTTCTAAAAAGCCTAAAGTGAGTGACCAAACGGCACTCCCTTCTAAACGAAGCCCAATATCAAGCCAATGGCCAAAGGGGCTTTTTAGATT
>JAQVBA010000092.1 GCA_028690555.1 Acholeplasmataceae bacterium
TAGCCGATTCCTCTCCTGAAGAGAAGAAAGTGGTGAACCGAGATACTGTAGCTAAAGTGAGAGCGAGGTTTGGGGCGAATGTAAGGTATCTGGAGTATGAACCAGAAACAGAGAAGTATGGTGGGGATATTTATAGAAAATGGGGGGATGCCGTGCAGCATGTGGAGACTGAGTATTCACAGATATGTACTGATAAAGAATTTATGCTACCATTTACACTCTGTCAGGAAATAGCTTATCTTGAGCAAAATCTGGACTATGTATCAGTTGAAAGTTTGCGTTGCTGGGTAGATAATACTAATAAGAATGGATTAGTATGTCTTCTCGCAAGAGATTTTCAGAAATCTTCATCAATTAATACTATAAATCCGAAAGAACGTTATATTCAGGCATTAACTGAAACATCTACGGCAATATTAATTCTTTATCGAACAAAAATTCATAAAAAAATATATCAATACCTAGAGAATTACAACATACAAGACATACGTTTTGGTGAAACGCTTGTCTCAATTATAGGATATATACTTGGAAAATCTCACCACACGAATGAGACAATTTCTTTGTGTAGAGATGTTACTAATTTAAACAGAAGCGGACGTATTGATACAAAAGAAAGTACAGCATTGAGATATCCTCCGATCAGCGAGTATAAAACATTAGGAGTATTAAATCAATTTTACATTGCTTATAAAAACTGTTTAAAAGATGTATTAACAGATATATTAATAGATGATGACCTCTCTGATATTGATGAGTTGATTCTGAAGAGTGATTGCTTAATTAATAATACCTCTGAAAATGGAGTAATATCGATATTATATCATTATGTTATGACTCATAAATCTATAAAGAAAATATGGATGCAGACACCTCGATTGATAAAACAACCCATTCGGATACTTACAGGATATGATGATTCTCGTTGGCAAATTAATAATGTGCCTAATGACGTAATTCTTATAGAAAAAATTATAGAGATGACAATGCCTTTCCATCTGGTTGATACAGATAATTCGTTATTTAATACAAATCTAAAGGTAAATCTCAATTATGGAATTATATTCTAGAAAATACAGAGTGCGCTTTTTGCACTATTGATCTCCATTTTAATAATATATCTAAGGAGTTCACATTATCTGGATACAACACCATATTTTTTTTGACGGGTAAATCAGACTCCTGCAAATCCATATCATTGATTACCTGATACAACTGTGGGAACACATGATAAACCCCAAGAAATCTTCTCCTTGCTTCAAGAAGTACTGGTACATGTCTTTCATAATGATCTGAATCACCCAATACTCTCTCAATCACATCAATTGTTCCCTCAAAATCGTGGATATCAATCAAACTATATGATTCTGGCGGATAATACTCTCCAACATTAGTACACCCAAAATAAAATGGATATGTCAGAGAGAGATAATTTTCCCATAATTTTTCTGAAACATAGTATTTCGAAGATGAGTTTTCGATAGCAATTGTGTATTTATAAGGAGCAATTACATCCCATTTATCATCAAAATCACGAATTCCCCTGCCATATAAGTCAATTTTATCCCCGAAATATCCTTTTAATTCAAGTGCAAACTGATATCGTTCTTCATGTCCCTTCGTAAATCGTTTATTGGAGCAGATAAGAGACATAGTTTTTGTTTTTTCCAACATTGGAAGAGACTGCAACTCATCATAATTTTTATGTAGCAACCATTGAAGAGGTTGGTGAACATGGATAACATTTGGATGCTTTAAACTCTCTTGAGCGGTAATTATCCTTGAGAACTGACTCAAAAATTTCTGACTATACATTTTAACACTTGCAGGTTCCCCTGTTACCAATATTATATGATTAGGTGGACAGATCACTCGTTCTTCTCGAGACACACCATTAAATACAACCCAATAATCGCATTCTTGGATATTATCACCCAAAAAAAACTGACAGTTTTTCCAAATCCCTTTTCCTCCCGGAGTTTGATTTAACAAGCCTGCGAGATTATCCGATGAACTTACTTTTACTTTCAACATACAGATTCTCCACACTCAACTTATATTTTCACCCATGAATCTGGAATAATATCTGTCTTCATATCTGGATCATTAAACCAATTTTTAGGACAGACAACAATTTTATCAACATAATTCCCAAGCCATGCCCCCCACCAACTAAATGTACTGTTTGCAATAATGTAGTATTTACACTGCGTCATCAGGCGAAGATCCTCATAATCTTCATCAGGACCATTCTGATCCATATAGTGAACTTCATAGGGAATAGAGAGGTTTGTTTTTGTCCACTCCAAATCGTCAGAAAACACAAAAAACACCGGCTTGTCAACATAATTTGAGATGTGAGCTATAGCTTTATCATAGTAATCTGTGCTTCGCGTTCCATATATCTGATTTGCTCCGGAATCAGTAACATAATCCCCTCTCCTTACATGTAGACACACAGATGATGATTTCAATATAATATCAGACCATCTTTTGTTCACACAACTTTGAGGAGCGACAACTTGAAAATCTCTACGAATTAGATCTTCATTGTGCTTAAAATATTTTTCACATTGCCAATAACCATCAAGATATGGATTTTTTTTATCTCCAATAATAATTGGACTATATGAGAGATTTTTCTCAATAACATAGTTATGGTAATTTGTTGGGCATCTCTTTATGATAAAATTCAGAAAATATTTCCAGTATTTGGATATAAAACCAGGGGTGAATAGTTTCCCCTGAATATTCAGATGATGCAACTCATAATGTCTTGCTGTGGCATTTACATGAATCATATCATAAAATGACACATCCAGATATAATTCTTCACCCAGATCATGAGCCAATGATCTCCCAATAGCATACTGAAACATCTGATTTCCAAGACCGCCCATTAATTTAACCGTAACCATATGTACCTCACACTATTTTCCTGAACCAGAAACAACCGCACCCATATGTACACTCATCAGAATTTTCCTTTGAAGCAGGCGATATAAAATCATTCACATGTCCTTTGGTATCAGATACTAAAGAAAAATCCATTAATTCAAAGCCGTGAAACATCTTCATAACGAGATCATATGTGTAAATTCTATGAGCATTATACATAATTTTAGCATCGCCGCCAACCGGAACTACAAATAACAAATTGCCGCCGGATTTCAATACTCTTTTTAATTCCATAACCGCTAAAAGATCTCCCTTGGAGTTAATGGGATCGCCGTACCTTCCAAGTCCTATATGTTCAACAACATGCATACAAGAAAGAGAAGAGATCGATCCATCAGCAAATGGGAGTGCGACGATATCAACGGCACCACTGGAAAGATTCGTGAGATTCAATTCTGCCGGGCAATAATCATAGAAACGCACCATAATAAACGATGAGACAAGAGTCACAAAAGAAAGAGAGGATGAAATATCCACGTGCTCCTCTGGGCCTGTTTTGGCAAGAATTCTTGCTGCCCATGCCGGATGATATATGTAGTGAGCATCAAAGGGAGTTTTACCTGTATTATCATTAAGACATGGGTATAATTCTGACAATTTCACATTGAACCGCGTATCTGCTTGAGTCTTCCGATTACTTTGAAAGCGAAAATAATCTAACAGATAGGGGATAAAACCCGCTAGCGAATGGAGGGTATTATAACTCCATACTGCAATTTTCCTTATTATCATCAGCTATACCTATGTTATTTCTGCGTTACGTACCACTCGATTGTCTTCTTCAGTCCTTCCCTAAACTCAACTGTAGCCCTAAACCCAACCTCCCGTTCTGCAACGCTCACATCCAGCATCCTTCTCGGCTGACCATCCGGCTTGCTTGTATCCCACACGATCTCTCCCTCAAATCCTGTCAGTTCTGCGATCAGATCCACCAGATCCCGGATCGTTATCTCCATACCAGCTCCAAGATTCACCGGATCCGGCTTATCATAGCTTTCAGCCGCGCGAACGAT
>JAQVBA010000093.1 GCA_028690555.1 Acholeplasmataceae bacterium
GAGTTGGTGCTTATGATGAACCAATCTTATTAGCTCTAGAAGATGCGGCAAAAATTGGCGTCGATATCGTCAATATGTCATTAGGTAGCGATCTTGATGATTTCGATGGTAATACCATCGTTCAAAACACGATTCGCGACATGCAAGAAAATGGCATCAATGTCAACGTTGCTGCCGGCAACTCTGGAAAAGGAATGTACAAGCAAACTGCTTATGAAAACTGGTCAACAGATGCTGTCGAAACCGGTATTATCTCTTCATATGCTAACAACTCAGGCGCTACCACAGTAGCTGCTACCCAAGCTAATTGGGAATTCTATGAAGAATGTATGTTAGTTGCTGGATCAAACGTTTCTTTCTACGATCAAGTGACCAACTATACCAGTTCAGATGGCGAAGTCGTCTACACCACTGAAAGACACTTAAGAGATCTTATTACTGGTGCAACAACCAGCTTTGCATGGGTTAAAGTTCCTGGTCTCGGCGCTGTTGCTGATTACACTGGAATTAATGTTTCCGGTAAGATTACTGTTATTGATCGAGGCGAACTCACCTTCACCGAGAAAGTACAAAACGCCATCGCAAAAGGCGCTAGTGCTGTTATCATCATTAATAATGATGCTGGCGAAACTGATTTCACCTTCCGCATGGACTTTGGTGGTTATTCTCCCTCTGTCCCAGTGGCAACTGTCTTATATCGCGATAAGACGATCTTTGATAATGCACAAAGTGGCAACCTCTCAATTTTAATTAATACTTTCGCTGATAATCCAACTGCTGGACAAGTAGTTGATTTCACTTCTGATGGTGCAACCGCCAACTTAGATCTCAAACCTGAAATTGCTGCTCCAGGTCAAAATATTAAAGGCGCTGTTATTGAAAGCGATACTGCTTATGAATACTTAAGTGGTACCTCAATGGCCACTCCTAACTACTGTGGTGCCCAAGCACTCTTGCTTTCTAACCACTTAGCCGAGAGCGGATACAAAGAGTCGCTGACTTCTCGTATCATGTCAACCGCTACACCTTTAAAAGATGCCCATCGCACCAATCACACAAGTGTTCGCATTCAAGGGGCTGGCATGGTCAATGTCGCTGCCGCCAACACTTCAGCAGTTTATCTTGAAGGCTTAAGTGATGATGGTATCGAAGGAATTGGCAAAGCCAAAATTCAACTTCGCAACAATGCTGATATCAAAGCCGGCAATGTTAAACTATCATTCCTAGCCCACAACTCAGCTGCTTCAAATGTTGTTTATAACGCCAAGGTTAGCATTTATCGTCCAACCGTTGCTTCATTTGATTTAGAAAGATATCCAGAACTAACCGGTAGCTATGCTTCTATTCTCGATACTTTAATCGGTGAATTCACACAACAAGTTACTGTTGCTCCTGGTTCTTCAACCATCACCTTAAACACATTTGCTCTTCCACAGTCAGTTAAAGACACCATCGCCCAGTACTTTGAATATGGCTGTTCAGTTGAAGGATACGCTGTCTTAACCCCGGTTGTGACATCTAATCCTACACTAAGCATCCCATTCTATGGTTTCTATGGTGATTATGCCTCTGCTGCTCCTGTCGAACCTTTCACCTTTGAAAGAGAAGAAGGAAAAGTCTATCAATCTGATATAGTCAACTCTTTAGCACGCAAAGGCTTAGATTTAAAGGCTGTCGACTTCCGCTCTGGTTGGGTCAGTGGCTACTTCCCTGATTTTGATAGCGTTTCCATGGATGGAGTCATCTATAACGAATCCAGTATCTTCACCATGAAGGATGCCAATAAGAAGACGATGACCACCGTCGGAACTAATCCCTATACTGGTGAAGTCTCCGCCGACAATATCTTCGTTGGTAACAATGCTTCCAGCAATACGATGATTATTCAACAGTTCGTCACTCGTTCTGTCAGCACCAATTACATTACATTGACTAACAAAGCCACAGACGAAGTAGTCTTGACAGATCACATGTTTGACTCTTTGTTTGGCTCCAGCGAGGAAGGCTACGAAAACTACTCTTTGTACAAATCCCATGTTTCCGCGGATTATTTGTCTAACGGAATTGTCGCTCACCGCGCTTACTCCATCATTCCGACCTACGATACTAAGACAAACGCCTTCTATGCTGATGGTGAGTATGAGATCTCTTTCAATTACACCGTCGCAGCCACTGGTCAAGCTTACGAGCTCCACTACACCATCAACATCGATTCTGGTGTCCCAACTGTCAAATCAGTCGACTCCGTGAAAAAGGATGACGAGATGTATCTCCGCATTCGCTACAACGAATCCAACATTACTTATACCGCCGTCAACGGCGAGCAACGCGAAGCTCTCAAGGATGAAGTTAGTTCCTATGTCGATATCCTCCAAAGTGATTACGCCCTTTCTGACAAAGTATTCTTCAAGACTTATAATTTAGCCTTATCAAATAGTTTTATGATTACTCATGTCAGCGATAACTATCACATTGCCATTGAAAACGATACTTTATTGATGAGCTATGATTTCACCACGAAAATTACGGAAGGTAATGCTGATTCTGGAAAAGTTAATCGCACCTTTGAAATCTCCTTAAAAAAGAACACGGCTGATGTCGCCTTAGCCGATGGCATGGATGTGACGATCAAGTTAACCGAAGGTTTAGACCCAGCAACATTAAAAGTCTACGACATAGATTCCAGCCAAGTGGAGAGTGAAATCGAAGTGACCATCAACGGTTACTACGCGACTTTCCATTCGGTCAAAGGCAACTTCCGCATGGCTTCTAAGCATGTGAGCAATCCTCCAGAATATATCGGAGAAACAAGTTCCTCCCGCGGCTGTGGAGGTTCAATTGCTACCACTTCCATTCTCTTATCTGCCACTGCCTTAGTCTGTATCTTATTCGTCATTATCAAACGCCGTAAATTTACTGCTTTTGAAAAATAACTGATAAACAAAACTTAAAAACTGACCACGATACATTCGTGGTCTTTTTCTATCAAAAAAGCAAGTAAAAAGGATACCTGAGTGAAGTGCTAGTCTAAAAGTGGACAAGGGTAAAAAAAGACCCATCCACTTTTTCTTTTAGTATGATTTAGTTAGGAGGTGATTAAATTGAAAAGAAATGATGGAGCGATAAAAGGGCATCCCAAAGGTAAGAAAAATCAAATGCGTTCTCCAGAGGAAAAAGAAGCAATTGTTCGTCGATGCCTTGATGAGAATATTCCGTTTCAAAAACTTGGAAAAGAACTCGGAATCACAGATACAAGTATCAGTACTTGGGTCAGAGCGTATGAAATCAATGGGGTTGATGGTCTAAAATCTAAAACGGGGAAATGCGGATCAGGAAATCCATACTCAGCTTTATTTAACAAGAAAAACCTAACAGAAATTGAAAGATTGAGACTCGAATTAGCCAAGAAGGAAGTGGAGTGTGAACGACTAAAAAAAGGTTACACAGTGAAAGGAGTTGGTCGAAGAAAAGAATACGTTACTATCAACAAAAAGAATTCGAAATAATCAGCTTCTTATCAAACAAATATTCAGTTAGTTTCCTTTGCTCTTTGATGAATGTTAATCGAAGTGGATACTATAAATGGCAATATCGACAGATAAATGAGCCAGAGTGGATAAAAAGAAGAAATGATAATCTTATGATTATTCAGAAAGTTCATAGCAATCATAAAAGCCACGGGTATCGATGGATTTCAGCGTTTCTTAAACAAAAATATGGTCTCATATTAAAACCAAATTATGTTCACGCGTGTTGCAAATACGATGGTATAAAATCTCAAGCCAAAAGGATTAAATATCGTAAGCCTAAAGAAGAAAAAATAGAATTTCCGAACCTCATTAATGGGAAGTGGAACGCAGCAAAACCTTATGAAATAATCGTTTCTGACATGACAATATTTAGATATAAAGGAATCAAATTTGAATTGACGTTATATTTGGATACATT
>JAQVBA010000017.1:0-13711 GCA_028690555.1 Acholeplasmataceae bacterium
CAGATTTAAATGATTTATATCGTCGTATTTTAAATCGTAATAACCGTTTGAAAAAACAAAAAGAACAAATGGCACCTCGTTTGATTACTAAAAATGAAAAGCGTATGCTTCAAGAAGCGGTTGATGCTTTATTTGATAATGCAAAACGTGGTAAAAAAGCAGCGGTTGAACGCAATCGCCATTTAAAATCATTATCTGATATGCTTCGTGGTAAACAAGGTCGTTTTAGACAAAACTTACTTGGTAAACGCGTGGATTATTCTGGTCGTTCAGTCATTATTGTTGGACCAGACTTAGAAATGTATCAATGTGGTATTCCAAGAGAAATGGCCATCATTCTATTTAAGCCATTCGTCTTGAGAGAACTTCAAAAACTTTCTGGCAATGATGCCAATGCGAAGAAAAATGCGAATAGTAAATACGAAAAGATGGATGATGATGTTTGGGCAGCTTTAGAAAAAGTTGTGAAAGAACATCCAGTCTTATTAAACCGTGCACCTACGCTTCATAGACTTGGTATTCAAGCATTTGAACCTAAGCTGATTGATGGTAAAGCGATTCGCCTACACCCACTCGTAACCCCTGCGTTTAACGCGGATTTCGATGGTGACCAAATGGCTGTTCACGTTCCACTATCTCATGAAGCGCAAGCTGAAGCGAGACTATTAATGCTCGCATCCAATAACATTTTAAATCCTAAAGATGGTAAACCAGTCGTTACACCATCTCAAGATATGGTATTAGGTAACTACTATTTAACCATTGAAGAATCATTACATCGTACACTTGGTGGTTATCGCGTTGAAGAACGTCAAAAAGAACATCAAATCAAGCACCGTAATGAAGGTCATTTCTTCATCAATTATGATGAAGCATTTATGGCTTATCAACAAGGTGAAATTGGGCTTCACACGCGTATTTTAGTGGATCCGAAATCAATCCATCAAAATTTCACAGAAACTCAAGAAAATAAATATTTGGTGACGACATTAGGTAAACTCATCTTTAATCGTATTTTACCTCCAACGTTCCCATATCTAAATGAACCTACAATTGAAAACTTAGAAAAACAAACTCCTGATATTTATTTCATGGCAAAAGGTCAAAATCCGAAAGAAGCTTTAAAACACATTCCAATTCCAGGACCTTTCAAGAAGAAATTCTTATCACAAATTATTGCTCAAGTATTTAAACAGTTACATATTAGTGAAACATCAAAAATGCTTGATAGATTAAAAGATTTAGGTTTCAAATATTCAACGGTTGCGGGTATTACAGTATCGTTTGCTGATATTAACGTTTATTCTAAAAAAGCTGAACGTATCGAACTTGCCAATCAAAACATTGAAGAAATTACATCATGGTATGAAGATGGTATGTTAACAGATGGCGAACGTCGTGAACTTGTCATTAAACAATGGCGTGATGCACGTGATGATATCCAAAAAGGCTTAATGGAAGAATTTGATAAAGATAATAATATTTATATGATGTCAGATTCTGGTGCCCGTGGTAATGCATCAAACTTTGCTCAACTTGCGGGTATGCGCGGACTCATGAGTAACCCTAAGGGTGAAACGATTGAAGTTCCAGTTCAAGCATCCTTTAGAGAAGGTTTAACCGTGTCTGAATTCTTTATTTCGACGCACGGTGCGCGTAAAGGGTCAACCGATACTGCGTTAAAAACTGCTGAATCTGGATATTTAACACGTCGTTTAGTTGACGTGAGCCAAGATGTGATTGTTGTTGATGAAGATTGTGGCACTGAAAAAGGCGTTGTGATGTCTTCCGTCATGGATGATACGAAAGAAATCGTACCCCTCTATGATCGTATTGTAGGACGTTATGCAAGTAAAGATGTGATTCATCCAAAAACTAAAGTTGCTTTAGTTCATCGTAATGAATTGATTACGGAAGAACTTGGCCAACAGATTATAAACGCTGAAATTAAAAGTGTTGAAATTCGTAGTAACCTCACATGTAATTCCGAAAATGGTGTATGTGCGAAGTGCTATGGAAGAAACTTAGCAACGAATACTAGAGTTGAAGTTGGTGAAGCTGTTGGTGTTGTTGCTGCTCAATCGATTGGTGAACCAGGGACTCAGTTAACGATGAGAACCTTCCATACTGGTGGGGTTGCATCTGCATCCGATATCACACAAGGTCTTCCACGTATTCAAGAACTTTTTGAAGCTCGTAATCCAAAAGGTAAAGCGGTCATCAGTGAAGTTGATGGTAAAGTTAAATCGATTGATCGTCAACGTGGTGGAATTTCCATTATTACCATCGTTGATGCACAAGATAAAGAGTATAAATACACCGTCGATCCAAACGTTGAAGCTTTCGTAAGAAAAGGTTCAGCAGTTAAAGCGGGTCAAAGACTTACACCAGGTTCGATTAGTCCAAAAGAATTACTCAGAGTCGTTTCTGCAGAAGCTGCTGAAATGTATATCTTAGAAGAAGTTCAAAAAGTATATCGCGCACAAGGGGTAGAAATTAGTGATAAGCATATCGAATTAATCATTCGTCAAATGCTTAGAAGAATTTCGGTTGTCACTGAAGGAGATACAGATTTACTTCCAGGTACTGAAGTATCAGTTTCTGAATTCAAACGTGAAAATAAAAAGGCATTTAGTGAATTCAAGCGTCCTGCAGTTGGTAGACCCATATTACTTGGTATTACCAGAGCTTCCTTAAGAAGTGATTCATTCTTATCAGCTGCATCTTTCCAAGAAACAACACGTATTTTAACAGATGCTGCAATTAAGGGTAAAACCGATGAACTTCATGGTCTTAAAGAAAATGTTATTATTGGTGGACTTATCCCCGCAGGTACAGGTATTTTGAGAGAAGCATCATTTGATTATGATCGTGGAAATACATATACTGAAGAGGAAGAATTAGAATTTTAATGATAAACCGTTATCCAAAAAGGATAGCGGTTTTTTTATGCTAAAATAGAGGTAAGAAGGTGAAATGATGAAAAAAGTGGTTGTGATTGGCGGATCAGTTATCGATTTATTCTTATATCCCCATCAAAAAATGAAATTACATGATTCAAATCCCGGATACATGAAAAGAGCTTTTGGTGGAGTTGGACGAAACATTGCAGAAAATTTAGTAAGATGTGGTGTGGATACAACCTTAATCACAGTATTAGGAAAAGACCTTTGGGGACAAGAAATTTATGAGAATGCCCGTGATTTAGGCATGTGCATCAATTATTTCGAAGTAAAAGAAACCCCACTTTATATCTCTGTAATTCATGAAAGCGGAGAAGATCTAGTCAGTGTAGCACTCATGGATGAAATTGAAAAATTAGATAAAGAAAGACTAGCTTCTAGAGATGTTTATATTGAGCCAGCAGATTTCATTGTCATTGACACTAACATGTCAGAAGAAACTTTAAACTATATTTTGCATACATCAAAGGTGCCTGTTTTTGTCGATACAATATCCAGTCAAAAAGCGATTCGAATTAAACAAAATCTTAAATATATCCACCTTTTAAAAATGAATTTGATGGAAGCTGAAGCACTTTCTAGATTAAACCTTAAAGATGGTAAAACCTTGGATGATATTGGGTTGTATTTTATCAATGAAGGCGTTAAAGAAGTCATTATCACTCTTGGAAGTGAAGGTATTTTCTATCAATCTAAAGAACGAAAAGAACTTAAAAAGCCATTTCAAACGCAAATTAAAAATACAACAGGAGCAGGCGATGCACTTTTTGCAGGAGTTATTTTTGCAAAAATTCATGGGCTTGATCCAGTAAATACAGGTCTAGCTGCAGCAGCCATTAACGTTCAAAGTGAAGATGCTGTATCTATGGAGATGAACAAACAAAATCTATTGAAAATGATGGAGGAACATGCATGAAATCATATATTGAAATACACCCAGATGTTCAAAAAGCTATCAAAAAACATCAACCGATTGTCGCACTTGAGTCAACAATTATCACCCATGGAATGCCTTATCCTGAAAATGTGAAAATGGCAAAGCGGGTTGAATCGATTATTCGACATGAAGGTGCAGTGCCTGCAACGATTGCGATTATTAACGGCATCATTAAAATCGGGTTATCAGAAGACGAAATTGAGTATTTAGCCAAAGCTAAAGATGTGATTAAGGTAAGCAAACGCGATTTTGGCTATGTTTTATCACAAAAGAAAGATGGTGCAACTACAGTTAGTGGCACGATGCTTGCTGCCAATATGGCAGGCATTAAAGTGTTTGCAACAGGAGGCATCGGAGGAGTTCACCGAGAAGGACACATCACATTTGATATTTCGAGAGATTTAGAAGAACTATCTGAGATCAATGTTTTAGTCGTTTGTGCTGGAGCAAAAGCAATATTAGATTTAAAGTTGACTTTAGAATATTTAGAAACTAAAGGTGTTGAAGTTCTGGGTTATCAAACCAAAGAACTCCCTGCATTCTATACTAAAGATAGTGGTCTTGAACTTGACTATTTGATGAAAGACGCAAAGGATATTGCATCACTCATGCAAGCAAAATGGGAGGTTGGATTAAAGGGAGGCATTTTAGTAGCAAATCCTATTCCAGATATGTATTCAATGAACCGAGAAGAAATTGAAGATACGATTGAAAAAGCGCTTCAAGAGGCTAAAGAAAAGGGCATCCATGGAAAAGAAACAACACCATTTCTACTCGCTAAAATTAAAGATTTAACTAAAGGCGACAGCCTAAATGCAAATCTTGAATTAGTCTATCACAATGCCTTGATTGCTTCAAAAATTGCAATTGAATATGAAAGATGCATTAAGAATTTTAAAGAGGATATTTAATATCCTTTTTTTATGAAGACGGTGGCATTTGTTTCTTTTTTGGGTTAAAATAAGGCGTTGTGTATTATAATAGATTTAGGCTATTTTGAAATGAGGAATAATGATGGATTTATTTAAGAAAATTTATGCGTATGATACTGCAAATAAAGCAAAAGAAGCGGGATATTATCCTTACTTCCATGAACTTACAAGTAAACAAGATACAGTCGTTCACATGGAAGGTCGAGAAGTCATCATGATTGGATCAAACAACTATTTAGGATTAACTTCGCATCCTGAAGTGATTCAAGCAGCAGTAGATGCAACATTAAAATATGGTACTGGGGTTTCAGGATCCCGGTTTTTAAACGGCACATTAAATTTACACAAACAATTTGAAGCCGAATTAGCTGAATTTCTTCACAAAGAAGATTGTACAATTTTTAGTACGGGCTTCCAAAGCAACTTAGGCATTATTTCTGCAGTTGCAGGTCGTAACGACATTATTTTTTCTGATAAGGAAAACCATGCTTCAATTTATGATGGTACACGTCTTAGTTATGCAGAAGTGATTCGTTTTGAACATTCAGATATGAAGGATTTAGAAGAAAAACTCGCAAAAGCTCCTGAAAATAAAGGGAAATTAATTATTACTGATGGTGTGTTTTCAATGAGTGGAGAAATTGCTAAACTTCCAGAAATTGTTGAACTTGCTAAAAAATATAATGCACGCGTGATGGTTGATGATGCGCATGGTTTAGGTGTTATGGGTGAACATGGTCGCGGAACAGCTGAACACTTTGGCTTAGAAGATGAAGTCGATATTATTATGGGAACCTTCTCTAAGTCACTAGCAAGCTTAGGCGGATATGTTGCTGCAAATCACGCAGTTGTTGATTTTATTCGTCATAATTCAAGACCTTATATTTTTTCTGCAGCTATTCCAGCAGCAAACACTGCAGCTGCCCTTCAGGCTTTAAGAATTTTAAAGCGTGAACCAGAAAGAGTTAAAGCGCTACATGATATTGCTGAATACATGCGTCAAGGCTTAAAAGCGAAGGGATTAAAAATTAAAGATTCTAAGACACCAATTATTCCAATATATACCTATATGCCGATGCGCACGATGATTGCATGCAATCAATTATTTGAACAAGGGGTTTATGTGAATCCTGTCATTCCACCAGCAACTCCAATTGGTGAATGTTTAATTCGCACTAGTTATACAGCAACACACACGAAAGAACAAATTGATCAAGCAATTGAGCGCATTAGTGATGTTTTAAAAGGCTTAGAAGGATTTAACGAGTAATGGGAAAAGTAATTATTGTAACTGGAGCATCTTCAGGTATTGGATTAACGGTGGCTAAACATTTAGCAGACGAGGGACATCACGTTTACGGGATTTCTCGTAGTAAAATCCATGAGAAAAATGTTCGTAGTATCCAAGCCGATGTCACTAACATTGACCAGATGATTGATGCTTATCAAGAAATATATGATATTGAAGGAAGAATTGATGTCTTAATTAATAATGCAGGCATTGGAATTTCCGGAAGTATTGAAGATACTTTAAGTGAAGATGTACTTGATTTATTCCATGTGAATTTCATGGGTGTTTTTCACTCAACCAAAGTTGCACTTCCCTTCATGAGAGAAGGAAAACAAGGAAAAATCATTAATATCAGTTCAGTAGCAAGTGTATTATCAATTCCATTTCAGTCATTTTATAGTAGTTCAAAAGCTGCGATTAATGCATTTTCAAACGCATTAGCCAATGAAGTTGAACCCTTTGGTATTGATGTTTGTGTGGTAATGCCTGGAGATATTAAAACAAGTTTTACAAAAAATCGCCGGAAAAATGAAATCATGAATCCGCATTATGAAAAGCGTATTGATAAGTCTGTAGCTGTGATGGAAAAAGATGAACAAAATGGCATGGATCCAGAAGTATTAGCTAAAGTGATTCATAAACTGATTAAGAAAAAAAGAATGCCTTTATATAAAACCATCGGTTTTAAATATAAAATCTTTGTTTTTTTAGAAAAAATTCTCCCAGCAGGTTTTACAAACGCAGTTGTTGGAAAAATTTATGGATTTAAAAAAGGAAAAAAATAGAATGAAGGATCACATTTTCTTAAAAGCCATCATGGCAGGTTTATACATCGGAATTGCTGGACTTGTCTTTCTCTCAGTGTCGAATAAGATTGTCGGTTCATTTTTATTTAGCACTGGATTATTGATGGTTGTTGCAAAAGGTTACAGTTTATACACTGGAAAGATTGGTTATTTGCTTCCTTACCAAAAAGGATTTATCAAAATGATTTTACAAACCATTCTTGGGAACTTTCTTGGGATTGCTATAGTGGGTATTCTATTTTTATTTACTGGGAAATCAGAAATTATTGAACTAAGTGAACAACTCATGGTTACAAAACTAGCGTTTGGTCCACTGCAAAGTCTCATTCTCGCAATCTTTTGTGGCATGTTAATGTACACGGGTGTTCATGGATTCAAATCGATCGAAAATCCAATCATCAAAGTGCTTGTTGTAATCTTATCGGTAATGATTTTTATCTTAGCAGGATTTGAACATAGTATCGCGAATTTGCTTTATGTTGTACTTTCAAGATCGTTTGGACCGAAGGCTTTGATCTATGTTTTGATTTGGATCATCGGCAATTTAATTGGGGCAGTCTTCTTAAACTTAGTGGAAGTCAAATTAAATCAAATTAAAGATTGAATTTAAGATGTCTAAAAGGCATCTTTTTTATTTAAAATTGTTGACATTATGGTTAAACTATTATATAATTAAAACGCTGCGTGAAATGCACGCGATGTATATTGAGTTTACGGCTCAATGAAGCCGTAAATATTTTTTAAAACAAAATATGAAACACTTGGATATGTGTTTGAAGAAAGGAGATCTACAAATGCCAACTATTTCGCAACTCGTAAAAAATGGTAGAACAGACAAAAAGTACAAATCAAAATCACCAGCTCTAGGGTATGGATTTAACAGTCTTCAAAAGAGCGAAAGTGATTATACATCCCCACAAAAACGTGGTGTATGTACACGTGTTACAACCATGACACCGAAGAAACCTAACTCTGCTTTACGTAAGTATGCCCGTGTTCGTTTGAGTAACCAAACAGAAGTTACTGCTTACATCCCAGGTATTGGTCACTCTTTGCAAGAGCACAGCGTGGTATTGATTCGTGGTGGTCGTGTTAAGGACCTTCCAGGGGTACGTTACCATATCGTACGTGGTACATTAGACGCATCAGGCGTTGCAAACCGCAAACAAGCACGTTCAAAATATGGCGCTAAGCGTCCAAAGGCTACAGCAGCTAAAAAATAACAAAAACTAAAATATTATTAATCGAAAGGAAGAAGGTGAACTCATGCCACGTAAAGGACATGTTGTAAAACGCGACGTTTTACCAGATCCAATTTATCATTCAAAACTTGTCACTCGTATTGTAAACACAATTATGCTTGATGGTAAAAAAGGAACTGCTCAATCAATTTTATATGGTGCGTTCAACCGCGTCAAGGAAGCCACAGGTCGTGAGCCAATTGATGTGTTCAATGAAGCACTTAACAACATTATGCCGGTTTTAGAAGTTCGTTCTCGTCGTATTGGTGGTCAAAACTACCAAGTACCAACAGAAGTAAGAGCTTCAAGAAAAACAACATTAGGATTAAGATGGTTAATCAACTACGCACGTTTGCGTAATGAGAAAACTATGGAAGAAAGATTAGCGAAAGAAATCATCGATGCATCACAAGGTTTAGGTGCAGCTGTGAAGAAACGCGAAGATGTACACCGCATGGCTGAAGCAAATAAAGCATTTGCTCACTATCGCTGGTAGTAAGGAGTTAACATTATGCCTCGTGTATTCCCATTAGAAAAAACGCGCAATATCGGCATTATGGCCCATATTGACGCTGGTAAGACAACTACGACGGAAAGAATACTTTTCCACACAGGAAAAATTCATAAATTGGGTGAAACTCACGATGGTTCTGCGACAATGGACTGGATGGAACAAGAACAAGAACGCGGGATTACGATTACATCCGCTGCAACCACAGCGTATTGGAAAGAATACCGTATTAATGTTATTGATACCCCAGGTCACGTTGACTTCACGGTTGAAGTATCAAGATCACTTCGCGTATTAGATGGCGCGGTTGCTGTCTTAGACGCACAAGCCGGGGTAGAGCCTCAAACGGAAACCGTTTGGAGACAGGCCACCGAATATAAAGTCCCACGTATTGTATACGTGAACAAGATGGATAAAATTGGTGCTGATTTTGCAAGAGCAATCAAAACCATGCATAACCGTCTTGGTGTCAAAGCATTCCCGATCCAATGGCCGATCGGCGCAGAATCTGATTTTAAAGGAATCATCGACATCATCGAAATGAAAGCTTATGAATATGATGGAAATCAAGATGAAGTTAGCAAAGAAATTCAAATTCCAGCTTATTTAAAAGATATCGTTTTAGAAAAAAGAGAACAACTCATTGAAGCAATTGCTGATTTCGATGAAGAACTTATGATGAAATATCTTGAAGGTGAAGAAATCACAGTTCCAGAAATTAAAAGAGCTATCCGTAAAGGAACGCTTGCTGTGAAATTTTTCCCAGTCATTTGTGGATCATCCTTTAAAAATAAAGGCGTTAAGCTTATGCTTGATGCAATCGTTGAATATTTACCTGCACCAACAGATATTGACTCTGTAATTGGACATAATTCACATGATGAAGAAGTATTGCGTCATCCAAATGATAATGAGCCATTTACAGCACTTGCTTTTAAAGTGATGACAGACCCATATGTTGGTCGTCTAACATTCTTTAGAGTATATTCAGGTTCAATTTCTGCAGGATCCTATGTATTAAATACCTCAAAAGGTAAAAAAGAACGTTTTGGTCGTGTGCTTCAAATGCATGCGAATCACCGTGAAGAAATTAAAGAAGTATTCGCAGGTGACATTGCCGCAGTTGTTGGTTTAAAAGATACCACAACAGGTGATACATTAACTGGAGAAAGAGATGATATCATCTTAGAATCCATGGTATTCCCTGAACCGGTGATTAACGTTGCGATTGAACCAAAAACAAAACAAGACCAAGATAAGATGGGTGTGGCTTTACAAAAACTTGCTGAAGAAGACCCAACATTTAGAACATTTACCGATCATGAAACTGGTCAAACCATTATTGCTGGTATGGGTGAATTACACTTAGACATCATCGTTGATCGTATGAGAAGAGAATTTAAGGTTGAAGCAAACGTTGCTGAACCTCAAGTATCTTATCGTGAAACAATTTCTGGAGAAGCCGATATTGAAGGTAAATTCGTTCGTCAATCTGGTGGTCGTGGACAATACGGTCACGTTGTAATTAAGTTTGAACCAAACCCAGGTAAAGGATTCCAATTCGTTGATAAAATTGTCGGTGGCGTTATTCCGAGAGAATATATTCCTGCCGTTCAAAAAGGTTTAGAAGAAGCATTACCTAATGGTATTATTGCCGGTTATCCAGCAATCGATATTAAAGCAACGCTTCATTATGGATCTTATCATGATGTCGACTCATCTGAAATGGCATTTAAAATTGCAGCTTCAATGGCTTTAAAAGAAACAAAGTCAAAAGCAAGTCCAATCTTATTAGAACCTATCATGGACGTCGAAGTTATCGTGCCAAACGATTATGTCGGTAACGTTATTGGAGACTTAACATCAAGACGTGGACGTCTTGAAAGTCAAGAAGGACGCGATAATGCCGTAGCAATTCGTGCATTCGTTCCATTAGCTGAAATGTTTGGTTATGCGACTGCATTACGTTCAAATACGCAAGGTCGTGCGGTCTTCATGATGCAATTTGCACATTATGAAAAGACACCAAAATCAATTATGGAAGAAATTATTAAAAAGCGTGGAGTCAATTAATCCACTTGCAAAAATAACCCTATTCATATACAATGAATATGGTAAATATAAACAAAAAAATAACACTTTCTTATAGGAGGAAAAATTAAAAATGGCTAAACAAAAATTTGAAAGAACTAAGCCACATGTTAACATTGGTACAATTGGCCACGTTGACCATGGCAAAACAACTTTGACTGCTGCAATTACAAATGTATTTGCTAAGCAAGGTCTTGCTAGTATTAAAGATTATGCATCAATCGATAGCGCACCAGAAGAAAAAGAACGCGGTATTACAATTAATACTGCACACGTAGAATATGAAACAACAAAACGTCACTATGCACACGTTGACTGCCCAGGTCATGCTGACTATGTTAAAAACATGATCACAGGTGCTGCTCAAATGGACGGCGGTATCTTAGTTGTGTCTGCAGCAGACGGCCCTATGCCACAAACTCGCGAACACATCTTATTATCACGCCAAGTAGGCGTACCTAAGCTTGTCGTATTTATGAATAAAGCTGATATGGTTGACGATGAAGAACTTCTTGATTTAGTTGAAATGGAAATTCGTGAATTATTATCAGAATATGATTTCCCAGGAGACGATATTCCTGTGATTCGTGGTTCAGCACTTGGTGCATTGAATGGCGATCCAAAATGGGAAGCTAAAGTTCAAGAATTAATGGATGCTGTTGATGCTTACATCGACACACCAGTTCGTCAAACTGACAAACCATTCTTGATGCCAGTTGAAGACGTATTCACGATTACTGGTCGTGGAACAGTTGCTACTGGACGTGTTGAACGTGGTCAAGTAAAAGTTGGTGACCAAGTAGAAATCGTTGGTATTACTGATACTAAATCAACTGTCGTAACTGGCGTTGAAATGTTCAGAAAATTATTAGATTATGCTGAAGCTGGAGACAACATCGGTGCACTTCTTCGCGGTATTAACCGTGACCAAGTAGAACGTGGTCAAGTTTTAGCAAAACCAAAATCAGTGAACCCACACTTCAAGTTTGAAGCACAAGTTTACGTATTATCAAAAGAAGAAGGCGGACGCCACACAGCATTTTTCTCAAACTACCGTCCACAATTCTATTTCCGTACAACTGACGTTACAGGTGTGATTACACTTCAAGAAGGTACTGAAATGGTTATGCCAGGAGATAACACTGTCATGATCGTTGAACTTATCCACCCAATCGCGATCGAAGAAGGAACTAAGTTCTCTATTCGTGAAGGCGGACGTACTGTTGGTGCAGGATCAGTTGTTAAAATCTTAGAATAGTCAAAAACATTTGAAGAGGCGAAAGCCTCTTTTTTTTGTTTAGATAGCAATTATTCCCAAGATTTCCCATCGTTTATGGTTTGGGGCTTTAAAGGAGATGTTTCGCACATGGTTTTATCATTTGTATGATAAAATATGGATTAGAAAGCGAGATGACATTTGATGATCGACACACATGCTCATTTAAACGTAGAAGAATTCAATAATGATTTGGATGCCACGATTGCTCGCGCCAAAGAGCATCAAATCAATCACATCATTGTCATTGGAATGGATAAAAAATCAAATCAAAGAGCTCTAGAAATTGCTGAAAAATATGAATTTGTTTATGCATCGGTTGGTGTGCATCCTGGTTATGTAGATCATGAAGATACAGAGCACATCATAAATCTATTAAAACATCCTAAGGTTGTAGCAATCGGCGAATGTGGTTTAGATTTTTATTGGACTAAAGAAAACATCGACCAACAAAAAGAATTTTTTTTAAAACAAATTGAATTAGCAGTAGAAACAAAATATCCTTTGATCATCCATACAAGAAATTCATTTGCTGAAGCATATGAAATGATTAAACCTTTCAAAGGGAAAGTTAATGGTGTATTTCATTGTTTTAGTTCAACGATTGAAGATGCAAAAAAAGCTATCGATTTAGGATTTTATATTGGAATTGATGGTCCTGTAACTTATAAAAAAGCTTTTGATACCGTAGAACTCGTAAAAAATATCGATTTAAAACATATATTGATTGAAACAGATAGTCCTTATTTAGCTCCAGTTCCTTTTAGAGGGAAGAGAAATGAACCAAGTTATGTTAGGTTTGTTGCAGAAAAAATCGCTGAAATTAAAAATATATCATTAGATGAAGTGATTCATCAAACAAGTTTAAATGCAAAAATGTTATTTAACATAGGAGGCAACTTATGAAAAAACGCAGTATGTTTATCATTTTACTTATCATGTTTTTGGGGTTTATTTCAGGATGTTCTTTAATCGAAGAACCCGAAACACCTTATGTTCCAACACAATCATATGAAGAACAACGAATTAAAATGATTGAAGAAGTTGAAAAATCTGTCGTTATCGTACAAACGGATAATGGCCATGGTTCTGGCATCGTGTATCGTAAGGAAACTATCGTCGACTCTACGCTATTTAGATATTATGTTATGACAAATAATCATGTCATTGAAGATGGTGGAGAAATCATTATTCGATATGGCAATGAAGGGCCAAGAATTCCTGTTAGAAGCTATGCAAGTTCAGCGGTTTATGACATTGCTGTTTTAATCATTGAAACTGAAGAAGAACTTGAATTTCATTTGATTGAACCACTAGAAAATCCTGGAACAAAACTTGAAATCAAAAAAGGACAAGATGTTTATGCAATTGGAACTCCCCAAGATATTAATAAATACAATTATGTGACACAAGGCATCGTTAGTTTAGCGACGTTCCCATATAATGGTGTGGATGGATTAGCCATCATGCATGATGCTGAAGTAAACCCTGGAAATAGTGGTGGACCATTATTTAATCTTGAAGGTGAGGTTATTGGCATTAATGTTGCAAAAGTTACGGATGTTAATACAGAAGAAGGTGTCATTGCTGCTGAAGGTTTGAATTATGCAATTAATATTAATATGGCAGCAGTTTTAGTCAATGGATTTACAGAAGATGATTT
>JAQVBA010000017.1:13811-18746 GCA_028690555.1 Acholeplasmataceae bacterium
GAATTAATTCCCTGATTTTCATCATTTAAAAACATTGTAAAAGCAATATATCTATGATATAATAACCAAGCATAAGATATATCCTTGTCTTATTAAGACCATAGACCAGAAGGAGGTGGAACAGATGAAAAAGTACGAAATTATGTATATCATCCGTCCAACAGTTGAAAGCGAGAACATTAAACAAATTGTAAATCACTTTAATGAAATTTTTGTGAATTATAATAGCCAAGTTCTTGAACTCAAAGAGTTGGGGCTAAAAGATTTAGCTTACGAGATTGAGCATCATAAAAAAGGTTATTACGTTTGGCTACTTGTTGAAGCAACTCCAGAAGCAGTTGCAGAATTCAACCGTGTTGTTAGAATCACAGAAGAAGTCATTCGCTATATCGTCGTAAAGGAAGGCGAATAATATGATGAATCGCGTCATATTAGTGGGTCGTATCACAAAAGATCCAGAGTTAAAAATGACACAATCAAATATTCCTGTGTGCTCATTTACACTCGCAGTTAACCGCCAATTTACTGACCAATCCGGCGAAAGACAAGCAGACTTCATTCAATGTGTGGTTTGGCGTAAACAAGCGGAAAATTTAGAACGCTATGTAAAAAAAGGCGCTCTATTAGGTGTCGAAGGACGTATTCAAACAAGACAATACGAATCCGATAACGGCATGCGTTATGTCACAGAAGTGTTATGTGATTCGATTCAATTTCTAGAAAGCAGAAATGATTCGGAACCAAGAACTGTCCAAGAGGACACACCATCTAGTGACAACGATGAATTCTACGAAACGAGCAAACAGCTCGCTGCAGAAGAAGATTTACCATTCTAAAGGAGGAAACACTATGCAACAACAAAGACGTGGTGGTTTTAAAAAGCGTCGTAAAGTATGTTACTTTACTCAAAATAAAGTGGAACACATTGATTTTAAAGATGTTGAATTACTAAAGAGATTTGTTACAGATCGCGGTAAGATTTTACCAAGACGTGTCACTGGAACATCTGCAAAATGGCAACGTCCACTTGCGACAGCAATTAAAAGAGCTCGCCATATGGCATTATTACCATTTGTAAAAGATTAAATGAAATGACTGCATGCTTGCATGCAGTTTTTTATTCTTTGACAATCGAATTAAATTGAAATGGACCTTTATTATTGGTATAATAACTTTAAAGTAGGTGGTTCCTATGAAACGATGGATTTTTTTTGTCATTGCTATTTTAATCTTTGCTTTTGGAATCTATTTATACATCCCGTTCTTCAAATTTGACACGATGGAACAGTTGCTCAAATTTGTATTTTTGATGGGCAGTTTTGTTCTTGTATTTATTACGATTTATATTACATTTCATTTACGAGAACGTCAAAAAGTTAAAACTTTACAAAATAGATTATCCATGTGGACAAAATTGTCATATCACGTCAATCAAGTTGGTGATGAGGTTTTTAACGAGTTACCAATTGGCATTATCGCAATGGATGATGAGTATGAAATCAAATGGGCAAACCCACATGCAAAATCAATTTTTGACCCAAAAATTACCGGGAAAGATTTAGAAGACGTACATTTAGAACTTCATAAAAATATCATGGATAATATGCTGAGTTTTACGATTGTCGTGAAACAAGAAACCTATGATGTTTTATATCGCCCTGAATATAAATTTTTCTATTTATTTAATATTACCGAAAGAGAAAAAATTAAACTCCAATATCATAATCGCATTCCAGTACTAGGTATTATTTATCTAGATAATTTTGATGAGTCTTTATCACAATTTGATGTTTCTGAACAATCATCACTAAAAGGTGAATATTTAGCAGCGATTGCCGATTGGGCAAATCGATATGATGGATTTTTGAAACCCTATTCTGATGAAAGACTTTTAGTTGTTCTTTATCGCGAACAACTCATGCGCATGATTCAAGATAAATTTGATATTTTAGATAAGATTAGACTCATATCAACTCAAAATAAAACAAGAGTTAGTATTTCAATGGGTGTAGCTTCTTGGGATATTGATTATGAAGATTTAGGGATTTATGCGCAAAATGCTGTTGAACTCGCTGAAAAACGTGGTGGTGACCAAGTGGTTGTCAACATTCAGGATCAAAAAATTCAGTATTTTGGTGCGAAAAATGATGCATCTGCTAAAAGTTCTAAAGTTGGTGTGCGCATCAATGCGCAAACGATTGCAGATTTATTTGAGAGATCTTCATCTATTTTTGTCATGGGACACATGCATGCGGATTTAGATGTATTTGCATCTTTACTTGCAGTTTATCATTTGGGTAAAGCGTCTAAAAAACCTACGTTTATGATCATGGATGAAGATAAACTTGACCCAACGACTAAAAAAGTTTATGATATTGTGATCAATCAAGATCCATCGATTAAAGAACGCATAATTTCTTCAGATATTGCATATCGACAAATTATGCCAGAAAGCATGTTAGTTGTTGTTGATTCGCAATCACCAAAAATTGTCATGAGCCCCAATGTATTAGAAAAGGCAAATAAAGTGATGGTCATTGACCACCATCGGATTGGGGAAGAAACATTTAATGCGATGTTTTCAATTAATGAACCCTATGCATCATCGACGATTGAGTTATTAGCTGACATCATGTCATTTTATACACCACTTGAAGATTTTAATATTACACCACTTGAAGCAAGCGTGATGTATGGTGGTTTGATTGTTGATACAAACAATTTTAGCTATCGAACAAGTGCACGTACTTTCGATGTTGCTGCCCAACTTAGAGATATGGGGGCAGACATTACTGAAGTTAAACTTTGGTTAAGAAGAGATCTTATGCGGACGATGGAAATCAATCAACTTCTTAGTCAAGTCGAAATCTATTTAGATCGATTTGCATTTGTTGTAACACCTGAAGTTTATGAAGATCGTGTTTTACTTGCACAAGTTGCTGATGCAGCTCTTATGATCAGTGGTATAGATGCATCATTTGTGATTGCAAGAACTGATCAAGAGACGGTTTCAGTCTCTGCAAGATCTTATCAACAAGTAAATGTTCAAGTCATTATGGAAGCTATAGGCGGCGGTGGGCATCTAAATAGTGCTGCTGCACAAATTCATCAAACATCCATTCATGAAGTTCATGATGAATTGAAAAAGATTCTTGATTTAGAGTACGGAGGAGAAGGGGAAACCATGAAAATTATTTTATTAGAAGACGTTAAAGGCCGCGGCAAAAAGGATGACATTTTAGATGTTGCTGCTGGTTTTGGACAATATTTGATTACGCAAAAGAAAGCACTAATGGCGTCTGATGAAAACTTAGAAGTTTTGAAACAACAAAAAGAAGAAGAACAACGTGAAATAGAGCGTCATTTAGAACTCATGAGAAAGTTGAAAGCTGAAATTGATGGTAAAAAGATTACGCTTGGCATTCAAATCGGACAAGATGGTAAATTATTTGGCCATGTGACCACGAAACAAATCGTTGAGCAATTTGAACAAGATCATCATATTTTAATTGATAAAAAGAAAGTTGAATTATCAAGCGATATAAATTCAGTTGGAATTTATACAGCATCTGTTCAACTTCATAAAGACATTAAAGCGCAATTTGAAGTACATATTATAGAAAAGTAGGCAAGAGCCATGGCTAAAAGTTTACCGCATCATCATGAAGCTGAACAATCTGTTTTGGGGACAGTATTTTTGGAACCTAGAAAGATTGTTGAAGTGATTGATCAATTGAATCCGGATGATTTCTATGCTTTGAGCCATAGCCTCATCTATAAAGCAATGAGAGATCTCTATCAAGAAAACGCAAAAATCGATTATCAAACGATTGCTGCACGCTTAGAATCTGATCAAGCCTTAGGTAAAGCGGGTGGTATGAGTTATCTTGTCGAACTTTCAGAGTCTGTACCCTCTACAGCACATTTAGAAACCTATATTGATTTAGTCAAAGATGGTTCCCTAAAGCGTCAAGTGATTAGACTCGCAGGAGAAATCCTTGAAGAGGGTTACCAAGGTGGCAATTCAGCAGGAGATTATTTGACAAGAGCTGAAGAAAGCATTTTTGCACTTTCTCAAAAGAGAAAAACCACAGTTTTTTTAGAACTTTCAGAAGTGATCAGCGAAGTGAAAGAAAAAACTGAAAGAAATCGTGATAAAAAAGGTGGCGTGACTGGTTTAAGAACGGGATTTTCTAACCTAGATCATATCACCAATGGGCTTCAACCTGAAGAATTAATTATTTTAGCTGCACGTCCTTCGATGGGGAAGAGTGCGTTTGCGATGAATCTTGCTTTAAACGTAGCAAAGAGAAATAATGATGGACAAGCTGGAGTTGCAATATTCAGTTTGGAAATGAGCAATGAGCAGCTTGTTTCAAGAATGCTTTCAGCTGAAGCAAACATTGAAAACACTAAAATTAAAACGGGCTCACTAACTTCACGTGAATGGCAGTTTTTAGAAGGTGGTATGCAGTCTTTATCAAGACTACCGATTGTTTTCGATGATTCATCATCTGTGACAGTTTCAGATATTCGAGCTAAGTGCCGCAAGCTTTCACAAGAAGGTAAATTGGATTTTGTTGTCATTGACTACTTGCAACTGATTAAAGGCGATGATAGCCGTTCGGGAAATCGTCAAGAAGAAGTTGCAAAAATTTCCAGAGGATTGAAACAAATGGCAAGAGAGCTCAAAGTTCCAATTCTTGCATTATCACAATTATCTCGTGATGTTGAAAAAAGAGAAGATAAACGTCCAGTATTGTCAGATTTGAGAGAATCTGGAAGTATTGAACAAGATGCGGATATCGTTATGTTCTTATATCGGAATGATTATTATGAAAGAAATGCCGAAAGTAAAACGGGTGAAGTTGAACTTTCAGTTGCAAAAAACAGACAAGGTGCAGCAGGTATAACACTTAAATTCAGATTTGATAC
>JAQVBA010000018.1 GCA_028690555.1 Acholeplasmataceae bacterium
TACTCATTAACATATTTAAATTTCAAAGATCTAGATGTTGTCATAAGGCATTCTTTTTAGTATGCCTTCATATCATAACCACTATTTGTTTATTTTATCTTGACTTATATTAAATAGTTGGCTTTCGATTCGGTTTTAAATTTAAACCGTTTAAGACTCAGTGCATTTAAAACAACCATGATTGATGAAAATCCCATCCCAATACCGGCAAGCGATGGATTTAAATATCCAAATGCTGCAAGCGGAATCATAACCGTATTATATGCAAAAGCCCAAAAGAAATTTAGGTAAATATTTTTAAGTGTTGCAAGTGATAAATCAATCGCATCAATTACGAGTTTTAAATCGGTATGCATTAAGGTGACATCGGATGTATCAATGGCGATATCAGAACCCGATCCAACAGCAAATCCAACATCTGCCATTTTTAAGGCAGGTGCGTCATTGATTCCATCACCTACAAAGGCTACGACATTTTTTTCTTGTCTAATTTTTTGAATAATTTCTGCTTTTTCATGCGGCAAGACATCATAATAAATATGATCAATATTTAATTCTTTGGCAATGTAGCGTGCAGTTTCTTCTTGATCACCTGTAATCATATAAGGTGTAATTCCACGAGATTTTAAGATCTCAATCATATGTTTTGCATCACTTTTCAATGGATCAGAAATCACAATCATATTGATAACTTCTTGATCGATTGCCGTATAAAATATGGTGTATCCTTTACCCATATATACTTTATCACTAAATGGATTTTTCGCTTGAATGGATTGCATCAGTTTTTTAGATCCAACGTGGACTAATTTTTGATTTATTAAGCCTTTAACACCAAGACCTACCAAGACACTAAAATCTTTAATCTCAAGATAGTCACCATCATAATGATCCATGATCGATTTTGCAATCGGGTGATTTGAATGTGATTCAAGAGATGCTGTATAGATCATATATGATGAGTCACCAATCACTTCAATCACTTCTGGGTGTCCTTTGGTGAGTGTTCCGGTTTTATCAAACGCAATCGCATCAATTTTATTGGCGAGTTCAAAGAATTCTCCACCTTTATATAAAATACCGGATTTAAATGCAATGCCACTTCCAACCGATATTGATGTTGGAGTCGCAAGTCCTAGTGCACAGGGGCATGAAATAACTAAGACAGCAACTGCAGGTGCAAATGCGCTTGCAATATTACCTTCACCACTAAAGATGATCCATAAAATAAATGTTAAGATGCTAATTACAACCACAATTGGAACAAATAACGATGCAATTTTATCGGCAATCCGTTGAGCTTTTGGTTTTATTAAAGCGGTATCTTCCACTGTTTTAATGATTTTGGATAAGATGGTATCACTACCGACTGCTGTGACTGAAATCTTGATGGTATTCACGATATTCATCGATGAACCGACCACTTGATCACTCATATTTTTAGCAACCGGCATCGGTTCACCGGTTAACATCGATTCATCAATATAACTTGAACCCTCGATGACTAAACCATCTAAAGGTACTTTTTCATTGGCTAAAATAATAAGTTCATCACCTGGCAATATGTCATCAATTGGAACCATCTCGGTTTTACCGTCTTTAAAGCGTCTTGCTTCTTTCGCACCTAATCTGATGAGACTTTGTAAAGCATCACTTGTTTTTTCTTTGACACGTGATTCAAAATAATTTCCAATTAAAACCATCATAATAATCACTGCGGTTGTTTCAAAATATAAATCCGGCATCATATGAAAATGATCCCGATGAATAATGGTTTGATAAATACTAAAAATATAAGCCGCTGAAGTACCCATGACAACGAGTGCATCCATCCCTAAATTTTTAGCTTTGACTTGATGATATGCTTGAATGAAGAAATGTCTTCCACTATAAAAAAGAATTGGGGTTGCAATGGCTAACTGTAGCCATCCATTCATCAATATTTCTGGAACAAAAACATTAAATCCTAAATGTGCAAACATCGTCCATAGAAGTGGCAATGTCAATAGGATTGTAATGATTAAATCAATTTGTTCTCTTTTTTTAGCTTTTTCTTGAGCTTCACTGGTGAGTACTGGATGGTAACCAATCACTCTTAAATGATCCGCGATCTTTAATGTGTCATAGGTTTCTTCGTCATAGTTAAAAATAACCTTTTTCGAGGTTACTAAAACTTTCGCATCAATCGACTCTAGCTCGTTAAAATATGATTCAATCGATTTTGCACATTGTGCACACGTGATATTCGATACTTTGATGGTTTTTCTAGTCATATAATCCCTCTTTCAACATAATTATCATATCATACTTACCTGATTTTAAATAAAGAAAAGCACTTCAAATTAGAAGTGCTGTGCAAGAATTTGATCAACTTTTTCACGGTCTAAACGTTTTAAAATTGCTAAAATTAATTTTACCGTATTTTCGAAATCATCATAATGGATAATTGATGTATGGGCATGCATATAGCGCGTTGGAACACCAATCGATAAGCCTGCAGCACCACCATGTGCTAAATGCATATTTCCTGCATCTGTTCTACCGCCCACAATGAAGGCTTCTTGATAGGGTATTTTTTCTTCTTTAGCAACATCAATCACAAATTTGCGTAACGCTTGATTTGGAATTAATCCACCATCATATAAAAGAATTTGTGGTCCTTTACCTAAAGATTGTTCTACTGGATCTCCACCTGGGACATCATTGGCTAGGCCAGTATCTACTGCAATCGCGATTTCAGGTTCTACCATGTAAGAACTTGTTTTCGCACCACGAAGTCCAACTTCTTCTTGAACCGTAAAGGTTGCGAATAATTGGCTCTCTAAATCAAAGTCTAAGCGTTTTAACACTTCAACCATAACTGCACTACCAATTCGGTTATCCCATGCTTTAGACAGCAAATACTTCGGATTTCCAAGCGTTCTAAATTCAATATGTGGTGTAATCATATCTCCAGGTAAAATTCCTAATTTGAGGGCTTCTTCTTGGTTTGATACACCAATATCTATATACATTTGTTCAATTGGAATGGCTTCTTTTCTTTTATCTGCAGGAATAATATGTGGAGGTTTAACGCCTGTCACACCATAAACGATACCTTTACTCGTATGAATTTCCCAAACTTGTGCTAGCATGACTTGTGAAAACCATCCGCCAAGTGTTTGGAATTTAATAAAACCTTCTTTTGTTACTTGAGTAACCATTAGTCCTACTTCATCCATATGTCCAGCGATCATCACTTTTGGTCCATTTGATCCTTTTAATGCAATCAATGATCCTAAATTATCGTATTGAAGTTGTTCTGCATAATCTTCAATTTCACCTTTAATAAATTGGCTGACCAATTTTTCATGGGCTGGGACACCGGGAAGTGTCGATATTTTTTTAAGCATTTCAAGTGTTTTATTCATCATATATCCTCCATCAATATGGTTATTTCATTTTTGCAATAAAAAAGCCTAGAAAGCGGTGAGAACGTGTTACGTTCATCTTTGGTGTCGACTTGTTCAATACTTCGGGATATCACTTTTGGTGATCACACCCGTATTGTTTGACACCCATTCAAAGCTTTTGGGTTCCACGGCTGCCTCCTAGGTTCATCTTCAATTTACCACGAATATCATGGGTTGTCAAGATTTCTAAGTCGCCTCCTTTTGATGCAATCAAAAGAAATTTATTTAATAGAAAACTGAGATTCTCACAAATTTTCCAGAGTGAATGAGTAGTTCAAGAAGCATTTCTCTAATTTTAGCTTCAATGACATAATCGACATTAATTAAAGAAACATCCATTCTTGCAGTAATATATTCATCTTCAGATAAATCATCTAATCTTAATGTACTATAAATCTTTTGGATTTCTAATAAATCTTCTTCATTTTCAAAGTAAACAATCATCGACACGATAATTCTCGTCTTGATTTCAAGTTCTTTTAATAAATTTGCAAGAGCTAAGCCTCTGGCAACAATGTAATCTGGTCTGTGAAAAAAGTTTAGTTCATATTGGTGTTTATTGGGATCATCGAATTGATTAATTACGACTTCTCGATTAAACTTACTTTCTAAAAATGTTTTAAACTTTTCAATACGCTTTGCATTTCTAAAATGAAAGTGTGCATGAATTGTAATCCCTTGTTTTTCAAATGTATAAGCCGTAATGATAAATCTAAAATAGTTTGCATAAACTAAAATCGAGTGCCATTGTTTTTGAAAATCTTCGGGTTTTACTTTAATTAAGAAAGTTCCACATTTTGTAAAAGATTCGTTGTAGATGAGCGGTTCAAACAGTGCATTCGCAAACACTTCCATTTGTTGATCAACATCGTAATAACGATATGCATCATATGCGACACGTTGATAGTATTTTGCAAGTTCTAATCCTAAAATGACTAAAAAAGCTAGGAAAGTTCCTCCTGCAAAACTATATTTAATTGGGGCTGGAAAATCAGAGATTAAAACAAGAAAAATCACGGGTGGAAATACCGAGATGACAAGTGTTCTAATTGTTGATGTGAACCCTTTTTTGTATAAGAAAAATGCAAGAATAAAAATAATAATGACACTATAAAAATTAAAGAAGTTGATCCAACTAAAATTATCGAGTGAATTCGCGATATTCGATAAATTATTAATAAATACGAATGTTCCTAAAGTGACTAACGCGACGGTTAAGATTTGTCTTGCATGTAAATACCATTTGATCGTAAATAATTTTCTAGCTTGAGGTAAATGATAGAAATTTTTCATTTCTTTTTGATAACTATAAAATGGCCAATAAGACCCACGAATGCTAATTTTTAAAGGCAAAACATCTTCCTCATTGAGCTTTTTTTCTAAAAAAGTTTCAAATGTAGATAAAGGATTCAATACAAAAAGTAAAGATCCGATAATCGCAATCGGTAAATGATATGGTTGTGGAGATAAAATGAGAATCGTTGTCGTGATGATGCCATAAATGAAATAAACAATTAATTTAGGTACACCACCAAATACATAGATACCTACATAAACGAATGTTACAATCATCACAATCATAAAAATTCCTTGATCCCTTAAATCAAAGAGTAAGACCGCAATCGGAATTAAGACTATTAATAATAAAACCAAAGATGCAGAAATCATTAAGCGTCTTTTCATAGGTATCCTCCACATTTATTATACAAAAAAAAGGCGGTACTTACCACCTTTTTTGATTAGTTAAGTTTTTCTAATGCTTCAACTAAGTCAGCCTTTAACATTTTGTTAGCATCTTCGATGCCTTTTTCTTCTGCGAGGGCTTTTAACTCTTTAACAAGCATTTTTGAATAATCAACCTTTTCAGTCACTTCTACTTTTTTAGGAGCAGCTTTAACGACTGGCTTTTCTTGTTTTGGAAGATTACCTTGGAGTGCATCAGTTGCAATCTTGCAATATGCTTTGAAATCTTCTGGTTGATGAACCGCGATATCTGCAAGCATCTTACGGTTAACTTGTACGTTTGCTAAAGCTAAACCATGGATTAATAATGAATATTTAGTTCCATTTAATTTTGCAGCTGCATTAATTCTAGAAATCCAAAGTTTTCTGAATTCGCTCTTTCTCTTTTTACGGTCACGATATGCATATTTTAATGAACGCATCACTTGTTCATGTGCTGTGCGATATAACGCGTGCTTAGAACCGAAATAACCTTTTGCTAGTTTTAAAATCTTTTTACGGCGACGTCTAGCGACTGTGCCACCCTTAACTCTTGGCATGTTTTTTTCCTCCTGCTTACATTAAGTTCGAAATAAGTGGTTTAATACGCTTCTTATCAGATGCACTCACACTTGTTTCGCCTCTTAATTGTCTATTTTGTTTGGTTGTTTTTGATGCCGCTAAGTGTCCAGTATAAGCGTGGCCACGCATCAATTTACCTGTTCCTGTTACTTTAATTCTCTTTTTTAAGCCACTATGTGTCTTTTGTTTTGGCATTTTCAAATTCCTTCTTTCTTATTCTTTATTCGTAGGTGCAACAATTGCGATCATGCTACGACCATCCATTTTTGGTTTTGATTCAACTGTTCCACTGTCACCGATCGCTTCAATAAAACGAATAATGACTTCTCGTCCAACATCACTGTGTGTGATCATCCGTCCAAAAAAGCGAATTGAGATCTTAACCTTATCGCCTTTTTCTAAAAATTTCAAGGCATGCTTAAGTTTCGTATCGAAATCATGGGTGTCAATGGTTGGGCTAAGTCTAATTTCTTTAATTTCAACGATCTTTTGTTTTTTCTTAATCTCGCGAAGTTTACGTTGTTGTTCATAACGATATTTTGAATAGTCCATCATTTTTGCGACCATCGGTTTAGAATCTGGCGATACAACGACTAAGTCTAATTCTTTTTCAGTCGCAATCTTTAAGGCTTCTTTTTTAGAAATAATGCCTAATTTATTTCCTGTATCATCAATGACTAAAAGGTCGGTGTTTGGAATAAATTCATTCACAAGATCATTGTTTTGTTTTTTATTTGGTTGTCTAATGCAGTCCACCTCCATTCTATGTGGAATTAAAAAGAAAAAGTGGTTACCCAAAGGTCCCACTATCATCATCATGTCGTTAAACGTGACTGTTTGCCTATAGATTCGTCCATCAGGCGAGAGGGTACCTCTTCTTTTCACAAATATTTATTACCGTATGAATTATACCATGAATTGGTGTAATGTCAAGAATTTTAAAACTAATAAATTGACATTTTTTCATGGATGGCATATCCAATTAGGATACCAAAACAAATATAGCATATTTTATAGGCATATACAAGTAAATCATTTGATAAATCCATGGTATAGATGGGAAAAATATAAAATAAAAATCGAGAATCCATATTTTCTTTGATCATCGGAAATAAAAAATACAAAAGTAAAACTAAAAATCCGCGATTGATATGCTCTTTTTTGATGATAATTAAAAATAAGATGATTAAGATCAATCCATCACACCACAAATGAAGAAAAAACATAACAATTGATAAATCAAACGCATAATATGCAGTGAAACTGATCATGAATAGATGCATTATCAAAAAGGTGAATAATAAAAAAAGAGTCATAATTAAACCATAAGCAAAAAGTTTTTTAAAATAGATTATAAATCTAGAATGATATGCATAGAGCATGTGAAAAACATTTTGATCATGATCAATCAATAACATTGTGATGGTGATAGAAAATATAAACGGATAAAATGTTTTTAAAGATAATATAAAATACATGTGGTAATACTCTTTTTCAAGTTGTTGAAGGTATACGGGTTCTTGGGTATATCCCATGAAAAAAATCGATAACATCAAAAGCACAAAAAGACTGAAATAGACGATACGCCTTTTCCCATAAAAGACATGCATAAAGATGAGTCTAGTCATAAGATAATGTGTTCATCAATGATTGATACAAAACGACTCGGCTCATGACTTGAAATCACACATCCAATCCCTTTTTCTTTTAAGGTCACAAGATGATTTATGAACCGATCTTTCATGGATTCATCAAGGGCAGTTAAAGGTTCATCAAAAATGAGTAGATCAGCATCGCCCATAAGCGTTAAAATAATACCTAATTTTTGAAGGTTTCCCTTTGATAACTCATGGATACTTTTATGTAAAGGTAGATCAAACATTTCGATAAGTTCCCAATCAATCATGGCTTTTTTTACCCCTGCAAAGCCTTCTAAATAAGCTTTTACTTTAATAAATGGTGGTAGACTTACCTGTTCAGGTAAATAACTGATTTTAACCTTTTTTCTTAGAACTTTTCCTTGATCTGGAACAATAAAACCTAAAATCAAACGAATTAACGTACTTTTACCAGACCCATTCTCACCACTAATTAAAATGGATTGCCCTTTCTCAATTTTTAATGTATACGTCTGATTTATATAGTTCATTTTGGCTTCAGATAGCTGAATTAAAGTCATAGGTATGGATGAGTGGTCCACTCATTTTAAGTAACTGATACGAATTCATATAAATAAACAAAGGAATTTGTTGACTTGTTCCATCGGTAAAAATAATCTCAATTGGAAAGGATTGAAAAACAAAAGGCTCATCATCAATATATAAATATAAAATGTCGTCTTTGATTTGAAATTTCTCAGAATAGTTAAATCCATCAAAGAAACCTTTAATGTCATGATGAAGCTCAAAAAATCCGATTTCAACGCAGCCAATACGTTCAAAAATCGTTTGATCTACTTTTACTCCAGATAACGTCTTCCACTCCAAATATCCGTCCGTTGGACGACTCGGTGAGATTGAAATTTTCCCAATCTTTAACTCATAGGTTTCACCATTGATACAATGGATTTCAAATATGGCATCATGGATTTGAACTGTTTGATCAAATGTTGGTAACTTTAAATCATAAAGGTAAATCTCATAAGTTTGATTTAAGTAAACTTCGCTCCCTTGATCATGTATTTTTTCTAGACTCACATCCATGTCGATTTCATCACTACCACTCGTGATTTTCAAAGTTTCAATCGATTCAGGGTGTTGAATCGGATGCTCACCTTTGATATAAATCATAATGCCTAACGTAGGTTCATCATCCATGATGGTATAGGCAGTTTCAATTGTTAAAATCTCTGGATCTACATTTTGTTGATCCAAATAGATTAAAAACCCAATTGCACCAAAGACAATCACAATCAAACTATAAAAAAGTAGTTTTTTCATATGCGAACCTTCTCTAAGCGCTGGTATTGGGTTGTCACTAAAAAGATTTCATAACCACCACGCATGGTTCTAATAAATCCCCAGTAAAAAGCAGCAACCCCATTGGTGATTTTTCCTTCCCCATAAATATAGAGATCAACACGTGTCCCCGGATCTACTTTTAATTTAATTTCATACGTTTCGCTTTCTTCTTTTGTGTTGGTATAATCTGAGGATAACTTTAAAGATCCATCTAAATTGTTTTTAAATCCTTGTTTATCGCCAGTCGTTTTAAAACCAATCGTTCCACTTGCAGAAAGTGCAATCTTTTTGGTTTCCTTTTTCTTATACTGATAAGTATAATCAATCGCGGTATATCCATCATTATGATAAGAAAAAAGCGTTTCAGTGATGTAATAAACTTTGGTATCCCGATTCACTTCATGAATTCGCCAACCAATGAATTTTCGTTTATTCACATGCTCATAATAATCTTTGTAATCTTCATCTGTAAAATCACTCAGAAGTTTACCATCTTCAATCGTTAGACTTTCATAACTTTTATACGCCGAAGATGCTTCACTTAAAAATGGACATATGACACTTAAGATCAATGCAAGTAATCCAAAATAAATCATTTTCATCTCTTTTTACCTC
This sequence comes from Acholeplasmataceae bacterium, assembly GCA_028690555.1. GTDB lineage: Bacteria > Bacillota_I > Bacilli_A > Acholeplasmatales > Acholeplasmataceae > UBA6181. The sequence goes on from JAQVBA010000018.1 coordinate 9,332, forward strand.
CTAACCTATATTAGGCATAAAAATTGAGGATTACTTTAAAAAAAATGACTCGATTGAGTCATTTCTTCATTTGTGCTTCAATATCTGAAACGGATTTTAAAATATCTTTGGTTAAATTGATGATGCCATCTTTTGTCACCAAGATATCATCTTCGATTCTGATGCCGATTCCTTCTTCAGCGATATATAATCCAGGTTCAACCGTAATGATAGCTCCAACTGGAATAGGTTTTGCATAATTACCTACATCATGAACATCTAGGCCAAGATAATGTCCTAAACTATGATAATAGTATTTCATGATGTCTTCATCTTTTTCGATTAAGCCTAATCGTTTTGCTCCATCAATCAAGATTTGTTTCCCGTAATCATTAAACTCTTTTAAAGAAACTCCAGGTTTTAACCATGCAATCGTTTTTTCATTTGCTTCTAAGACGACTTCATAAACTTCTTTTTGACGTTTTGTAAACTTTCCATTGATTGGATAAGTTCTTGAAACATCTGATGCATATTGTTCATATTTAACCCCTAAGTCAAAAAGAATTAAATCATTGTCTTTCATCTCAGCATTATTATCTACATAATGAAGAACAGTAGCATTTTTACCACTTGCAGCAATCGTATCAAATGATGGTGTCGTTTGATGCATGTTTAAGACATAATTATATGATGCTTCGGCTTCAAATTCCTTCATGCCTGGCTTTAAATGCTTTTGGGTGAATTCTAAAGCTTTTTTCGTGATTTCAGCAGCTTTTTTAATCATTTCAACTTCATCATCATCTTTAATGGTGCGTAGTTCTGCTAAAATCATTTGATTGGTCTTAATCGTTAATGCTGGATATAAATTTGAAAGTTTCTTTTGAAAACTTATCGCATCCGTATCATTTTGTGTCATACTTTGACGTTCTAAATCAAAATAAGCAACATCAATTAATCCAAAAATCGCTCTTCTTGAAACTTGAAGGAGCTGACCGATAAATGTATCTAAGGTTTTAATATCTTTAACATTTTCCAATTTGATTTGACTGATTTTTGAAGCTTCTTCAAACGATAAACCTGCACCATCCCATAAAGCTTTCACAGGATCAAATCCTTCGATGAATAAATAGCTTTCTAGATTGTTTTCGCCTTTAGCAATCACTAAGACTGCATTTTGTTGATTAATCCCTGAAAGGTAATAAAAATTGCGGTTCACTTCAAATGGATAATGTTGATCAGCTGATTTTTGAGGTGCATGTCCTGCAAAAAAGAAACTTAAGGATTGGTCTAATACGTGTGTTGCATAACTTTGTCTTCTTTTTTCAAAATTCATTTTTTTCTCCTTACTCGATACGTTCAATATCTTGTTTTATTTTTTGATTAATACCATCGATAAATGCTTTTGCATCTGCGATGGATTTATGTTTAGTTCCATAATATATTTTAATCTTTGGTTCTGTTCCTGAAGGTCTAAAGACAATCCAAGTATCGTTTTCATAAACATATTTTAAAACATTTGATGTTGGATAATCGAGCTTGGTTTCTTTTTCATCTTCAACATGAATACCTTTTAAGACATCATCCATATAGAGTAATTTCTTTTGGTGTAAGACTGGTGGATTAGCGCGGTAATATTCCATGATCTTATCAATCTTTTCAACCCCTGAAATGCCTTTTAATGTAATGCTTTGAGTGTATTCGACATAATAGCCGTAAATCTTATAGATATGCTCTAAATAATCAATTAAAGTCATACCTCTATTTTTCATGACATTGCTAATTTCAGCAAGTAAATAAACCGCTTGAACAGCGTCTTTATCACGAACAAAATCTAAGACTAAGCTACCATATGATTCTTCACAACCAAACATATAAGCCCCAACATCTTTATTCTTTTCTGCTTGTTCGCCGATGAATTTAAACCCGGTTAATGTTGTTACAACATCCATCCCATATGATTTTGCAATTCTTGGAATTAAATCAGTCGTCACATTCGTCGTATAAACAAATCCTTTTTTAGGGAGTAAATCACGTTTTTTCTTTTCATCCAGTAAATAGAATAATTCAATGGCTGCTGTTTGATTTCCAGTCAGTAACATAAATTCATTATTGTGTTTAACCGCAATTCCTAAACGATCTGCATCAGGATCTGTCACCATAACGATGTCAGCTTTAATTTCTTTTGCATATTCAATCGAATATTCAAAAGCTAATGCTTCTTCTGGATTGGATGATCTCGTTTTAGAAAATGTTGGATCAACCATGAGTTGTGGGGTGTATATATTGAGATCATACCCCATTTTTGTTAAAAATTTCGGAATGATTGGCCCACCAGTTCCATGAAGTGGTGAATAAGCAATTTTAACACTTCTCGGTTCATCACTATTTATTGCAATCTTTTTGACATCTTCTAAATAGATCCAATCAAAATCATCTTCGATATAATGAATTAAATCATTTTCTAATGTTTTCACATCAAAAATATTTTCAATCTTTAAGATTTCTTCAACGACACGAATGGCATCATGAGGGTTTAATTGTGCACCAGTTTTATCATAGGCTTTATAACCGTTGTATTCTTTTGGATTATGGGAGGCTGTAATCATAATCCCGCCTGCACAATCAAAATGTCGAACTGCATAAGATAACATCGGTGTCGGTCTTAAATTGCGGTATACATAAGATTTAATCCCACAATATGCTAAGACCTTCGCACTTTCAATCGCAAACACACGGGAATCTTTCCGATTATCATAACTAATTGCAACCCCACCATCGATTTTTTCACCTAATAAATAGTTGGCAAACCCTAAGGTTGCACGTCTGATGGTATAGAGATTAATCCGGTTTGTCCCAACGCCCATAAGCCCTCTTAGACCACCGGTTCCAAATTCTAAATCACGATAAAATGCCTCTTTGATGTCATCATCAGAGAGTTCATTCAGTTCTTTTTTTAATGCTTCATCAAGGCTTTCATATGCCTTCCATTCGTTATATCTTTTTAAATGTTCCATCTTATCACCCACATTCATTATACCTTATCTTATAAAAAAAATAACCAGAAGTCTGGCTATTTTAGGAGTGGTTCGTTTCTTAAATAGATTTTTAATAAGCCCTTGAGCACTAAATCTGGATCTCTTTCAAGGGGTGCAAAGACTAATGGTGCAATCGTCTCTGAGAGTCCTCCTGTTAAAATGATATTGAATGATTCATTCACTTCATTTTTAATCCGTTCAATAAGTCCATCAACTTGAGCAGCAACACCATATGTCACCCCAGATTGCATACAAGAAATTGTATTAGTTCCAAGTACTTTTTTAGGAACTTCAATATCGATATCCGGAAGTAATGCTGTTTGTCCAACGAGTGCTTTAATCGAAATATTGACACCTGGTGTAATAATCACACCTTTAATGGTTTTATTTTTAACATAAATATATTTAATGGCAGTCCCTAAATCAATGACTAAAGAAGGGTGATCAATCTCTTCAACGGCCACGGCATCACAAATTAAATCCGCTCCAACTTCTCTTGGATTATCGGTTTTGATATTTAATCCAGTTTTCACACCAGGACCGATGATTAAAGGTTCTAAATTCAATCTTTTTTGGGAAATTTCTTTGAGCTTTTCAGTCATACGGGGAACGACAGAGGAGATTGCGACTGCTTCAATATCTTTTGGATGAAAAAAATTCTTCATTTGAAGCCAGTATTCATCCGCTGTTTTAGAGACTTCTGTATTTAATCTAATCGTGCTTAAAATAGATATTTTATCGGATAATCCAATCGATACGTTTGTATTTCCAACATCAAATAATAAAATCATGGAATCACCTATATTTATCTTTCTTGAATTTGTTTTAACGCAATGATAATGGGTGTACCTATGATCGCTGCAAGCAATGCTTCAACTAACCCATTGGTGACTGCAATCGTTACTAATATCCCAATGACATCTTCCGTTTGAAAAAGATCATACATCAGCTGTTTTGAAAATAGTAAAATTGAAAATAACACAAGTAATGTATGAACCACCGTAGAGATTAACATCACCGAAGGATATAAGACGCGATCTTTACTTTCACCTTTAATAAAACCAAAATAAAAGGTTAAGAGTAAGGAAGTAATCACTAATGCGACAAAATTTAACCAAGAGGTATTCCATCCCGTGAAGGTCGCAATCGCATTTGAGGCATAAAAAACACTAACGATTGAAATCAATGAAACAAATCCAAAGATATAGACATCACCTTTTTTAGATTTATCGAATACCAATTTTAATCCTTTGAAAATTAAAATTGCTAAGATGACAAAAATTAGTCTAGGTAAGATCGATACGAGTGGATTGATAAACGCAATCGCTAATCCGGTATTGACTTGAACCGCTTTTAACATCGAGCCAAGTCCAAAGATTAACCCTAAAACAATCGAATGTTTAATGGGCAATAAGAAAACGCCGATCAGCACAGGGATATGAATGAGTGTGAGTTCTGTAATCCCAATTAAAATATATCCAAGGGATGGAACAAACGTCATTACTAAGATTATCGCCGCAAATACCGAAGTCAGCGCTAAGTCACGCACTTGATTTCTTTTCATATAAATTCTCCTTTTTAGGCCTCTAAGGGTCCCCTAAGTGATTTTATTATAACGCTTATTTATGATTTTTACAAGAAAAAGGGGCTATTCGCGATAAGAACCCCATGGGGTGTTATCCGGATCAGAATACACACGATTTCCACGATTTAAGTGATTGATGGCTTCCATTTCTTCATGGGATAATGTAATGAATTGTGACTGGAAGTTTTCTAAAATTCTTGATGGTGTCACCGATTTAGGAATCATGAAAATGCCTCTTTGAAGACCCCATGCAACCACAATATTTGCAATCGATACATTGTGGCGATGTGCAATCATATCGAGTGTATCCAAATAAGGTGCTTTAAAGATTCCACCTTTCATGAGTGGACCATAAGATGTCATCATGATATTTTTTGAATCTAAGTAAGCTTTGAGTGGCACTTGAGATAGACCTGGATGACATTCGACTTGGTTCATCATCGGGACGATTTTTGCAGTCTTAAGTAAAGCTTCAATGTGATGTCTTTGGAAGTTTGAAACTCCAATGGCACGCACACGTTTTTGTGCATAGAGCTTTTCTAGATGTGCCCATGTTCTTGCTGTAATCTCATCATCATGATTTGGCCAGTGAATTAAATAGAGATCCACATAATCAGTTTGTAGCTTTCTTAAAGACTCATTAAATGCTTTTTCCATATTGGCTTCACTAGAAAATCCCCAATACTTGGTTGTAATAAAGATTTCTTCTCTTGGAATCTTTGAATCTTTAATCGCTTGACCAACCATTTCTTCATTATTATAAATCTGTGCGGTATCGATATGACGATAACCGACTTCAAGTGCGTATTTTACCGTTTCATACGCTTCTGATGAATCCGTGATTCTAAATGTTCCAATGCCAAGTTGTGGCATTTTAACACCATTTGGTAATGTTTTAATCATCTGTTTTCCTCCTTCAATGATTGTATGATCTTTGGATTAAGTGTCTTTAACACTTTAAATAGCATCTTTTTAGCAGCATCTAAATCGGATAAATCCATCATTGCTGCTGTGGAATGAATATACCTAGCGGGTAGACCAATGGTTGTTGCTAAAACACCATCATTTAAATCATAAGCTTTTGCAGCATCCGTGCCACCTAAACTCATAAAGTATTGATAAGGGATTTTATGTTTACTTGCAAGTTTCGTAAAGAAATCTAATAAACTTTTTTGCATCACATTTTTGGGATCATACATCCGAATCAAAAAGCCTTTACCAAGTCCACCTAAAGCATTTTTATCTAAGGCATCATTCACTGGTGATGCATCTAATGCGATAAAAACATCTGGTTTAAATAGATTCGTTGCAGTTTCAGCACCGCGTAATCCAATTTCTTCTTGGACGGTTGCACCAATAACTAAAGTGTAAGGTAATTCTAGTTTATCAAATGCTTTAATGGCTTCAAGTGCTAATCCACAACCATACCGATTATCAATCGATTTAGAAATCACACGCTTTTTATCATAGGTGTAACTAAATGGATTATCAAATAAAACCATGTTTCCAAGTTCAACACCAAAAGCTTTGGCTTCTTCTTTACTTCGTGCACCGATATCTAAGATCAAATCTTCAATTTTGGTATTTTGTTCTTTCTTTAAATGTGGAGGTATCGCTCCAACAATGCCTTTAATGACACCATTTTTTGTATAAACATTTAAGACTTGTGAAATGAAAACTTCGCCGTTAAGTCCACCTGTATTAATGATTTTTAGCATCCCTAAATCGGTAATCCCAACGACCATTAACCCCACTTCATCCATATGACCTGCAACCATCACAACCGGTGCGTTCTCATCTTTTGCTTTTTTAACCGCAAAAATTGAACCTAAACGATCTTCTTTAATCGTATAAGATGGATATTTACTCATAAAAGCTTTCATATAGTGTCTAATTCTAAATTCGTAGCCTGAAGTTCCTGCTAAATCAAATAAGTCTTTATAAATTTTATTCAACATGTTCTTTCACCTTTCCAGTCCATTGATAAATCGGTCCAAAAGGACGCTTTTTTTCTTCGTATTCAGTCATATGATTTGAAACTTCTAAATTTCGGTTAATTTCAATCGTATCAAAATAAGTTTCTAAATCGATTAAGCTCTCATCAAAAAAATCTTTATGATCTGTTCGAAATTGTAGGAATCCATCTTTTTCTAAGAGCATTTGATACATTCTTAAAAACTTTGGAAATGTTAATCTTCGTTTATGATGCTTCGCTTTTGGCCAAGGATCACTAAAATTCAAATAAATCCCTTGGATTGAATGTTCAAAAAAATAATCGAGCACATGATTTGCATCACCTAAAATAATCGTTAGATGATCCAATTTTTGATCGACTTTTTTTTCAACAATGCGGTAACATACATTCATGTTCACTTCAAGTGCAATATAATGATTGGATGGATAAGAAGCGGCTAAAGATGTAATAAATTGGCCTTTGCCACTGCCAATTTCTAAATACACAGGTTTTTTTGTCTCAATTTTTTCTAGATCAGTGATCACACCTAAAGTATTTAGCATCTCTAAATTCACGTACTTTAATTTTTTTTGACGCATCGACTTAAATGAAAGAAATGGTAGAAATCCACCACTTCTTTATCATTAAATGATTTGGCCTAAATTTTCACTGACAATAAAGTCTGTCAGTTGTGCTAAAGCTTTTTCTGCATCGCTACCCATCACAGTAAGTACAACTTCTTCACCTTTGTAAATCCCTAATGACATTAATCCCATAATTGATTTTAAATTGATTGTTTTTCCTAAAGCAGTTAAATCAATATCGGAATGAAATGACATCGCTAGATTGACTAGTCTTGTTGCAGGTCTTGCATGTATACCATATTCTGATGTAATTAAAAACTTTTGTTCCATGTTAATTCTCCTTTGTTTTATCTTCGAGATAATGACACATATCCTCTGGATAATATCTCACGAAGAGCGTTATTTCTTTTCCCTTCACTGCTGCAGGGAATCCTGTTTCAGTCAATTTTTCACGTTTCACTTGTTTAAGTGACGAAACTAATACTTTTAATCGTTGATGCTCAAGACTTACAGATTTCACATTTGATCCACCTAAAGCTTGGTATAATTTTTCAGCAATTTCAGGATTAAATGGTTTTTTAGGTTCAGTCCATCTTTTTTTCTTAATAAAAATCATTAAAAATATGAAGAAAATTAAAAATAAGATTGCAAATAATATAATTGAGTAGACATAGCTTGGTAAATTCATGTTTGTTCCTCCATACATAACGATTATATCAGTTTTTTTGAAATGATTTCAATCATTTAATAAACATCGCATCTCCAAAGGAGAAAAACCGATAATCTTTCTTCACAGCTTCTTCATATGCTTTTAAAATAAAATCTCTATTTGCTAATGCTGAAACGAGCATTAATAATGTTGATTTGGGTAAATGAAAATTGGTAATTAAAGCATCAAATGCTTTAAACTTATATCCTGGATAAATAAAGATTTTGGTTTCAAATATCCCAGCATGAAACCCGTCATCATAATTGCTTTCTAAAGTTCTCACAGACGTTGTGCCAACAGATACAATCCGTTTGTTTTCCTTTTTTGCGAGATTGAGTCTTTCTGCGGATGCTTTCGTGATTTCATAGGTTTCTTCATGCATGTGATGATCTTCAATGAAATCTGCAGAAACAGGTTTAAATGTTCCAAGACCCACATGCAGTGTGATTGGAATAATCTCTGTGCCTTTTTGTTTAATTTCTTCTAATAATTCTTTTGTAAAATGCAATCCTGCCGTAGGTGCAGCTGCACTTTTAGGATCTTTGGCGTAAACGGTTTGATATCGATCATTTTCTCTAATCTTTTCAGTGATATAAGGAGGAAGTGGCATCTCACCTAATGCTTCGAGTTGCTCAATTAAGATGCCATCATAGGATAGCTTAAAATCTCTTAATCCTTCTTCTTTGATGCCAACACATTCTAATTTTATTCTTCCACCCACATCAATGATTGTTCCTAATTTAACCCGTCTTGCAGGTTTGGTCATCGCTTCCCAAATGTCTTTTTTTAATTCTTTTAGTAAAAGCACTTCAATCAGTGCATCCGTATCTTTTTTAACACCTAAAAGACGTGCAGGAATGACTTTAGTATCATTGATGACTAAGACATCATTCTTACCTAATTCATCTTTAATTTCATGAAATATATGATGCGTAATTGCTCCATGTTCTCGTTCCAAAATCATCAGTTTCGAATGATCTCTTTTTTCAGATGGGTGTTGCGCAATCATATGTTTTGGTAAATCGTAATCAAAATCACTAACTTTTATCATCAAATAACCCCTTATAATATGTAATACCTAATGACTGATATGCTTTTTCTGTAGCCATTCTTCCGCGTGCTGTTCGTTTAATATAGCCTTCTTGTAAAAGATAAGGCTCATAAACATCTTCAACGGTTGTAATTTCTTCAGAAATGGTTGCAGCAATCGATTCTAAACCTACGGGCCCTCCTGAGAAACGTTCAATAATAGCTCTTAGATACCTATAATCTGTATGATCTAACCCATTATGATCAATCCCTAATTTGGATAACGCATGATCGGTAATATTTTTGGTGATGATCCCATCACCCATGATTTCAGCGAAATCCCTCACGCGTCTAAATAAACGATTGGCAATTCTTGGTGTTCCTCGACTTCTTTTTGCTAAAGACATAACCGCATCTTCAGCAATCTCGTGTTGATAGACTCTAGATGTCCGTCTCACGATATTTTG
>JAQVBA010000094.1 GCA_028690555.1 Acholeplasmataceae bacterium
TATATTACACATACTTTAAAAGAAGCTTTGATTGATTTTAATCAAAAGATTAAAGGTTTTTCCATGCATGATGCCATCTTAACCGGTCCTGAGACTAGATCATCATCACCGATTCGAATGACAAGAGATGAACATCATGAATCAAACATTAAAGGACTTTATCCCATGGGTGAAGGTGCAGGGTATGCTGGTGGTATTATGAGTTCAGCTGTTGATGGGATGAAAACCGCTGAAAAAATCATATCACGATATAAACCAAACTAATAATTAGTCTAAATCTATCCTACATAAAGTAGAATAAGCTTATGTGTTATTCTATGATAAATCAATAAAATAGACGATTAATCATAAATATTTTCTGTGAGGTGTGTTATGTTTAATGAAGCTTATAATTATCAACTCTCAATGTTTGATGTAGTTCACCTTTTAACCTTACTGAGTTTAGGTTTCATTTTTGTGGTTATTTATCTATTGAGACATCATTTATCTAAACCCAAACATGATAAAATCTTTCGATTAACGCTTGGGTTGATCTTGCTTATTTTTGAATCTGGATTTCATCTATGGACATTTATCAATGGTGGATATAGTTATCATATGATCCCTCTTACAGGATTTTGTGCGATGACCAATGTGTTAACCATCTATGCTTTACTATGTAATAAAACAAAATTATTTAATTATCTCATCTATTATGCGATCACAGGGGCTTTATTTGCCTTAATCTTTGTCGATACGTCTTATGGGATTCCACATTTTAGATATTTCCATTATTTTATTGTGCATTATGGATTTTTACTTGCATCCCTTTATTATTTCATCACCAAACGTGTTGAAATAAAAAGAAAGCATTTTTTGAAAGCAAGTTTGATGTTATTCATCTATACATTACTTGTCTTAATGGCTGATCTCATATTAAAAGAAAACTGGTTTTATTTATTTGAAAGCCCAGTTAAAGAGATTTCGGACTTCTTTGGGTATCCTCTTTATACCATTTTATGGTTGCTTGCTATTTTCATATTAATAAGTTTATGGTATGGAGTCCTAAAATTAATGTCAAAGTTTCAAAGATAACTAAATCAAAGATGTTGAAAAGAAGAGTTCCAATGTTGGAATTCTTTTTTATATTCGTATAAAAACTTGATTTATGTCAAGGAAATATCATGTTATATCCTCTATACTGAAACTAGAAAGGGTGATTAAAAAATGAAAAAAACAGTACTACAACTCGAAACACTGACTTGTCCATCATGCATTAGAAGAATTGAAGGGACATTAATAAAACTTGAGGGGATCGAAACAGCTGTTGTTAAATTTAATGCTTCAAAAGTTGAAGTGGTTTATGATGAAATGAAACAAAGTGATGAAAGTGTTTTAAAAGTTGTTAAAGATTTAGGATACAAGGTTATAAGTAGTAAGTAAGATGAAAAATATCTTAAAAAAACACGGATACATTATTTTCATTTCATCATTGTTTATTTTATCGATGATCTTTAATGAATTAAACCAGTCTAGGCTGGTTTCATTCATCATCATGACGCTATTAACTATCTTTGCTGGATTTCATATCTTTAAAAAAGCTTTTATGGATTTAAAATATAAAATAATTGGGATCGATTTACTGGTAACGATTGCTGTGATTGCAGCATATATGATTGGTGATTTGTTTGAAGCAGCAGCAGTAACCTATCTTTTTACACTTGGACATTATTTAGAGAAAATGTCATTAGAAAAGACACGAAGTTCACTGAAAGCGATGATGGATTTAAAACCATTACAAGCCCGTTTAATAACCTTAGATAAGGAAGATATGGTTTCCTTGGATTCACTTAAAGTTGGTGATATCTTACTTGTGAAAGTGGGTGAAAAAATACCAACCGATGGCATCATCATTGAAGGAAATGTATTCATTGACGAACAAATGATGACTGGTGAATCAATGCCTGTAGAAAAAGATATCTCTGATGCTATCATCGGATCTACAGTGGTTACATCTGGTTACTTAAAAATGAGAGTAACAAAGGTAGGCGAAGATACGACATTATCAAGAATGATTCATATGGTTGAAGAAGCACAAGATAGTAAAGCAAAAACGCAGAAATTCATGGAAGTATTTTCAAAATACTATACACCTTTAATTGTCATATTTTCGATTTTTATCTTTATCATGACAAAAGACATAAGATTATCGATCACCATGCTTGTTATTGCTTGTCCAGGAGCTTTAGTGATTGCAACCCCAGTATCTTTTGTTGCTGGTATTGGAAATGCAGCAAAAAAAGGTATCTTATTTAAAGGTGGGGATTCTATTGAAAAACTTTCTAAAGGTGAAATAGTCTTCTTTGATAAAACAGGAACACTCACCAAAGGGAAACCTGAAGTCGTAGAAATCAAGACATTTCATATATCAGAAGAAGAACTTATTAAAATTGCATCGATTGGTGAAGCATATAGTGAACATCCGATTGCACATGCCATTATTCAAGAAGCAATGAAAAATCATGTGGATATTAAAGATAAACCAAAAAATTATCAAAGTATAAAAGGTAAAGGGATTAAGTTTAGTTATCAAGATAAAATCTATAGCTTAGGAAATGAAAGAATATTAGAAAATCCTTTAATGGGTGAATATCAAATGGCTTATCATAAGTTTTTGAATGTGGGATATACGACACTACTACTAGCAAATGAAAATCAAGTTTTAGGTCTCATTGGTATCGCAGATACCTTAAGACCAAAAACGGAATTACTCATGAAAGATCTCAAATCTTTAGGCATTAAAAAGACCGTGATGCTCACTGGTGATCAAGAGATAGTTGCCCATCAAATTGCCAATCAATTAGGTATAGATGACGTTAATGCAAATCTTTATCCAGAAGATAAAGCTCAAATCATCAAATCTTATCAAGATGAATATCATACGATCTTTGTCGGTGATGGGATCAATGATGCACTTGCTTTATCTTATGCAGATGCTTCGGTTGCTGTTGGAGGAATTGGTAAAGATTTAGCCATGGAAACAGCAGATGTTGTATTAATGAGTGAAGATATTGGTAAACTGAAAGATGCGATTAAAATAAGCAGAAAAGTTAAGATTAACATGATTCAAAATATCATCTTTGCCCTATCGGTTGTATTCTTTTTGATGATTGGTGTATTATTGAATCAAGTAACCATGTCATTAGGCATGCTTGTACATGAAGGATCTGTATTAATTGTCATTATTAATGCCATTAGATTACTTAGATTTGATATCGGAGGAAATCATGTCAAAAGACTTAGAACCAAACAACTGCATCAAGAAAGTTCCCATCTTTAAACAGTTAAATGCAAAAGAACTTGATGAAATCATCATGATTTCAACCCATCAAAAGCTTAATAAAGGTGATTTCATTTATCAAGCTGGTGATAGCTTAAATAGCTTATTCGTGATTCATCGTGGGAAAATTAAAATCACAAGATTATCAGAGGATGGAAGAGAACAAGTGATTCGGATGTTATCCCATGGCGACTTTTTAGGAGAACTTGCTCTATTTAATGAATCGAAAGTCACGACATATGCTGAAGCGATTGAACCATCGGTTATTTGTTTACTCGATCAATCGAAAATGAAACATTTGATGAGTAAAAGTCCAGAACTATCATTAAAGATGATGCAAGAGTTATCAAATCGACTTGATAAAGCAGAAGCAATCATCGAGCATAGTAATCTTTATCAAGCATCAGCAAAAGTCGCTCGATTACTTCTTGATTTAGAGAAAAACCATCATGTTAAATTTGAAACTACCAAAGTAAATTTGGCCTCAAGTTTAGGAATAACTCCTGAGACATTTAGTCGAAAGTTAAAAGAGTTATCGACGGATCGTTATATCAGAATTATTAATAATAAACATATAGAAATTATGGATTCC
>JAQVBA010000095.1 GCA_028690555.1 Acholeplasmataceae bacterium
GTTCAGTGTTTACACTTCAAGATTTTTCATTTTTAATCACAGCAAGTTCTTTAGGCAGAATTATTGGAGGGCTCATCCATTATGCATTTCATTATCCACCGCATAAACGATATCAAATTGCAGTTACAGTTTATATCACAGTTGAAATCTTAGGTGCAACCATGCTCTATATGCCTTATATAATGATGTTAGTTATTAGTTTTTCAGTTGGGTTATTATCGGTCACATCCTATAACATTCGGATGAGTGCAACTCAAGTTTATATTCCTAATCATATGCGTGGGAGAGTTAATGCTTCACAAAACTTATTATGGAACATTGGAGCAATCTTAGGTGCTTTAATCATGGGAGCTGTTGCTGAATATAGTACGCTTGATTACCGCTTCATCATGTTAAGTGCCGCAATTATCAGCTTAACTGCAATCTTCTTGATCCCAATTCGAATGAAAGAAGAATTTAAGAAAATTTATAACGCAGACATATAAAAAAAGTAGTGGATTTCACTACTTTTTAACATTTAATACGATACATTTTAAATAAAGTGATTCATCGGATGCAATCAAATTCGGATGATCTTTACCTTGAATCCAAAAATCAAGCATTTGGACAAATCGTTTTGCATCTTTACTTGCATCTTTAACCATTTCCATAAATAATTCAGGCGTCATGAAATGTGAGCATGAGCATGTAATGAGCGTTCCACCTGGATTAATCAGCTTTAATGCTTGTAAATTTATTTCTTTATAGCCTTGATAGGCTTTTTTTGTATCTTCACGCTTTTTAGCAAAAGCGGGTGGATCTAAAACGATCACATCAAATGTTTCATTTTGAACTTGATAATCCCTTAATGCTTGAAAGACATCTTTTTTAATGGCAATCACTTGATCTAAATGATTCAGGCTCGCATTTTTCTTAATTTGGTTAACAGCATGTTCACTAATATCTAAACATGTCACTGATTTTGCACCAAAAGATGCAGCATGAAGTCCAAATCCACCAATGTGAGAGAAACAATCTAATACAGTTTTGTGTTTCACATAGTCTTTTATTTTTTTGTGGTTTTCTTGTTGATCTAAAAATGTACCCGTTTTTTGACCAGTTTTAATATCAATTTCCATATCTAAGTGATTTTCTTTGATGATGATTTGATCAGGGACTTCACCATAAACTGTACCGGTAAACAACTCTAAGCCCTCTTTTTTACGAACCGATGCATCACTGCGTTCATAAATACCTTTGGGATGGAAGAGGTTAATTAATATATCTAATAACATCGCCTTGATGGTATCAATCCCATAAGATAAAATCTGAATGGATAAATAATCTCCATATTTATCGACGATAAATCCAGGAATGCCATCCGCTTCACCAAATAATACACGGTAACTATGACTAAATCCTAAATCAAGACGCATTTGATTGCTATTTTTTATAATTGATTCAAAAAAGTGTGAATCGATCACTTCATGTAGATCACGTGATAATATACGGACAAAGATTTTACTTGCAGTATTTAAAAAACCTTTTCCAATAAAATTTCTTTGATGATCATAAACAAATGCAATCTCACCACTTTTAATCGGACCTTCAATCGTTTTAATTTCATTGTTATAAACCCAAGGATGTCCATCAACAATTCTTTTTTCTTCCAACGGTTTTAGTATAATTCGACAATTTTCCATAGCAATCCTCCAATTTCATATTATACCATGTGCATATCATTTGAATGATTGGAATAAATTGGTTATGCTAATTTTAGAGGTGAGTCACACATGAATTTAAATGAGATTATAAGAAATCGCGTGAGTGTTAAAAATTATGTTAATGAAAAAGTAGATCCAAAACTTTTGATTGAACTTCTTGATGATGCTGTTTATGCACCAAATCATAAAATGCGGGAGCCATGGCGCTTTATCTTGATCGATCAAGATCGAAAAGATGCACTAAAACAAGCATTTATCAATCAAGTTGGTGTGATTGATGCTAAAGACGAAGACAAGTTTGATACGATTTTTAGTGCTCCGATGGTCATTGCTTTCATCATGAAACTTAACAAAAATTACAACGATGAAATTGAAGATTTACAAGCTGTTGGCACAGTTGTTCAAAACTTTATGTTACTCGCATACGAAAAAGGGATAGGCACGGCATGGAAGACACCTGCATTTATCGAACTAGACGGTTTTAAAGAAGCTTTAGGGATTGGGACTGATGAACTTGTGGTTTCACTAATAAGAGTAGGTAAAACCGATAAATTCCCTGCACCTAAAAAAAGAGTACCTGCAAAAGAAAGAGTAACAATGTATTAAAAAAAGCCAAACGGCTTTTTTTTATTCGTTGAACTTAAATTTAAATTTTCGTGTGGATTCAACGGCTGTATTCCAACCTCTAACATGATTGGCACGAACCTTAGTTGGCATTTCTGGATTGAATGCTTTTTCCAATTGCCATGACGAACGAATTTCATCCTTCGAAGACCAATATCCTGTAGAAAGACCAGCAAGATATGCAGCACCAAGTGCGGTTGTTTCTTGAATTTTTGGTCTAATCACACGTAAATTAAGAATATCGGATTGAAATTGCATCAAGAAATTGTTGACACTTGCACCACCATCAACTTTGAATTCTTTGATCGGAAGTTTCGTATCAGCTTCCATGGCTCTTAAAACATCCATTGATTGATAACAAATTGCTTCTAGTGTGGCTCTAACAAGATGCTCTCTTGTTGTACCTCTCGTTAGACCAAAGATTGCACCTCTTGCATCAGAATCCCAATAAGGTGTTCCAAGACCAACAAATGCTGGAACGACATAAACTCCTTCATTGGATGGAAGTGATAATGACATTTTCTCAGTTTCTTGCGCAGATTTAATCAAATGAATACCATCTCTCAACCATTGAATGGAAGAACCGGCAACAAACACACTTCCTTCAAGTGCATAAGTGATTTTTCCATCAATTCCCCATGCGATGGTCGAAAGTAATCCATGTTCAGAAGTCACAGGTTTACTTCCTGTATTCATGAGCATGAAACATCCAGTGCCATAAGTATTTTTAACGGTACCTTGTTCAAAGCATGTTTGACCAAAAAGTGCAGCTTGTTGGTCACCAGCTATGCCACTAATTGGAACAGAAGAACCAAAGAAATGATAAGGAACAGTATTGGCATAAACTTCAGAAGATGAACATACTTCTGGTAATATTGCTTTTGGAATATCAAGGATTTCTAAGAGTTCATCATCCCATTTTAAGGTGTGAATATTATAAATCAATGTTCTAGAAGCATTGGTGTAATCCGTTTTATGAACGCCACCTGATAATTTATAGAGTAACCAAGAATCAATTGTTCCAAAAGCAAGTTCACCAGCAATCGCTCTTTCTCTTGCTCCTTCAACATGATCTAGGATCCATTTGATTTTTGTACCCGAAAAATAAGCATCAATGATTAAACCAGTTTTAGATTTGAATAATGCTTCATAACCTTTTTTATTTAAGGCATCACAAATCGGTGCAGTTTGTCTTGATTGCCATACAACGGCATTATAAATGGGTTGACCAGTCTTGCGATCCCAAATAACGGTCGTTTCTCTTTGGTTGGTAATTCCAATGGCATGAATTTGTTTTGCAGTGATTTTAGCTTCTAATAAAGCTCTTGCCATGACAGCAAGCACACTGACCCAAATTTCATTTGCATTGTGTTCAACCCATCCTGGTTTAGGATAGATTTGTGTAATTTCTTCACTTGCTTGTGCTACAATTTGACTTTGATGATCAAAAATAATTGCGCGTGTACTGGTTGTTCCTTGATCAATTGAAAGGATATATTTTTCCATTTCATCTCTCCTTATGATTCAAGCATATTTAAATTTCTAGTTGCAATAATATCGAC
>JAQVBA010000096.1 GCA_028690555.1 Acholeplasmataceae bacterium
TTACAACCATTTCAAGTTTACTGATCGCAAGACGTTTTGTTAAACTCTCACAAGGCTATTTTAGAAGTCAAGCAAAATCATATGGTGAATTAAATGGCCATATTGAAGAAACATATAGTGGTCATACGATTGTTAAAGCATTTAATCATCAAAAGAAATCCTATGAACAATTTGATCGAATTAACCAAGACTTATATAAGAGTTCTGTTAAATCACAATTTATATCGGGGATTATGTTTCCTGTTCAAATCTTTATAGGAAGTGTTGCCTATATATTGATCGCGATGATCGGTGCGATCTTAGTATTATCGACAAATCCATTGATTGCGATTCGAGTCGGTGTGATTCAAACATTTATTCAATATACGAGACAAATTAATCAACCCATTCAACAAATTGGTAGTATTGCCAATGTGTTACAATCAACTGCAGCAGCTTCAGAACGTATCTTCAACTTACTAAATGCAGATGAAGAACCCACTGAAATTGACAAATTGAAAGATTTTAGTCAAATCAAAGGACATGTTGTCTTTAAAGATGTCGTCTTTGGTTATACCGAAGATACAGATGTCATTAAAGGATTTAGTGCAGAAATCAAACCAGGTCAGTTAGTAGCCATCGTTGGACCTACTGGTGCTGGTAAAACAACCATGGTAAATTTACTCATGCGTTTCTATGAAATCAAATCAGGATCCATCACCATTGATGGTATTGATACAAGAAATTTATCGAGAAATGATGTGAGAAGTCTATTTGGAATGGTATTACAAGATACTTGGTTATTTGAAGGAACTATTTATGATAACATTGCTTATGGCACAAAAGATGCTAAAGAAGAAGATGTCATGAAGGCATCGGTTGCAGCGCAAACCGATCACTTCATTCATTCATTATCGGGTGGTTATCAGTTTGAACTTCAAGAAGGTGGAAATAATATTTCACAAGGACAACGTCAATTATTAACGATTTCAAGAGCAATGTTATCAAATCGCCCGATGCTCATCTTAGATGAAGCAACCTCATCTGTGGATACAAGAACTGAAGTATTAATTCAAAAAGCGATGAAGAAATTGATGGAAAACAGAACAAGTTTTGTCATCGCACATAGACTCTCAACCATTAAAGATGCAGATGTTATATTTGTGATGAACGATGGAAACATCATCGAACAAGGAACACATCAAGAATTGCTTGATAAAAAAGGCTTTTATTCAAACCTTTATTACGCGCAATTTGAGACGAATTAAACCTTTACAAACGGCAGTGATTAAGTTATAATAGTCATTGCCGACTATTTGGTGCAATAGCTCAGCTGGATAGAGCAACGGCCTTCTAAGCCGTCGGTCGGGGGTTCGAATCCCTCTTGCATCGCCACTAGAAATTTAAAACCCCCAACCGGGGGCTTTTTATTTATTTTTTAAGTTTGAAATAGCCCATTAAGTAATGTGTTATGCGATCGTGATCACAATTATCAGTCACATTTTCTCATTATAACGGTATCTCCAAGATCTTTTTATATATGGTTCTGTAATACTTGACACGGTTTTTAATCTGCGGTAAAATATAAGTAAAATATGTTTTAGTAAAACACGAATTACTTAAAAAGGGAGCATGAAATATGTTTATTGGAAGAAAAGAAGAAATCAAACAACTTATTAAATTCTTAAAGAGTGATCGACAAGAAAACATTGTGATCTATGGACGCAGAAGAATTGGAAAAAGTGAACTTATTAAAGAAGCCCTAAATCAAATCAACAAACCATTTATTTTTTACCAAGCTAAAGAGACTACATTAGAAGATAATGTTGATTCTCTTGGTAAACTGATTACTGCTCATTTTAAACTTGGGTTATTAAAATTTACTTCATTGGAAAGTATTTTTGATTTCATTTTTTCTCAGGGCAACGACATCATTTTAGTGATTGATGAATACCCATATTTAACAGCGCTTGAAAAAGGGTTAGATAGTATTCTACAATCTTGTATTGACTTAAATAAAAATAAATCCACTTTAAAGCTCGTTCTACTTGGATCATATATCGATATAATGTCAAAACTTAATGAATTGGATAATCCCCTTTATGGACGTATTTCAAGTATGATGTTTATTGGTGAAATGAACTATCAAGATGCGAGCTTGTTTTATTCTAATGTTGAACTTGATACAAAAGTGAAATACTATAGCGTCTTTGGTGGAGTTCCTTATTATAATAGTCTCATCGATTCTAACAAATCATTTAAAGATAATATGATCGATTTGATTATTCGTAATAATAGTCAACTTGGTGATTTTATTGAAATGACGTTATCCAAAGAACTAAGAAAATTAAATAATGCAAATATGGTATTTACCGCAATCGCAGGTGGAAAAACTAAATTTAACGACATATTATCGATATTTAGTACAACCATGAGTAGTGCCGCTTTAACTTATGTGTTAAATGACCTCATTAAAATGGATTTAATTCATAAGCAAATCCCAATGAATGAACCCATTAATTCAAGAAAGACATATTACGGAATCAAGGATAATTTTATTGATTTTTATTACCGATATATCTACAAGTTTGCTTCATCTAAAAATGTATTATCACCCAGTGATTTTTATGATGAAGTCATCAAAGAAGATTTTGAATCGAAGTATGTCCCAAAGAAATTTGAGAAGATTGCTAAAGAGTACTTAATTATTCAAAATAAGCAGGGTCTTATCAAACCTGTATTACTAGATTTAGGTAAGGTTTGGTTTGACAATCCACGTGAAAAAATAAACGGAGAATTCGACTTAGTAAGTAAAGATAAACAGGGATATATCATCTATGAAGTCAAATATACCGATAAATCAATCAAAGATGATGTATTAAACAAACTAAAATACCAAATTGACTTATCGAAATTAGGATGTTATAAAATTGGACTTATATCTAAGAAAGGATTTAACATTCAAAATCCAGAAAAATATTTTCTAAGAACACTCCAAGATTTATATACTTTTTAGAATTTAGGCATGACCTTGATAATTAGATTGAATTATATCAAAGATGAAATGGATTTATTAAAAACAGATGATAAACTAGACAAAAACATACACACGGAGGTTTCACATGCTTGAATTACTTGTTTTATTTTCAGATCCAACAGTCCGGATTATTGCTATTGTTTTGTTTGTGATATTAATTAGAGAAGTGATTACTTGGTATTGGAAAATCAATCGATTGGTCAAAACACAAGAAACACAAGAAGATATTTTAGTTGATATTCATCAAGAACTTGTTGAAATTAATAAAAAATTAGATAAGATTGATTGAATAAAGACTAAAGCCTCCAAAATGGAGGCTTTATCATTATTATTTTTTAAGTTTGAAATAGTCGATTAAGTAATGTGCAATACCATCATGATCATGATCATAAGTTGTAATGTCTCGTGCGACAATCTTTAAGTCATCAACACCATTGAGCATCGCAACCCCTAATCTTGCATCACGTATCATTTCAATGTCATTATAACCATCACCAAAGCTAATCACTTGATCATAATTCATGTCATAGTAATCGAGTAAATATTTGATTGCTGATGATTTTGAAATGCGTCTTAAATAAATTTCATAGACTGAAAATCCTTGATCACTACCCCATAATCGATATGATAATGTTCGACAACATTCACGATCTAAGTAACTTTCTAAATCTTTTCCATTTTCACTTTTGATTAAGAACACTAAACCTGTAGGCTCTACGTTTAAATCTGTGAATTCAGCTTCAATTACTTTTTCAGCTAAAGTACCACTAAAATAACCTTCTAGATGTGTTGAATGACGATAGGCATAAACTGCTTGGTCATCAGAGAAGAAGGCAGATTCTAAAAAGGGTTTAC
>JAQVBA010000019.1 GCA_028690555.1 Acholeplasmataceae bacterium
AATTGGTTGATGCCCAAGTTTTTCTAATGCATTTTGGCTAATCAAATCATAACTAGTTTCGTTTAAAACATCATTTCGAATATAATTCACTGTAATCAATCCTGAAGTAGTATCTCTAAAAAATGCTAGGATGTCATCCCAATTTTGAATGGGATAAGTATTGCCATTGACTTCAAAACTGACGATAAGATCTTGAGGTTTGAGTCCAGCTTCAGATTGTGCACGTCCAAATGTTTGACCAATCATGGGTGTATCACTATAATATACCCCTTCAACGTAAGCGTTGGTAATACCAGCCATTTGAATAATCACAGATGCGGTAACATCCTTATTATAAACTGTGCCCGCGCGCGTATAGGAAACTGGAAAAGTCGCTTTTTCAATCGCTTGCATCACATCAGATAAGTCAGTCCAACTTGTGATCGTATTTCCATCTATCATTGTAATTTGATCATTTGCTTCAAGTCCAATAGCTTCTGCGGGAGAATATGGTGCTACTGAATCTACATTGTTAGAATCTAAATTCGGTTTAAATGCAAAGAATCCAACAATTAAGAAAAGTAATAATGCCAAAATAAAATTCATCATAGGTCCAGCAAATATCACCATAAATCTTTGACCAATTGTCTTACTTTCAAAGCTTTTTTCTTCAGGTGTAATCCACATTTGTTTTTTTTCAGATAACACATAAGTTGCGTCCCTTAAAACTTCAAATGTTTTCATGTCACCTTGAATATCTAATGTAATGAATAATTGAGATTTATTCTTACCATAAAGATCATAATCAACAACTGATCCAATTATATCGGAGGTACTTTCTTGATTTAATACGATTGAAGTGATTCTTTCTTTACCATCAAGTCTAATGCCAATCACCATCGATTTTTTGATTAAAGCATCCGTAATGGATTCTCCAGCCATCGAAACATATCCACCGATTGGAATCGATCTCACTGAGTAAATTGTTTCACCTTTTCTTTTTTGATAGAGCGCTGGTCCCATACCAATCGAAAATTCATGACATAAAATACCACTCTTTTTTGCAAAATAAAAATGGCCTAATTCATGTATTAAAATAATAACCCCTAAAACGAGGACAAATACAATTAAATTCAATAAAAACATAGGTTACCCCTTTTTCACGCGATCAAACACTTTTTTTTGAATCATTTCATCACATTGAATAATATCATCAAGTGTTGGATTGCTTATATTTTGGAAAGTATTCACTTCTTCCGCTACAATGCTTTCAATCTCTAAAAATGAGATTTGATCATTTAAAAACAATTTTACAGCAGCTTCATTCGCTGCGTTCATGACCGTTGGAAGTAATCCTTTTTTTATACCAACTTCATATGCAAGTTTCAATAATGGATAGCGATCAAAATCCATTTTTTTAAAATGAAGGTCTGAAAGTTCAAATGGTGTTAAACTTTGCTTTGCACGATTTGGATAGCTTAACGCATATAAAATCGGCATGCGCATATCCGCATTCCCTAATAAAGCTTTTAAAGATCCATCTTTAAATTGAATCATCCCATGAACTAGACTTTCATCATGTAATATGGTCTTTATTTTTTCATAGGGCAAATCAAAGAGATAATGTGCTTCAATGACTTCGAGTCCTTTGTTCATCATTGTCGCACTATCAATCGTAATTTTAGCACCCATCGACCAATTCGGATGTTTTAATGCATCTTCTTTTTTAATCGTTTGGAGTTGATCACGATGTAAATGTCTTAAAGCTCCACCACTCGCAGTGATAATCAATTGATCAATATCATCTTTATTTTCATCACGAATGAGTTGCCATAAGGCGTTATGTTCACTATCGATTGGATAGAGAGATACGTGGTGTTCTTCGATTTTCTTTTTGACAATTTCTCCTGCCATCACAAGTGTTTCTTTATTCGCTAATAAAATATCTTTTTTAGATTCAATTGCTTTGATCGTTGGTCTAAGACCAGCAGACCCAGATAAAGCATTAATTAAAACACCTTCAATTGGGTAGGCAGCAATTTGCATCAATCCATCATCACCAACAACGAATAGAGTATCTTGATATAACTCTTGATATTCTTTTAATTTATCACTTGTTCTTAAACATACAATTTTTGCTGGATGATGTTTTAAAATATCGTCATTGATTTGGTGATTACTCCCTAAAGACATTCCGATGATTTTAAATTGTTTAGGATATCTTGTCACAAGATCTAATGTTTGTGTTCCAATGGACCCTGCTGCTCCTAATAAATAGATATTTTTCATACGTTAATAATAAATGTTGGATATAATCGATAAATTAAAATGAAGATTGCTGCTAAAAACATTGCAACGAATAAAGCAGAATCAAATCGATCTAATAATCCACCATGTCCAGGTAAAATCGTGCCAAAATCTTTTAAGTTATAGGTTCTCTTTAATCTGGATGCAACTAAATCTCCCATCTGTGCAAGAATGGTCGCAACCAATGTAATTGGAACAATCACCAACCCTTGGATCCATAAAGATTTATTTACACCTAAACTTGAAAAATTATCTAATAATGTTTGTTCTCCTCCTGGATTAACGAGTAGTCCTAAAGCTGTATCTGGAGAGAAAAATGTCCCATAACCTAAAGCGAAAGTTGCAGCAACTAACGTTCCTAAAATCGAACCAGCAATGGCACCTTCCCAAGATTTTTTAGGTGAAATGTGTGGTGCAAGTTTATGTTTACCAAATTTAGAACCAAATAGATAAGCAAAGACATCGGTTGCTGATGTAATTAAAAGTAAATATACAATAAATCGAACGCCTAAAAACCGTAAAATAACAATCGATGCAGCTCCTAAACCCACATAGTTAATTACCATGAGTGCTTTACCAACATCTGCACCATTAAAATCTTTAAAGAATACTAAAAAGCTTAATAAAACAATCGTTAAAATTGGGATTGTAATGGACAACAAACCATTAGCCTCTAAAGGGTTATGATCGGTATTCCCCCAAACGCCTCCAACACTAGAAAATGTGCCTAATGTTAAAACGACAATGCCAATTTTAATAAACCACTTAAATTTTTTCTCTGTTTCATACATTCTAATCATCTCATAAGCTGCGATGACCACAAAAAGTGTCATGAGTATTTGAAAAACTTCCAAAAATACTGGGATGGTTGTAACAGGTATTAAAATGGCAGCTAAAACAAGTCCTGTAATTAATCGTTGTTTCATTTTAATCCTCCATAACGGCGGTTTCTCTTTTGATAATTTTTTATAGCTTTTTTAAGGGCTTTGCCGTTAAAAGATGGCCAATGTATTTTTGTAAAATAAAGTTCTGCATAAGATGCTTGCCATAAAAGAAAATTTGATAGCCGCATCTCACCACTTGTTCGAATTAATAAATCCATAGGTTTATTAATCATCAAATGCTTTTCAATTTGGATTTGATCGATTGGTAATTTTGATTGATTCACGGAAGAAATGATTTCATCATATCCACCATAATCAAGTGCAATAACAAGTTCAAACCCGAGATGATCTTTCGTATTTTTTTCAATCTCCAAAATGACTTCTAACAAATTTTTAGGAATACGATCTTTTCGACCAATAAATGATATCTTATAATCAATTTGATATAACTTATCTTTATTTTTATGATAAAAATCAACCGGTGTTTGCATTAAATAGTCGATTTCTTCTTTTGGGCGTTTCCAATTTTCAGTGCTAAATGCATAAACTGTTAATGTTTCGATGCCAATATTTTTAGCTTCTCTTGCGACTGTAAATAAGTTTCTACCACCCATATAATGACCAAAAGATCGCGGTTGTCCGCGTTTTTTTGCCCATCTTCCATTACCATCCATGATTATACCCACGTGTTTGGGTATATTTGTTAAATCCATTAGTATCACCTTTATCATTATACCTTAGTTTCACATAACATGAAATGTTATAGGTATTTTAACATAAAATCACAAAAAAAGGCCTAAGGCCTTTTGTTAAATCTTTAAGAGTTCATCGGATTTGATTTTGATTTCTTCGTCCACTTTTTTAATCATTTTATCCGTAATTTCTTGAACGTCATTTAAATATCCTTTTTCATCATCTTCTGTTAAAGACAATTTTTTAATGTGTTCATTTCCATCTCGACGAACATTTCTGATACTTACCTTTGCAGTTTCACCCATTTTTTCAACATCTTTAACAAGTTCTTTCCGTCTTTGTTCTGTCGGTTGAGGGAAAATCAAGCGAAGTCCAACACCATCATTGATTGGATTGAGTCCAAGATCTGAAGCCTGCAAGGCATGTTCAATACTTTTTAAAACTGATTTATCAAATGGTTTGATGTAAAGTTGATTACCTTCAACCACTGATACGGAAGAAATTTGACGAAGTGGAGTATCAGCTCCATAATAAGATACTTCTAAACGATCTAATATGCTTGGATTTGCTCGACCTGTACGCACTTGTGCAAAATCACGACGCAAAATGTCGATCGTTTTTGACATATGATCTTCAATTTCCATTAAGATTAAATCTGCTTGTTCATCCATATTTTATTTCTCCTCCCATTTAACCAGTGTTCCAATTGGTTCTTGCATAACTGCTTTTTTAATATTACCATGTTGATTCATGTTAAATACTAAAATATCGATCTTATTTTCGCGGCACATCGATGCTGCAGTTTGATCCATCACTGCAAGTTTTTGTTGTAAAACTTGTTCTTGTGATAGTTGTGTAAACATAGTCGCATCTAAATGCTTCTTAGGATCTTTATCATAGACACCTTCAACACCATTTTTAGCCATTAATATAATATCTGCATTTAATTCTGCTGCGCGAAGTGCTGCAGCTGTATCAGTTGAAAAATATGGGGATCCTGTACCACCCGAGAAAATGAGGACACGACCTTTTTCAAAGTGTCTGAGTGCTCTTCTTCGAATGTAGGGTTCAGCAACATCTGAAACTGGTAAAACTGTCATGACTCTTGTTGGAACATTGATAGATTCTAAGGCATCTTGAAGGGCTAATCCATTCATGATCGTTCCAAGCATTCCCATATAGTCTGCTTGCGTACGATCCATGCCAAGTTCCTCACCAATTTTGCCACGCCATAAGTTACCCGCACCAACCACAATGCCGATTTGAATTCCCATTTCATAAATCTCTTTGATTTCGGTGGCAATACCTTTAACGGTTACTGGATGGATGCCATAACTTCCATTGCCCTTTAAAGCTTCACCACTTAGTTTTAAGATGACTCTTTGGTACATATTTGCCACGCTCCTCAAATTGATTTTATTTTTTTAATTGTGCTGCAACTTCCGCTGCGAAATCTTCTTCTTTTTTCTCAATACCTTCACCAACTGCTAAGCGGATGAATGATTTAACAGCATTTTTATTTGATTTTAAATATTCACTTACTTTTTGATCTGGATCTTTAACAAATCCTTGATCTACTAAACAAATATCTTGTAAATATTTATTTAAACGTCCAATGACCATTTTATCCACGATATTTGCAGGTTTTCCTTCAGCAAGCGCTTGTTGAGTTAAAACGTGTTTTTCATGTTCTAAAGTTTCTTGGTCGACTTCACTGCGATCTAGGTATCTTGGGTTTTGAGCAGCAATATGCATTGCCATATCTTTAGCCACTTCTTGGTCGTCATTTTCCATTACATTGATGACTGCAATACGACCACCCATGTGTAGATATGATCCAAATCCTTGACTATCTTGTTTTGTAACGCGTGAAACACGTCTTAAGGAAATCTTTTCACCAATAGTTGCTGTTGCATCAGCAATTACGGTTTCTAATGTTTTACCATTTAAAGTCGCATTTAATGCTTCTTCAGTATTTGTAGCTTTAGAGTTAATAATCGCATTTCCAACTTCACTTAAAAGGTCAAGAAATTGATTGTTTTTAGCAACAAAATCTGTTTCTGAATTCAATTCATAAATCACAGCTTCATTGCCTTTAATCACAACATTACATAATCCTTCTGCTGCAATTCTTCCAGCTTTTTTAGCTGCTTTTGCGATACCTTTTTCTCTTAAATAATCAATGGCAGCTTCCATATCGCCATTTGTATGTTCAAGGGCACCTTTACAATCCATCATGCCAGCGCCAGTTCTTTCTCTTAATTCTTTCACTTGTTGAGCAGTTATTGCCATATTCTTAATCCTCCTAGATTAATATTATTATATTTTATTTTTCTTTAAAAATAAAGGGGAGCATGAAGTTCCCCTTTTAGCATTTATTTTAATAAATCGATGAGTTCTGCTTTTTTAAGGGTTGAAAAACCAGTAATTCCGCGTTCTTTAGCAAGTGCGCGTAATTCAGCAACAGTCATAGCTTCAAGTTGTTCTTCAGTCAATCCTTCGATTTCTTCTTCAACTTCTTCTATCACTTCGTCTTCTGTTTCCTCAACTACTTGAGGTTTTTCTTCTCTTGGTCTCACTGGTGCTTTTTCACGTTTTGGTGGAACGGATGCAGTTTCATCATCATATTTTTCAACGACTCCACCTTGTGCTTCAATCACAGCGTTACCCATAACCCATGCAATTAATTTAACCGCTCTAATCGCATCATCATTTGCAGGGATGATATAATCAACATCATCTGGATCACAGTTAGTATCCACGATACCAAATACTGCAATACCAAGCTTACGTGCTTCTAAAATTGCGTTCTTTTCTTTACGTGGATCAACGATGAAGATTGCTTCTGGAACTTTCTTCATATCTTTGATACCGCCTAAGAATTTTTCTAAGCGTTCTCTTTCATGCTTTAATTGTTGAACTTCTTTTTTGGGAAGTTTTTCAAATACGCCATCTTCTTCCATCTTATAAAGATCGTGTAGGCGTTTAATCCGACGACGGATTGTTTTGAAGTTTGTTAAGGTTCCACCTAACCAACGTTGATCAACATAGTATTGACCTGTACGGATAGCTTCTTCCTTCACTGCTTCTTGTGCTTGTTTCTTTGTACCGATGAATAATACTTTCCCTCCATCTTGTACAATTTGTAAAAGTGCTTGATAAGATTTTTCAATCTCTTCTGCAGTTTTCTTCAAATCGATAATGTAGATACCATTACGAGATGTGAAGATGTACGGTGCCATTTTTGGGTTCCAGCGACGTGTCGCATGACCGAAGTGCACACCAGACTCTAATAATTGTTTCATTGAAACGACTGCCATGTGTTAATTCCTCCATTTTTGTTTTTGCTTCTGCATTACTTAAGATAACCCACCCCATAGGGCACTCGAGTGATCAAACATAACGCATGCTTATTTTCATAGCCTTTCTAAATATATCATATTCATGAAAGTTTTGCAAGCCTAAAGTATTTACTTTAAGTCTTTTTATAGCGGTTGATGTCCACTACTTCCAAAACCACCTTTACGCTTTGCGTCCATAGGTTCATCATCGGTCGTTACTTCGTACTTCATAAAAATTCCTTGGGCGATACGATCACCTTTTTTAATCATCACATTTTCATCTAAAATGTTCATCAAAGGGACCATAATGAGACCATCATTATCTGGATTGCCATAATAATCAGCATCGACAACACCCACAGAGTTACTCATCATCAAACCTTTTTTAATCGCTAAGGAAGATCTTGGGAAAATGAAGAGTGCTTCGTTAGTTGGCATGATTGCTTTTAATCCAGTTTTAACAAGTTTAATTTGTTTGGGTTCAATGGTCACATCCTCAATCGAAGATAGGTCATAACCAGCACTTTGTTTTGTTGCTCTTTTGGGAATAATTACATCATATGTTTCATATCCTTTTGCAATTTCAAATTTTCTCATCCATAATCTCCTTTAATTTAGTTAATACTTGATTTTCGCGTAATAAAACCGTTTTTAAACCTTTTTGTTGATGTTTTTCATCCTTTAAAATCTGACAATTATGTCGAATAACTTCATCAATTTTTGACCAAGTTGGCAAAATGCCATAAAAACATTCATTTCCTTTGAGTTGTTGTTCACCTAAACCTTCAATTTCACATACATAGTAATTTGAAATTTGATGAAACACCCGGTGATCTCCATGATATCCATACCGAATTTCTTCAGTATATCCAAAAGGTTCTTTAATTTTAGGATTTATGGCACCGAGTTCTTCTTTCATTTCTCGGATGAGCGCTTCTAAAGGATTTTCATAATGATGGATTCCCCCACCAGGAAACATAAAATCGTTATAATAATTTGAATATGCCATTAAAACTTCTTTTTTATCATTTAATATGATGGCTCGAGCGGTTTTTCGAATAATTTGAATTTCTTTTTCCTCAATACCCTCTTCGATAATGGTATTTCCAATTTTAGTCACTTTTTTTCACCATCCTTGGTGAAGCTTTTCGATATTTTTCTTTCATGGATTCTGTTGATACATGCGTATA
The DNA here is from genome assembly GCA_028690555.1 of Acholeplasmataceae bacterium. Classification (GTDB taxonomy): domain Bacteria; phylum Bacillota_I; class Bacilli_A; order Acholeplasmatales; family Acholeplasmataceae; genus UBA6181. The sequence continues at coordinate 8,395 of JAQVBA010000019.1, forward strand.
GATCTGTGTGGATTTCAAATGTTCATGACCTAAAAGTTCTTGAACCACACGTAAATCTGCGCCATGATCTAATAACACTGTTGCAAACGCATGGCGAAGCATATGTGGATGAATCCGATACGTTTCTCCAGATTTTTCAATGATTGATTTTAAGATGTGTTGAAGACCTCTTACTGTTAACTTTGTTCCTAAATGATTAATAAAAACTTCATCAACATTTGAGTCAGGTCCTTTTGCTAATAAAATGGGTCTGATATAAGTTAAGTAATGTCTCAAATCAGTAATTAGTTTCTGGTGAATTGGTACATAACGATCTTTAGAACCCTTACCATGAATGAGTATTTGTTCTTGATCAAGTGCTATATCTTTTAACTTCATCGCACATAATTCACTGGCTCTAAGTCCACAACTAAATAGTAAATCCAATATGACATAGTTTCGATGCCCTAATGGTTTATGTTTATCAATTGACTGATAAATTAAGTCAATTTCCTCTGTATGTAGAATGGTTGGGAGCTTCTTAGGAATTTTGGGACTTTCTAAAGTTTCAAAAATATTTTTATCCATCCATTTTTGATTGACAGCATATGCATAAAAAACACGAAGTGATGAGATTTTTCGTGCAATCGATTTTTTCGCATAATGATTAAAGTCTAGATGTGACACATAATGTCTGCCGAGTCTTTCTCTTGTGACATCGAGTAAGTCTTTTGCGAGCTCTTCATTTTGAATAAAAGATTCAAAATCCATCACATCTCTCACATAGGCTTTAACGGTATGCGGACTGTAATTTTTTTCAACTTCTAAATAGTTTTGAAATGATAAAATAACATCCATCAAATTTCTCCTATATACTGTTTTAAAGCCTCCATTGAACGTTCATAATACATTTCTTTTCGCATTTTCTTTTTATGTTTAAACCCTAACTCAGGAAGTAAACCGAGATTGGCGTTCATTGGCACAAATGAAGGATTAGGTGTCGAAACATATGCTGCCATCGCGCCCATCATCGTCACTTTAGGTAGGGGATTTAACTTATTATTTTTAAGTAATTGAGATATCTGTATTGCAGCATTTAGTCCCGAAGCTGCACTTTCAACATATCCTTCAACACCACTAATTTGTCCTGCGAAAAATATATTTGGATGTGCTTTTGACTGAAAACTTTGATTGATTATTTTAGGGCTTTCAATGTATGTATTTCGATGCATAACGCCATATCTTAAAATATTAGCTTTTTCCAAACCAGGAATCATTTGAATCACTTTCTTTTGTTCATCCCATGTGAGATGTGTTTGAAATCCAACGATGTTGTACATTGTTTTTGCTGCATCATCTTGTCTTAATTGAACAACTGCATGAAATCTTTTACCGTCTTTTTCTAAACCCACAGGTTTCATTGGACCAAAAAGCAACGTTTCTTTTCCTCTTTCAGCCATCACTTCAAAAGGCATGCATCCTTCAAAAACATTATTTTCAAAATCTTTAATTTCAACTTTTTTGGATTGAATAATAGCGTTATAAAAAGCATGATATGTTTCTTCATCCATTGGACAATTGATATATGCAGCTTCACCTTTATCGTACCTAGATTTTAAGTAACAAACATTCATATCAATGGAAGATGCTTCAATAATTGGTGCGATAGCATCAAAAAAATGAAGGTGATCTATATGGAACTTCTCTTGAATATCTTTAGATAAAGCATCACTGGCCAAAGGTCCAGCAGCAATAACTGTCAATTCATTTAAATGAATCGTCTTAACTTCTTCTCTCACAACTTCAATCATAGGATGCTGATGAATTTTTGATTCAATATATGTCGAAAAAAGATGTCGATCGACTGCTAAACTTGACCCAGCAGGAACTTCACTATGAAGTGCCGCTTGCATCACTAAAGAATCAAACATCATCATTTCTTTTTTGAGCATCCCAACAGCATTATGTGGGTCATTTGATCTTAAAGAATTTGAACAAACGAGTTCAGCAAAATTCCCAGTCTGATGGGCTGGGGTCATTTTATCTGGACGCATTTCATAAAGTTTCACTTGAAATCCTTGATTTGCTAAGTAATACGCTGCTTCTGAACCTGCGAGTCCAGCACCAATAATATGTATCATGTCATCACCACTCATATTATACATGAAAAGGCTTTAAATTAAGAAAAAAGTGAGTGTTTAACTCACTTATTGAGAAGCTTCTTGAGGTTTAAATTCAAACCTTTCAAAAAAGGGATTAAGTTTAAAATGAATGTCTTTAATTAAAAAGAACATAATGACAGAATTGAAAGGAATTAAAGACATGCGAATTAACAATAAACTTAATGTCGTCTGAATATCAAAATGGATCATGAGTGCAAGGGTGTTACTTAATGAAGCACAAAGATATGTGAGAGGGATAACCCATACCAAACGTGAAGTCACGTATTTTTTGTGAAGGATTAAACCAGGAATAAGTCCCCACATAATCGGTCCTAAAACAAAGAAAGGTAAAAATGTTTGATTCGCAGTCACAACACCAATCACATCCCCAACTAAAGCAATCATGATGCCATAAGATGGACCTAAAATGATACTTCCGAAAATGATGGGTATTGCATAAAATGGTAACCCAAAATTTTGGATATTCAATACAAATTTAAAAAATACATCAATGATAATTGAAATGGCAGCTAAACTTGCTGCTAAAACCATTTTTTGAACATAAATGTTTTGTTTCATCAAAAAAAGACCTCCAGTATTGAGGTCCACCATAATTGCTTACAGCGGACGCATTAGAAAACCGCCACTTTCGTGTTCGTTCTAATCCGACATCCCATGATTAGACACTTAACGCTTTCCAATTACTCTGTAAGTCTATTATACATGAATAAAATAAAAATCCAAGGGAAAGTTAATCCAATTCCCAATGGATTTCTTGTTTTCCATGTTTTCTTAAAATTTCATTAATTTTCGAATATGGCTTTGAGCCAAAGAATCCACGATGTGCAGATAAGGGTGATGGATGAACAGATGTAATCACATCATGGCCATATGATTTTATCAAAGGCAAGAATTGTTTCGCGTGATTCCCCCATAAAACAAAGACAAGATTTTTTTGATATTCCGCTAAAGTTTGAATCAACTTCTTCGTAAATATTTCCCATCCCTTTTGTTGATGAGATAAAGCTTTATGGGCTTCGACGGTAAGAATTGTATTTAATAATAAGACTCCTTGTTTCGCCCAAGGTGTTAAATTACCCGATGTTGGATAGGAAATATTTAAATCATCATTCAATTCTTTAAACATGTTTTGCAAGCTCGGTGGAAACTTACCCTTTTCAACGCTGAAAGCTAACCCATGTGCTTGTCCTTCTTCGTGATAAGGATCTTGACCGATAATAACCACTTTAACTTGATCAAAAGGCGTAAGTTTTAGTGCACTTAATCTTTTTTCTTTAGGAGGATAAATCGTTTTATGTAAATCCTCATTTTTCAAAAAAGCGACTAAATCTTGCATGTAAGGTAGTTTTAATTCTTCTTGTAATATTGTATCCCAATCCATAGTATCACCGCCTATATATAAGAAATTATAGCATAAAAAAAGCACACCAGAAAGGTGTGCTATCTTAAATTGAATTATTTAATAAGACTTGCAAATTTTTTCACAGTACGAATCATTTGTGCTGTGAAGCTCATTTCGTTATCGTACCAAGACATCACTTTAACAAGTTGTTTTCCATCATATTCCATCACTTGTGTTGTATGTGCGTCATAAATTGATCCATAATGAGTACCAATTACATCTGATGAAACGATTGGATCAAAACTATACTTAAGTGTTTCATTCGCACCTTTCTTGAATGCTTCATCAATCAATTCAGGTGTAACACGAGTCTTAAGTTCAACTGTTAAATCAACGATAGATCCAGTAATCGTTGGTACACGAAGTGCAGTACCATCAAGTTTTCCCTTTAAGTGAGGTAAAACTAAACCGATTGCTTTTGCAGCGCCTGTAGAACTTGGAATAATGTTTGCTGCTGCTGCGCGTCCACGACGTGCAAAGATACCTTTTTTATGAGGTTGGTCCATGAGTGATTGGTCATTTGTATACGCATGAACCGTAGTCATCATGCCACCAACAACTCCGAAATTGTCATCTAAAACTTTTACAAGTGGTGCTAAGCAGTTTGTTGTACAAGATGCTGCACTAATAATTTTTTCAGAACCATCAAGAACATTATCATTCACATTGTAAACGATTGTCTTCATATCACCAGTTGCTGGAGCACTAATTACAACTCTTTTTGCTCCTGCTTCTAAATGCCAACCAGCTTTTTCAACATTTGTAAATAAGCCAGTGCATTCTAAGACAACATCAACACCAAGTTTTCCCCATGGTAATGCTTTTGGATCTTTTTCAGCAAAAATAGGAATTACTTTTCCATCAACTACAAGATTAGTTCCTTCAAATGATACACCATCATTCTTAAAATTACCTTGAGCTGTATCATATTTTAAAAGGTATGCGAGTGTTTCTGCATCAGTTAAATCATTAATTCCGACGATGTCAAATTGTTTATCATCTGCCATAAGACGAAATGCAAGACGACCAATACGGCCAAAACCGTTAATTGCTACTTTAATAGCCATAATATAAATCTCCTCCTTGAAATGTTTTTCACATAAATATTTTACCATTACTCAAGATATTTTCAAATATATTGGCAAAGGTTCGTGAATGTAAACGTTTTTGCTTTCAATTAACACCCTATTTTGTTATAATTTAATTGCATACGAATTCATAAAAAATGAAGGATGGTGTCAAAATGACGAAAAACATCGAGATTGAATTTAAAACCATTGTATCAAAAGAACAGTATGAAACATTACTTAAAAGTTTTCGACTTGAAGATAACGTCTTTAAGCAAGTAAACTATTATTTTGATACGGATGATTATAAGCTCAATCAGCAACAAATGGTTTTAAGAATTCGTAAGAAAAGTGATACTTACTATAAAGTAACCTTAAAAAGCCAAAGTGACCACGGTGCTTATGAAAACCATCTTTTGCTTACAAAATCTCAAGCAGAAGAAATGATTGAAAAAGGATTTAATACGAAAGACTATTTTGATGATATCGATTATTTTGTGACATTTAAGGTGAGCTTAGATAATTACCGTGTCAAAACTCCCTACTTAGATGGTGAATTATTTTTAGATCGTTGTGAATACTGTAACACAGTAGATTATGAGATTGAATATGAAGTCAATAACTATCATGAAGGATTAAAAATTTTCGAGAATTTTCTTAAAGAATACGGGATTAATTATCAACCCACGAAGCGAAAAAGTGAACGCGCATTCACATGCAAGAGATAGCTCAGGCTATCTTTTTTTATTTATTGACATTCTTACCATTTAAAACTATAATTAATATAGAGAAAAGCGAGGAATTATTTATGAAAGAACGCAGTTTACTACATTTTATGGCAGCGATGGTCATTAGCATTCTTACTTTGATATCTTTTATCGTGATGTTCGCAACTTGGTCAAAAGCTTATGCAGATGACATTATCCCGGCATTTTATATTCTATTAATTCCTACAGCAATTTTGTGGTTAGGATGGCTCATTGAAGACCGTGGTTTACTTTTATCTGGTTCAACGATACTAACAATGTTATTCATCCAACATTTATCCACGATATCGATTTTAAGTAATGATATCTTCATTACTCCACAATATGCTCCAATTGTAAGAACAATTTATGTATTATCCTTTGGATTGTTGCTAGGTTCTAGCATCTTAGGCTTCTTAGCATCATATTTCATTAACAAAAAGAAAGCATAAAAATAAGGGAATCCAAGGATTCCCTTTTTTATTGATGTTGTTGCTGTTCTTTTTTTATTTCATCAAAATAGCGCTTCAATGCACTTTGATAGTCACAATGTTCACCCATTGGGCAATCAACACACATGATTAGTTCTCGAAGTCTCTTCGGAATAAACACACGGATTTCTTCATCATTGTATCCCACTTGCATTTTGTCATCATCAATAATAATCGGTCGTTTTAAAACACTTGGATTATCAATGATAAAAGCTTTGAGTTCACTAATACGCATATCTTCAACATCAAGATCTTGTTCTTTAAATACTTTGGATCTTGTGGAAATAATGTCCTCAAAACCATTCTCAGCGTTTTCTAGCATACGATCAATGTCTTCTTCAGTGATACGCTGATTGAAGAGGTTTTTTTCTTGATATGAAATCTTGTGATCATCTAGCCACTTTTTCGCTTTCCGACATGACGAGCAACTGGGGGTTGTAAAAATTGTAATCATTGTCTTCCTCCTTCTTGGAGCATAGGTTTCAGCCTATAGCACATCATAAAGTGTCTATCCAGGATTTCCCTGCTGCTTAATTATATAATTATTTAGATGTTTTTTCAACACTGGATAAAACATTTATCATGATTTACCATATTTCATATGAAAATGCGTTATAATGGTTAAAAAGACTAAGAAAGGACACATACTATGTCAACCTGGGATTTATCGATTTTTTATCCAAACTTAGAAGCATGGGAAAATGATTTAAAACTTTTTCCACCGCACATCGAAAAACTTGCTTCATATCAAGGAAAACTTCATAATTTTGAAGATTTCAAAGCTTTTTATCAAACTGAAGAGGAAGCGTCAAAACTACTTTATAAGCTTTATGCTTACATTCATTTAAGTAGTGATTTAAACTTGAAGAATCAAGTCAATTCTTCAAAATACCAACAACTTCTACTTCTTTTATCACAACTAAATCAAAAAACATCATTTGTTTCACCAGAACTCATTTCAATTGGTGAAGAAAAAATCATGTCATTTGTTGAAAAAGATGATTTCTTAAAAACTTACAAATTTCAAATGCAAAAACTCTTCTTCCAACAAAAGCATGTCTTATCTGCTGAACAAGAAAAGATCTTATCAAATTTTGGGCCAACAAGATCCATTCCATCATCTTTATACCAAGGTTTAGCGATTGTAGATGCTAATGATGAAAAAATTACAACAAGCGATGGAAAAGAATTAACAATCACACAATCAAATTATCGTTCATTAATTCCAACTGTTCCAACTGCTGAAGATCGTCAATTGATTTTTGAAGCTGCATTTAAACGTTATAAAACGAATAAAACTGCTTTTGCAAGTACTTATAATTTAGTTTTACAACAATTAGCAGCAAACTTTAAATCAAGAAACTATACTTCTGCACTAGAAGCAGCATTATTTGGAAATAACATTCCTGTTTCTGTCTTTCATAATTTAAAAGATGTTGCCTATGAAAATACAGCATCGATTAAGCGATACATCAAACTCAGAATGAAAGCTTTAGGATTGGAAAAATATCATACTTATGATCGTTTTCTACAATTAACTAAAGATGAAACAAAATACTCTTTTGAAGAAGCAAGAAATATTTTCTTCAAATCGATTGAAAAATATGATGAAGAATTTAAGAGTCATCAAAAAGATGCTGTAAAAGATGGATTTGTCGACGCTTATCCACAAGATGGCAAACGGACAGGTGCTTATTCTTCTGGATTTTATGGCTATCACCCATACATTTTACTAAATCATGATGAGACATTGGATTCAGTATTTACACTCGCTCATGAAGCTGGTCATAGTGCACACACATTATTTTCGAATGAAAACCAACCAATGGCATCTGCAGATTACACCATCTTCGTTGCTGAAATCGCATCTACATTTAACGAACATGGTTTACTTGATTACTTAATTTCTCAATCAACCTCAAAAAATCAAAAAATTGCATTATTAGAAAAAGCTTTAGATGGCATTATGGGAACCTTCTTTAGACAAACATTATTTGCAACTTTTGAATTTGAGGCTAATAAACTTGTGGAACAAGGTATTCCAATTACAGATGAATCCTTATCGAAGATTATGATTGACCTCTACAAACATTATTATGATTTAGATATTACTGAAGAAGATGGAAAACAATATGTTTGGGCATACATCCCACATTTATTCCATACACCTTTTTATGTCTATCAATATGCAACAAGCTACAGTGCTTCTTTAAAGATTTACGAAAATGTAAAGAATAATGTACCTAAAGCAATGGAAAATTTTAAAGGTTTATTGAAATCAGGTGGTAGTGATTATCCAGTCAATCAAGCAGCAAAAGCTGGTGCAGACTTAACAAATAAAGAAACATTTATGGCAGTTATCACGCGTTTTAATAGCTTAATTGACCAACTCGAGAAAGTACTTGAAGAATAAGCATTATTGGGTTATAATAAAGTTGCAATGAAGAGGAAGAGTAACTTATATTTGTTGATTTAGAGAGTCAGTGGGTGGTGAAAACTGATAGAAACAGATAAGTGAATGGGCCTTGGAGCAAACATTTAGGATCTATTGATCCATGAGGGCTAGATTTTATCTAGAACTAAGGTGGCACCGCGTATATTCATACGTCCTTAGAAATTCTAAGGACGTTTTTATTTTATTTGAAAGGAATGAAAGCAATGAAACGATTATTATCAGGTATTCAACCTACAGGAAAATTAACATTAGGAAATTACATCGGTGCTTTGCAGCAATTTGTAAAACTACAAGATGAATTAGAAGATACAGAACTCTTTATCTTTATTGCGGATTTGCATGCGATTACAACACCACAAAATCGACAAGAATTAAAGAAAAACATTCGAAGTGTTGCTGCACTTTATTTAGCATGTGGACTCGATCCCAATAAAGTCAATCTCTTTGTTCAATCTGAAGTTCCTGAGCATGCTCAATTAGGATATGTGATGGAATCTACTGCTTATGTGGGTGAAATGGAAAGAATGACCCAGTATAAGGATAAAAAAGGCAAACAAACCGAAGGTATTCGAACTTCTTTATTAACTTATCCTGCTCTAATGGCAGCTGATATCTTACTTTATGATGCAGATATTGTCCCGATTGGCGAAGATCAAAAACAACATCTTGAATTAACGCGGAATTTAGCGGTTCGTTTTAATAATGCTTATGGCCAAACATTTACCATTCCTGAAGGATATTTCACAAAAACGGGAGCACGCATCATGTCTTTGACAGAACCAACGAAAAAGATGTCAAAAAGTGCTGATAATCCAAAATCATATATTCTTCTCTTAGACGATTTAGCACAAATTCGTAATAAAATAAAAAGTGCGGTAACAGATTCTGATGGCTTCATCAAATTTGATCCAAAGAAAAAACCTGGAATTTCAAATCTATTAACGATTTACAGTGCACTAACTGATCATTCAATTAAACAACTTGAAGAAATGTATGAAAATAAAAATTATCAAGTGTTTAAAAATGATTTAGCCGAAGTGGTTGCTGATGCTATTCGTCCCATTCAAAGTAAATATTTTGAAATCATGAATAGCACTGAACTCGATAAAATTCTTGACCAAGGTGCTGAAAAAGCAAGACATGTAGCTTCTAAAAAACTTATGAAAGTTTATAAACGATTAGGACTAGAAAGAAAA
>JAQVBA010000097.1 GCA_028690555.1 Acholeplasmataceae bacterium
TTGGTCATGGATGCGACATCTTCAGCAAATCCTAAAATCGATAATAAATCACCACGATTTGGCGTTAGCCCAAGTTCCATCACCCAACCTTCAAGTCCTAAGACTTCCAATGCTGGTTTGCCGATTTCTTTTTTTTCATCAAAGGCATAAATACCATCTTTAAAGATTTCAGGAATCATTTTATCTTCAAAGCCTAATTCTTTTAATGAACAGATCATACCATTTGAATATTCACCACGAATCTTAGATGCTTTAATTTCAAAATTACCAGGGAGTATGGCCCCTACTTGAGCAACAATGACATATTGATCTTTAGAAACATTTGATGCACCACAGACAATTTGTTCCACACGATCGCCTAAATCAACCGTTGTTAAATGAAGATGATCCGAATTTGGATGATCTTCACACGTTAACACGTGACCTATGACTAAATTGGTTGCATCATTTAATTTGCCAAATGATTCAACTTCAATGATTTTTTGGTTTGTTAACTCAAAAATATTGGATGGGACATCAATAAAGTTTTTGAGCATGTGTTCTAATATTTTCATCGGTTAACCCCCTTGAATTGATCTAAGAAGCGTAAATCATTTTGATAGAAATGACGAATATCATCAATTGCATATTTTAAAATAGCAATCCGTTCAACCCCAATTCCAAAAGCGAACCCTTGGAATTCATGGGGATCATATCCACCCATTTTTAAGACATTCGGATGCACTTGTCCAGCACCTAAAACTTCGATATAACCAATACTTCCATCCTTTTTGACATAAGAGACATCGACTTCAACAGAAGGTTCAGTAAATGGAAAATAGGAAGGACGGAGTCTAATCATCCGTTCTTTACCAAATAAGTGTTGAGCCATCTTTAAAAGCACATCTTTCAAATTAGCAAATTGGATATGATGATCAATGACCAAGCCTTCAATTTGCATGAATTGATGGCTATGGGTTGGATCATCATCATCTCTTCTATAGACTTTCCCAGGACAAATGATTCTTAAAGGTTGTCCTTTTTTTGCTAACATCGTGCGTGCTTGCACAGGCGATGTATGGGTTCTTAATAAATGCGTTTCATCCGTATAGAATGTGTCTTGCATCGCTCGTGCTGGATGATCTTTATCAAGATTCATCATTTCAAAATTATAATGATCATTTTCGAGTTCAGGACCTTCTGCAACTTCATACCCAAGCCCTATAAAGAAGTCTTCAACATCTTCAATCACTTGATTGAGTGGATGAATCGAACCTTCATAAAGTTTAACCCCAGGTAGCGTGACATCAATCTTCTCATTTTTTAAAGATGCTAATAAAGCTTCTTCTTCTAAAATTGATTTTTTATCATAAAGCGCTTGTTCAACTTCAACTTTTAATTGATTCACCATTTGACCAAAAGCAGGTCTTTCACTCGGGTCTAGATTTCTAAGCTCACCCATCAGTAAACTAATCTCACCCTTTTTACTTAAATATTGATTTTTGACACTTTCAATCTCACTTAAATCTTTTGCAAGTAATAAAGCTTCCAGTGCTTTTTCTTTGATTTTCATTAATTGTTCTTTCATCTGATACACTCCTTTATCTATAAAATAAAAACGCCCTTAGTCATGCTAAGGACGTATAAATTACGCGGTACCACCTTAGTTCTAGATGTCTCTAGCCCTCAAACCTTTTAACGCAAGGTATACGTGTGTGATTAGCACCTCTCAAAAGATGAATTCATCCATCCATGTTTGGTTTAGCTTTCAGCACCCTAAACTCTCTTTTTTCAAACATTAGAGGATTACTTATTCTTCGTTAACGATTTATCGATCTCTCATCATCGTTAAGATGACAACAAATCTTAAGATTTCAATATAAATCCATACGATAGTCACCATGAGTCCCACAGAAACCATCCATTCATATGATTTATCGGCTCCACCCTCAACAATCGCTTCAGCACGTTCAAAATCAAGGGTTAGCATCAGTGCGCCAACGATAATCATAATTGCACCAATACCTAAAGCAATTTGTGGGTTCATCATGATGTTTGTCATGATGGTTCCACCAAACAATGATAGTATACCAAAAATAATGAAAAATACAAGTAGACCAATCATGACACTAAACATGATTCTTCTAAATCTGCTTGTCACACGAATGGTTCTTGATGCATATAAGAATAACATCACAAAGAAGATCACTAATGTTCCCATAATTGCTGTAAAAGCAACCCCTGGAACAATCGATTCAAAAATCGCTGTAATGAGTCCAAGTAACAATCCTTCAGATAAACTATAAAGAATTGAAAAAGGCATGGCAAGTCTTGGTGATCTTGTAGCGACCATGACTGAAATAAAACCGACAATCATCGCAATAAATAACATGGAATACAAAGTTACCACCGGAATATACATAATCGATAAAACACCTGCAGCAACCGCTACAAATAATAGAAATAATGTTTTTCCGATAATGCCACCATAAGTTGCAGTATACGCGCTTGTATATGTTTGACTACGTTCAATTGAACGAAAGACTGGATTTGATGTATCACGCATTATTGATCACTCCTTTATAATCTACGATTATTATATCACTTGTAGATTAAAGTGCAAATAATCCCGCCTCAATCACATTATTTTCCGAATTTAAATCTTTAAATGCACCATAGGATTCTAAACGTTCAAAAATGGTTTTATTGATCTTTGTGCGTTCTTTGACATCATCTCTTGAGGTGAAAGAGCGCTCATTTCGTTTTTCAATAATATCATAAGCTACAGAACTTCCTAAACCATCAATTGCACTAAATGGCATTCTAAGACCTTCTTTTTCCATCGTAAATGTTGTGGCATCTGAAAGGTTTATATCAATGGGTAAAAACTTATAACCACGCTTGGTCATTTCTAAAGCTGCACCAAGGGTGACAATCAAGTTTTCATCTTTGACTTTTTTATTAAATGTTTCATTGATATTGATCATTTTATTGCGGATCGCATTCGATCCCGCAATCATCGTTTCATAATCAAATTGTACGGCGCGTTTTGAAAAGAATGCACTATAGAATAATAAAGGCTTATAGACTTTAAACCACGCAATACGCATCGCCATGATGACATAAGCTGCAGCATGGGCTTTTGGAAACATATACTTAATTTGACTTGCTGACCAAATGTACCAATCTGGAACATTATTCTTCTTCATTTCTTGTTCATAGGTTAACCATTTGGCTTTATCTTTCGATGGTTTACCTTTACGCACGAACTCCATAATTTCAAATGCCCGAATTGGTTGAAGACCAAATTCAGAGAGCTGAACCATGATATCATCACGACACGCGATAATATCATTAAAATGGATGTTACCATAATCCGTGGTTCCAGTAATTAAAGATTGTGAGTTTTTTAACCACACATCAGTTCCATGGGATAGTCCAGAGACTTTCACTAATCCTGCAAACGTATTGGGTTTAATATCGACAAGCATTTGTCTGGTGAACTGTGTTCCAAATTCAGGAATTGCATAAGATGCGACATCACTCATGATCTCTGCTGGCTTAACGCCTATAATATCCGTACCACAGAAAAGCTCATAAACCTTCGGATCATCTAAGGGAATATCTTGGGCTCTATGGAATGGGAATTCATCTTCATTTTCTAACACATAATCCATCAAAAACTTAATCATCGTTGGATCATCATGACCCAAGATATCAAGCTTAATCAAATTCGATTCAAATGAGTGATAATCAAAGTGTGTGGTCTTCCACTCACTATTGATATCATCTGCAGGATATTGAAT
>JAQVBA010000098.1 GCA_028690555.1 Acholeplasmataceae bacterium
AAAGAATCCAAACCATTTATCCGCTTTATGGTAAGGGTTATGAAATCTATGAAATCGATCAAGTTTTAGAACACTTGCACTCTCTTCAATTTTATAATCAAAGTCAACCCTATGAAGAAGAAGGTGGGCTTAGACGTATTTTTGATTTTACGGATGCTTTAAATGATATGCAAGTGCAACTCAAAAATCACTTTTCGAAACAAGAAATTTTGGATTGTTTTTCTGATTCGAAAATTACATTTGATCAAGATACCTTGTGGTTTAATGCATCAGAACTTGTGGGATATGCTTTATGGAATCACTATTTTGAGCATATCTATTTAAAAAAAGGTTTTTTATGGCTATCAATTTTAGAAAAAACAATTTACAAATATTCTAGTGATTATCATTTGCCAAAGCCGATGATTTACGAGAGTGAAGTTGTAAAAAACGATTTAAAAGCTCAAAACTTAGGCATTGAAAAAGAAGAACTAGAAAAACGGATTGATGCCTTGAACCAAGCCATTAAAGAAAGTAAAGATTTAAGCATTAAAAGTAAAACAACTGGGCTTTATCTTCAATCCGTTTTAAGAGAAATGATGAAAAAACGTTTAGAAGATTACAATCCGAATTATTGTTTTGGATTGATGTTAATTCAAATTGATCAATTGAATGAAATTAACCATCAATATGGAAAAAAAGCTGGTGATGAGGCTTTAAGAACACTTGCATATCTCATTGAACAATTAAAGGACGATGCATGTTTGATGTTTCGTCAATCAGGTCCAGGCATCATTGTTTATAAACATGATGCCACATTAGAAATGCTTGAAAAAGCTGCTTTAATGATAAAAAATGCGATTCAATCATCCGTTTTATTCATTGATAAAGTGACGGTATCCATTTCGATTGTTACAAGTGACGAGATGAAGGATTTAGCGAATCACGACTTAAAAATTCAATCTGTATTTGATATCTTAGAAAAAAGAATGGCTATTGCGAAGCGTATTGGATATGGAGAAATTGTGAGTCAAAAATCTGAGGATGTTCATTATTTAGAAGGCTTAATTTTAATTGTGGATGAAGATAAACTCTCACAAAATATGATGATTCGTATTTTTCATCGAATCGATTATGAAGTCATTGTCGCATCCTCTGTTTCTGAAGCGATGGAAATCATTCAAGAGAAACCGATTGATGTCGTCATATCAGAAATTAATTTATCGAAACTCGATGGTTTTGAGTTAAAACGCTTAATGAATGAATCAATTTATCGAAATATGCCTTTTTTAATGGTTTCTCATAATAAAACGATTGAAAATATTAAACGTGGTAACGCACTTGGCGTCGATTTAATATTAGAGAAGCCTGTGGCCATGGATGAGATTATTGGTCTTGTCAAACGTTTTAAAGAACGGAAGATTAAAATATGACAGACATGTGGATATGGACTATTTTTTATGGTTTGTTAAGTCTATCTTTCATCTTAATTTTGAGCATTTGGATTCAAAAATATCATCATGGAAAAATGGATAAGCTCAATGCAAAAGCAAGAGATTATCTTTTTGATCGTTATTATGATGGTAAAAATGTGGAACTTCCTTGTTCAGTCAAATTTTTTGTAGATGCTTGGATTGATGTTGAAACACAAATGATCATTGAACATGATATCAGGCAAATCATTGAAGATGATGTGATTCATACACGTTTTATAAAAAAGATGATGAAACAAGTAAATCATCCTCAAGCATTGAAACGAAAGATTGCGATACATTATTTATCGCATTTACATCTGGTTGATATCATTCAAACAAGGTTTTATCAAGAAAAAGATGAAACCGTGTTGTTTATGTTATTTCAGACGCTCGTATCACACTTATCACATGAACTCATGATGAGACTGATTGAAACGCTTGAAAAGGGAACAAAGATATATCAAGACTGGATTTACAGTTTAGCCATCAAACATTATCACGATTTTAAACCTTATTTTCCAATGCTGATTAAAAAAGATAAACCATCGACTCAAATGTTACTCATCAAACTTGCAGAAGAGCATCTAGACATCGAATTAAAAGCTTATTTAATGGAGTTGTGTCAAGATTTAGATCATCTAGCACCTTTAACGATTTATGCTTATGAAGCTCTATCTAAAATGTATCCTGAAGATATTGTGAATGAACAAAATTTGCATCATCAAAACGATTACATTCGAAAAATCACGATTCATGCTTCATCTTTACTGATACATCAATCCATGGTGGATCAGTTATTAAAAGATATGGATGGCTCTTTTTGGGATAAAGACCGTATTAAGGCGTTATCCAGAATTATTTATGATTCAAAATCACTACTTTTGTATCTTTTAAGTTATTATCCTGAAGCGAAAGACCAATTCGAGAAAGATGCGATCACACGGGTATTATCACATCGCATTGATTATTTAATGGTTCAACTAAAATCCGGACAGTATGACTACATCTTAGAGATGATTGAAAGAATGTTTGATCTTCATATCATCGAAGATGTGATTGATTTTATGAATCAAAATAAAGACAAAGCCATTGAAGAAAAAATGATGAAATTGATTACCACCCATAGTACAAAAGATTTATATTTACTTGATCAATTTTCTATTTACTTATCACAAAATCTACTCATGAAGATGGGCATAATGAAAAAACCTCAATCCATCATACAACGTGAGAAACCACCTAAAGAAAAAAAGAGAACCACGTGGATATTAAGATATATTATTCTTGCAATTATCGTTCTACCGTTGTTATATGTTATTTTTCATGCAAGAGATTGGATGATTGGTGATCCTTTTGATTTTAATGATTTTATCATTTCAATTAATATTTATTTAGTGCTTTATTTTTTATCCGTGAATGGTATATATCTTTTGTTGCTTGCGATTTCAATTCGTGGAGCTTATGTTAGAGATACATTGTATAGAATGAAATCACAATCCTTATTATTTCATAAAAATTTATTACCGAGCATCTCAATTATTGCTCCTGCGTATAACGAAGAATTATCGATTGTCGAGAGTGTGACCGCACTTTTAAATTTAAAATATCCTAAATTTGAAGTCATTGTGGTTAACGATGGATCTAAAGACAACACGATTGAAATCTTGAAATCACATTTTGAATTGGAAAGAAAACATCCGTTTTTCGTAGAATCAATTGAAACGAAACCCATTCGAGGGGTATATGTTAATCAAAGAATTCCAAATTTAATTGTTATTGATAAACAAAATGGCGGGAAAGCTGACGCCTTAAATGTTGGGATTAATGTAGCAAAACATGATTATGTTTGTGGTATTGATGCAGATTCACTTTTAGAAGAAGATGCACTCTTAAAAATGATGAGTGTGACTTTAGATGAAACAAAGAAACATATTGCACTTGGTGGTAATATTGTCCCTGTCAATGGTTCTGTTGTGGATAAAGGGAAAATCGAATCCCATGGACTTGGACAAAAACCTTTAGTGAAATTCCAAACGCTTGAGTATTTACGTGCCTTTACAACAGGTCGTATTGGATGGTCTAGATTAAGAAGCTTATTAATTATCTCCGGAGCGTTTGGTATGTTTGATCGTCAAACACTCATTGAAGCTGGTGGATATTTAACCTCAAGCAGTAAGATGAAAAAAGATACCGTCGGCGAAGATATGGAACTTGTTGTAAGGCTTACTAGAATTGCCCTTGAACAAAAGAAAGAATTTATTGTAACCTATGTTCATCAAGCCAATTGTTATACAGAATTACCAAGTGATTTCAAAACATTACT
>JAQVBA010000099.1 GCA_028690555.1 Acholeplasmataceae bacterium
GGCTTTGTTATCCGTCACCACTACCATCACCCAACCCGTCACCGGCTAAGAGAGATAGTCAATTTTTCACATATTCTTTATACTGAGAATAGGCTCCATATAGTTGCAATTGGAATTGTGATAATTAGTACAACCGTAGAAAACATCTCCATTTTTCACTTTAACAATTAAATATCCATCATCGCATACAGGACACTTCTTTATATCATACTTATTAATAAGATCATTTGTCATAAAATCACATATTTCTGGCTCATTTGTACACAAATAAAGATTGATGCCATAATTTTTATTGAACTCGAACTTTAATGGACACCCACAAATAGGGCAAGTATAAATTGATTTTTCAGTAACCCCCATACACATATTTTCTGGACGAGGCAACTGATAATCTCTGATAAGTTCTAAGAGGAATCTTGATGGATGATACATCGGGGTAGCGATATATATATGATTTTTTGTTCGGGTCAGCGCCACATAAAACAATCTTCGCTCTTCAGCGAAAGGTATTGTCCTATCTTCATGCATAACCAGTTTCAAAATCGGGTCATCCTCTATTTGACAGGGAAAACCAAACTTACCTTCACGCATATTGAGGAGAATGACATTATCATACCCTAATCCCTTCGCGCTATGCGTGGTCATAAATGCAAGCTTTGCCTCAGGATACTGCACACATCTGATTATCCGTTTTGACTTCCCAGTTTGTATCTCAGTGAATTTCTTTGTATTCAGAAGATTTTTCATATCAAAATTATATCTACCCATCAGGAGAATTTGGGATTCGCGCCCGTATTCCTCACATATTTTCCCAATAGTATTTGTAACAACATCAGCCAGATGCTGCATTACATTAAAGCTGTCATCATATGGAACCAGAACAATGGGATCAGCTAAAGATTTGGGAGAGAGAAGTTTCTTTGTAATTTGACTACTGTTTTTCTGAATAAAAGATCCGGCAATATCAATGAGTTGTTGCGAATTTCGATATGTATGAGTAATCTGCAGCTCTTTTCCCGACCCCATGATTTCTCTAAACTTTAGGAACAAGGTAATATCACTCCCGGAGAAGGCAAAAATGGATTGCCAATCATCTCCTACGGCAATTACTCGGGCATGAGTAACATCGGCCAACTCCTTTGTCAGGTTAAATCGTTGACGAGCGATATCCTGAAACTCATCAATAATAATATACTTGTAGGGAAGGGGGGTAACGCCTTGTTTTTTGAATTCTTTCAGATAGAAATAGGCATCATTGATCATATCGGCAAAATCGATGTGATCTGTCTGATGAAGTTGATCTTGATAGTACTCATAGACCTGCTCTGCAATATTGAGAAAAAGTTCCGTTCTTGGATTGGCATTTTCTCGCAGTCTGGCAAAATCCTCCTTCGTGTATCCCGCAGATTTAAAGAGACCGATAAACCTATTCAAAAATTCTGCGAGCTTCGAAATATATTTATCTTTGTCAGTAGCCACGAGCTTTTCGTATACTTCGGTCAAATCACGGAGTTTCAACCCAAAACCATTCTTAATTAGTACTTCCTCAAGATGATCTATGAGTTGGCGATGGTCGTTGTACACGGACCACGTTTCGATAAGGGTCGTATGATGTTCTTTATGCAGATTTCGCTTATCCTGAATACTTTTTGTGTATCTTTTAAGTTCATCCGGTGAAAATATATCACTTCGATAATCTTCTGTTATCCCATAGTGTTCAAGATATGCACAATTATCTCCTTGCTGAATAAAGAAATCCGGCGTATACTTTTTTCTGGCATTTGGTATCGGATATGGATACGGTCTCTCGTATTCATACTCCAAATTATGTAAATAGAGATAGTTTGCAATCTGTACTTCCTGAGTCGAACGGAGATACTCCCCGGTTAACGTCTTGGTTTTAGCCTCACGCTTCACTGCAACTTTTTTTATATATTCCCCCAGATTGCTTTTTAGTGATTGGTAATTCTGAGAAGCATTATATTCATGATACTGATTAAGATTTTCAAACTTGAATACATCAGCAGGGAGATCAAAATAGTATCCCAAAAATAACACCAGATTTCTCAATAATGATTTGTTTTCATAGATTTTAGTGACAAGGAGATCTGAGATGATACTATAGGAACCACCATCCCGAATCACCTCTGGATTACTATTTTCTGCATCTTTTCTCAGTTGTTTGATTAAACTAAAGGCAAATGAATGAAATGTGGATATTCGAACATTGGGCAGGTGTAATTTATTGTTAATCCTATCCTGAAGTTCACCAATGGCTTCATTTGTGTATGATACAACGACAATATCCTCCTGAGATATACCTTGTTTATCTACGAGGTATTTCACCTTTGCAGCCATGGTCGTTGTTTTTCCAGCACCAGCTCCGGCGATGATCAGACAATGATCTCCATCGATTACCACAGCTTTTCGTTGATCCTCATCAAGTGAGATATTTTTATCAATTGGCAATAGTATCTTGTCGAAATATTCTTTGTTGGATTCTACAATATTAGGAACATTTTTTGCGAAATCGGATTTAGTTTTTACAGGATATTTTTCAATAAACTGTTCAATCTGTGTTTTCTCGATGCCAAGTTTTAAGGCATTTTTCTCAATATATTTTCTAATTGCCGGAGTTGATAATGCACGATAATATGATTCATATTTTTGAAGGAGAGATTGAGAAAACTTAGTATCATTTTCATTTATTCTGCAGTCTTTATTGAAAGAGGAGAATATCTCAGGAAGATGGGTATAATCCAATACTTGAGTTGGTTGGGGACTCTGAACATCGACTTTTTGTTTTGAGGGGAAGAGACTGCACGTTGAACATGCAATCAAACCTTTATATTTTCGAGCAGTGCAAATTCGACAAATATCTGGCATATTTTATTATTATAGGGATTATTCCTTCTCGTAATTATAGGATAAGATATCATCAATATTTTCAAGAACAAATAACTGTGCTTCCTTTGAATAGAGAGCTACAGTATAGTCACCATTGATGGATGTTCTTTTTTCTGTAGTAATACCCATGAAGTTGCCTTTTTCAGTTGGTAGACGAAGAGTCTTATGAGAGATTGGATCAACAGATATTTCCATTAATCCTTGTTCGACAAGCCAAGAGGTAACACTTGCTGACTTTAGCTTTACCATTGAATCATCTTGAACAACATCATTAACAATTTTTATAAAATTCGTAATTGTTTGAGGTACTGATGAAATGGATGCCTGTATTTGTTCATCGGTAATCGCAAATTGTTTTTTGTACAACCTTGTTGAACAAGATCTCGATTTAGGCATGCCATTTGCCATTATTTCTGATAAAACCTGAGAAGTAAAGAAAAATGAGCGGGCAAGTTCAATAGTATTGAGAATCGTATCATTCGGGAGTGGATCCCCAGTGAGAGGATTTTGACCAAAAGCCAGCATATCCATCACTTTTTTCGCCTTACCCAATTGTTCTAGATCAAATATATCGTCAGCCATATGAAACCGCTCTAAATGTATCATGGGATATTAGTATATTTAAATTAATCACAAGCACTAGTCTAAGATATATAATGAATCACAACGAAGAGTGAAGAACACGGTCCAATTGTAACATAATTTACTTTCATTGGGATGACTTTTGACTATACTCGCATCCATATCCTTATTACCCTCACCTCTCCATAGAATCTCAGAACATCATCATCATGTCCCGGAAAATCCTCCCCCTGGCCCTCCTCCTCGCCGCTCTCCTCATTTTCCCCGCCGCGGCCGAGCTGCCGTC
>JAQVBA010000100.1 GCA_028690555.1 Acholeplasmataceae bacterium
AAGATGGCATTTAGCTTTTTTAATAAGGAAAATCGAGCTGAGGAATACTTCAAAAGAGGGAGATGTTATGAGAGAGGGGAGGGAGTGGAAAAAGATTTGAAAAAAGCAGTAGAGTGGTACACGAAGGCGGCTGAACAGGGAGATGCTATGGCACAAAACACTCTTGCAAGATGTTATAAAAATGGCGAGGGAGTAGCTAAAGATTTGAATAAATCAGTAGCGTGGTACACCAAAGCAGCTGAACAGGGAGATGTTACGGCACAAAACACTCTTGCACAATGTTATGAGAATGGTGAAGGAGTAGCAATTGACTTGGTAAAAGCGGCATATTGGTATAAGAAAGTTGCAGAACAGGGAGATGCAACAGCTCAATTAAATATTGGATTGTGTTACGAGACTGGTGAAGGGGTGGTTAAAGATTCACAGAGAGCAGTGTATTGGTACATAAAGGCAGCTGAACAGGGAGAAGCTATAGCACAAACAAATCTTGGAGTGTGTTATTCAAACGGTGAGGGTGTAGCGAAAGATCAGAAAAAGGCAGTGGAGTTGTACATAAAGGCAGCTGAACAGGGAGAAGCTATAGCACAATTCAATCTTGGAGTGTGTTATTCTAACGGCGAAGGAGTAGCGAAAGATCTGAAAAAAGCAGTGGAGTGGTACACAAAGGCAGCTGAACTTGGATATGCTACGGCACAATTTAATCTTGGTTCATGCTATTTTTATGGTTTAGGGGTCGAAAAAAATCTGAAAAAAGCAGTGGAGTGGCACACTAAAGCAGCCGAACAAGAATTTTCAGATGCACAATTCAATCTTGGTGTATGCTATTTCAATGGTTTTGGGGTCGAAAAAGATCTGAAAAAAGCAGTGGAGTGGCACACCAAAGCAGCCGAAAAGGGTCATGCACTGGCAAAGTGTGATCTTGGTTTTTATTATTATGAGGGGGATGGAGTCATAAAAAATGTTGAGGAAGCAAAGAATATCTGGGAAAACTCATGTGAATCTCAGTTGTGTTACGATAGAGCAGTTAATTTTGGAGAACTTGCTTATTTAGAGGGAAACTATCCAAAAGCAAACAGGATGCTTGACTTAGCGTTGAATAATTTCACTCATTTCAACGAAAGAGAGACTGGAGCTACTTTAGCCTATCTTTGGAAAGGGAGAGTCTACGCCAAATGGGATAAATATGAACCAGCTCTTGTGTATTTAGATAAAGCTATAAATAATGCCTCTGATAAGAACAGAACCTATATATTAGAGGCATTGAGGGAAAAAGCAAAAGTCCTTGTCAGTTCAAAACAAATCAAAGAAGCGAGAGATACATTAAAAGCATGTTTGAAATATGCCATAATAAATAATCAACCTTCCATCCTCGAAGAAATTGAAATTGATTTACATGACCTCCCTCAAGATGATGATACAATAAGTAATGTAACCTATCTATCGGCAGAAACTGTTATCCAGGGAAACGTTGGTGTCTATGCAAAAGATGATGCAATTGTTAATCGTCCGATTGTGGGTGAGAAGAAATCAGAGGATCTAAGAAATAGCTACTGTCCATATTGTGGGATAAAACTCCCAAATAATGCCAGATTTTGTACCGGGTGTGGTAAACAACTCCAATGATCTCCGCCTCATTCACATAAAATACATAGATTTTTCATTTCAAAACCTCCATTACCCAAACAATTATCATTAAAAAACCATCATATGTGAAATAGAGTGAATTCAGCTAGATTTCACTCCTATGTTATTATAATGAAGTGTGTATGCCAGCTAATGAATCATTACTTGACAACACACTAAAGCATGGAAATATATAAGAGATTTTTTGATTGAGCATTGAATTGATTCAGAGAATTATTGATTTTATTTAATTATACAGAGCAATGAACAAGGGAGAGAGTATATAGTATTGATTTTTGCATGTTCAAGCTAAATAGAAATATTCTATAGTCTTAGGAAATATCAATAGAATTGTGTATGAATTAATAAAGATACTCAAACTACGTACCAATACCTTCAACTGCCAGAGAGGGAGAGAATAGAATACAAACCATTCTAGCCGATATTATCATTCCTTTCAAGAAATAGAGAGAAAAAGATTTTTGAGAGAGAAAAAAATGCCTATCTTATGTCATTTGAGTTTGTTTCCACACCCAATACAAAATTTAGCATCAGCTGGCAGTTTTTTTCCGCATTGAGAACAATAAATACTATTCTGTACATCTGAGGAATCACCCAATTCAGAACCACTGTTTTTCTTTTGTAAAAGCTGATTTATAACAATTAATGAACTTTTTAGTTCATCGTTTACATCACGAATTGGAAAAATACAGGAATTTCCATCATATGCAGTTACTTTTACAACAGGATAATTGAATTGCTGAATTCCTTTCCGTATTAGGTCATCGTATGAGTATTCAGCAGTATCTTCAGATAGTGAGACTGAGGCAATGTTATGGAATGGATATTCAGCAGTTGAAATATTCTTTTTCTCCTTAGATGTCAAAGAGAATAAGTAGTGATAACTATATAGTTTATCTGTTGTAAATAAGAAAACTGTTGCATCATAATACGTAGAACGAATTGCACCATCTTTTCCTCGTTTGTTGGTGTGATAAGCTGAACTTTGAAGTTTTTTTCCGAGGACAGTTATTGTTTTCG
This sequence comes from Acholeplasmataceae bacterium, assembly GCA_028690555.1. Classification (GTDB taxonomy): domain Bacteria; phylum Bacillota_I; class Bacilli_A; order Acholeplasmatales; family Acholeplasmataceae; genus UBA6181. The sequence goes on from JAQVBA010000100.1 coordinate 2,665, forward strand.
TTGCTTCGTGATAATTATAGCCATGACAAATTATAGAGTTAGTAATTTGATCCTCAACTAGTTCTAACTCATCCAAAGCTTTTTTCTTAATATCTTTAATCTCTTCTTCACATTGTTGATCAATAATTAGACCAGCAGATGCGTTCCATAATAGATGATTTGCTGTGTTAAAGTATGCATAATTTTTTTTATAATCCATATCTCCCACGAAATATCTTATTGTATTATTGCTATTTATAATTATCTCGAGGTGTTAATGTGGAGTATACGGAGGAAAGGAAAACTTGAGAGGAGCTCTATAAAATATAGATGATCAATATTAATAACTCAGTTTGAGATAAAACTAAATACTGTTGATGACCAATATTTCGAGAGTAGAAGCATAACCAATCTAATCTACGTTTCTACAGATTCTATTGTATGGAGAAGTTTTGGCGTATTTGCACATGATGGTGCCAGATTAAATCACACAGTTGTTGATTCAGCTAAATTCAAAAGATAAATTATATTATCCAACCTGGGATGTAGTAAAATGCTCTCAACAATTACTATTATCTATACGAAACATGGGAAAATGGAAAAACAATCCTTTTATATGAAAAATCCATACAAAATAATAATATAGGATAATCATTTCAATTCTTTACCGCAAAGGGGGCATCTTTTTCCAGTAGAATGATAACAAGATTCACATATAAAATGATCATTCGAACAAATTTTTCCACCATATACATCTTTTTCTTTTCCACAGTTCGCACACACTCTTTTTGCCATAATAACCTCTATCAAGTAGGTATGTATATTGCTATTTTTATATATATATTTCTGACAATATTTTATCGGCCATATTCTAATGATTTTCCGAATTAAGTGCTAGTCTGGGTGAAACCCGCAACAGACATATCCATTCCTCCGCCCCTGTTCCCCTTTTCGTGTATTTCGTTGGCGGGTTGGCGACGACCTCAGCCGAGGCGGGGACCTTTAGGTCCCTCAGCTGAGCAAGTCGATAGACTTGCGAGCAAATCCCTGATTTGCGTTATTTTTTCGTGAATTTCGTGTGATGATGAGTA
>JAQVBA010000020.1 GCA_028690555.1 Acholeplasmataceae bacterium
GCAGTTAATGATATTTTTAGAGATTTTAAAAAGAATGTTCAATCATTTCGCCTCATCCAAGGGGATGTTGGATCAGGGAAGACCATTGTCAGCTTGATTGCAGCATATGCAATTATGACAGCAAAAGAACAGGTTGCCTTCATGGCGCCAACAGAACTACTTGTGAATCAACACTATCAATTTTTCACATCGATGATTCACGATTTCAAAATTTTAAGATTAACGAGTAGTACAAAAAATAAAGAGAAAGAAAAAATGGATTTAGAACTCAATCATTACGATATGGTGATTGGCACGCATGCATTGATTGAAGAAGATGTTAAATTTCGTCAATTAGGCTTAGTCATCATCGATGAACAACATAAATTTGGTGTGGAAGCTAGACAACAATTGATTGATAAAGCATTGCACAAAGATGTTTTATATTTAACTGCAACTCCGATACCTAGGACTTTAGCGATGGTTGTTTATGGGGATTCACATGTGAGTGCCATCAAAGAAAAACCCAAACAAAGAAAACTCATTGAAACGCAGATCATTCATCGTGATGATATGACACCATTAATTGAAGATATTAAATTAACAATAGCAAAAAAAGAACATGTCTATTTAGTCGTACCTGCAATTCATTCCGATCGGTTAAACGATAATATGGATACAATATTAGAACTGTTAAATACTTATGGATTTCATCACGTCTATATGTTACATGGAGAACAATCGAAAGAAGAAAATGAGTCTTCGATGAAAAAATTTATTGAGAATCAAGGAAGTATTTTACTTTCAACATCCATGATTGAAGTAGGTATTGACCTACCAACCGCTACAATGATTGCGATTTTCTCAGCAGAACGATTTGGTTTAGCTCAGCTCCATCAACTTCGTGGTCGTGTGGGTAGAAGCCATTTAAAGAGTGTTTGTTATCTTGTAACAAATGGTCTTGATCATGAAAGACTCGATGTCTTAAAAAAGACTCAAGATGGCTTTAAATTAAGTGAATTCGATTTGAAACAACGTGGTCCAGGAGATTTTATTGGACTTGATCAAAGCGGTTTTCCTGAATTTAAATTCTTAGATTTACAAACGGATTACGACATACTTTTAAAGGCACAAGAAGAAGTTTTGAAGCTCTTAAATTCTAGTCATTTTAAAACAAATCCGAAGTATCGATACTTAAATCGTTTCATCAATGAAGACCTAAAATTATGATATAATTAAATAAATTAAAGTGAGGTATACATATGATCAGAATAGCAGTTGACGGTATGGGTGGAGATTACGCACCAGAACCCATGGTTAAGGGATCGCTTTTAGCTTTAGAAAAGTTCGAAAACATCGAAATCACCATTTTTGGTGATGAAACCAAAATGGCTCCATTTTTAGTAAAACATCCAAGATTAACCGTCGTTCACACGCCTTATTTTTTAGAAATGGGTGAAAAAGATCCAATCAAGCAATATCGAACAAACAAGGAAGCTTCCATGTTTTTAGCAATGCAAGCTGTCAAAGATAAAAAAGCGGATGCGGTGGTAAGTGCTGGTCCAACACAAGCATTAGTGGTTGGTGGGCATTTTATTGTGAGACGTATGCCTAGCATGAAAAGGGTAGCAATTGCTCCGATTTTACCAACCTATGATGGAAGAGGTAGAATTTTACTCGATGCAGGAGCTAATGTGGATTTTAAACCAGAGCATTTAGAAGAGTATGCGATTTATGCAACGATTATGGCAAATCGAGTGCTTCAAAGAGAAAATCCTAAAGTTGCATTAATAAATATTGGAACTGAAGATGGTAAAGGGAGAGAATTTGATAAAGAAACATTTAAGTTATTTAAAGAAAATCCGCATATTAATTTCATCGGGAACCTTGAACCCAAAGAAATCTTTACAACGGATGCTGATATATTAATTAGCGATGGATTTACTGCAAACATTGTGATGAAAACAATTGAAGGTACTGCTAAGGGCATGGGCATGATTCTTAAACGTGAAATCAAACGAACTTTGATTTCAAAAATTGGTGCACTTTTGATGAAAAAAGCACTCACGAATTTTAAGAAATCAATGGATGCCTCAGAAATTGGTGGAGCTTTGCTCATGGGTCTTGATGGCATTGTTATTAAAGCTCAAGGAGCATCAAAAGCTAATGGTTTTTATAATGGTATTAGACAAGCAAAAGAAATGGTTGAAGCTGAAGTCATTTTAAAGGTTGCTGAAATATTAGAAAAAAAGGAAGATGAGAAAGCATGATTGAATTTTTAGCAACTTTAGGTATTCCTTATAAAAATATAGAACTCTATGAAAGAGCGTTGACGCACTCTTCCTATGCCAATGAAAACCAAGTTGAAAAAAACGAAACTTTAGAATTTTTAGGAGATGCCGTCATTGAACTTTTAATGAGCGACTTTCTTTATAAAGAAAATTTAAAAGACGAAGGTGCCATGACAAAAAGAAGAGCTCAAGCAGTATGCGAAGAAGCTTTAGTCATTTATGCGAGTAAAATTCATTTAAAGGATTACATGCGACTTGGTCGCGGAGAATTACAAAAGGGTGCGAATGATGCGATGATCGCTGATGCTTTTGAAGCATTTTTTGGTGCAATCTATTTAGACCTAGGGTTTAAATATACTCAAAAAATGTTCCAAAAACTAATCGTTCCATATTTGAATGCCATGTGGGATATTAAAGATTATAAATCGATTCTCCAAGAACTGATTCAATCTGGAACTAAACGAAATATCAGTTACCATATTATAAAAGAAACTGGTCCATCGCACGATAAGTTTTTTGAAGCTATCGTTAAATTGGACCAACATATCATATTAGGTACTGGCCAAGGTAAAACTAAAAAAGAAGCGGAACAACATGCTGCTGAAGATGCTTTAAAAAAGGGGAGTTATGATGCTTAAAAGATTGTATGAAGAATATGATTTATCCATGGAAAGGATATTGATTAAAGAATATAAAAGATTAAAACTCACCATGCAAGAGATGACCGTATTACTTGCGCTTTTTTCGATTTATAAAAAGCGTCGCACATTCAGTATTAACGCCATTAATCGCCGTGTTGAATATTCAATAAATGAAATCGGAAGTATTATTGAAAAATTATTATCTAAAGGTTTTATGACCATCGAGCTTGAGAAAAAGGATGGGAAAGAACGCGAAGTGTTTGACCTTAATTTGACTTTTGATAAAATCCAAGACCTTTTTAAAGCAGATGAAATTGAAAAAAAAGAAGCACTTGTTGAAACTGAAGTTTCTGAAACGATTAAGCGTTTTGAACAAGGACTCGGAAGATTATTAATGCCATATGAACTTGAGATGATTCGACGTTGGTATGATGAAAACAAAGTTAGCCATAAATCCATTATAGAAGCCATAGAGTCTGCACAAGATCGAATGAGTGTAAAATATGTTGAAAAGATTTTGACTCAACAAGTTCCTGAAAAAATTGAAATTGATCAAGATGTTGATCAAGCACTTGATGAAATCTTTAAGAAGATAAAATGAGCCAAAGAACTGATACAATTCTTCAAGCTTTAGATCACATGTTTCCGGATGCACATGTTGAACTTCATCATCAAAATACGTTTGAGTTGTTAGTTGCAGTTGTACTATCTGCACAAACGACAGATGTTGCAGTCAATTTAGTCACACCATCCCTTTTTAGTAAATATCCTTCACCTAAAAGTTTATCTGAAGCCAAAGTTAATGAAGTTGAAGACATTTTAAAAACGATTGGTCTTTATCGAAATAAAGCCAAAAACATTATTGCCCTAGCACATGAGATTCATCATCGATATCATGATGAGGTACCCGGTCAACGCGTATATTTGGAAATGCTTCCTGGTGTAGGAAGAAAAACAGCCAATGTTGTTTTATCGAATGCATTTCATATTCCAGCATTAGCTGTTGATACGCATGTAGCACGTGTGTCCGTGCGTTTGAAACTCGCTAAACCTGAAGATTCAGTTTTAGAGATTGAGAAAAAATTAATGCGTAAATTTCCAAAAGACAAATGGACGAAACTTCATCATCAACTCATATTTTTTGGAAGATATCATTGTTTAGCCAGAAAACCTAAATGTCATGAATGTCCGCTTTACGATTTATGTGGATATGATCATAAGACAATTTAAATTTGTTTAAAAATAATATTTGATAAAATCAGTTTAAAACATCAATATTAGAGGCTTTTAAAAAGCCTTTTTTATTTTAATTATCGTTCATTGAAAGCCATTTAATTCCTATAATATTGCGTAGAAAAGGAGAGCTGACATTGTACATACAACTACACCAAATTAAGAAACAATTGAACTACAGAAAGACACACAGACCATTTGAAACACTCCCTTTGGGATCTGCAATGAAATTTAGAAGAAAAGAACTTCACATGACATTAGAGGAAGCTGCTCTAGATTTAACAAGTGTTTCATATTTGTCAAAATTAGAAAATAATTTGATTAAACCGAACATGCGATTTATCAAATTATTTGAAGAGCGATTAAAGATGAAATTTGATCAACATGAATATGACCATGATTATCACGATCAAATTCATCATGCTTTATTAGCGCTTCATCAAGATCAGATGATGGATGATTCTATATATGCACAGTATAAAAACAAACAAAATCATCAATCATATTTATTTATTTTTACGCATCATATTTTATCGAATGAATATGACAAAATTAAACCTTATTATGAGAGTTTAAAATCATATGTCCCAAATTTACTAGATGATGAGATGACGTTATTTTTAACATGTGTTACAAAAGTTTTAATGAAAGAAGAAAGATATTTAGACGCTTATGAAACGATAAAACTCATGTCTCAAGTAGCAACTGATGAAGTTTTAGTTCATTCAATTGAGTTAAAGCATCAATTCATCTGTGCGATAGAGTTGATGAGACCATTTGAAGTTGAACATATTTATCCAAAATATGTATCAAATCTACAAACGATGCATGCCTTTGATCAATTGGATAAAGCACAGTTTATGTATTTAGTTTTTCAAACGAGTCAATTAACGATTCAAGCAATGGATGACATATTACACAAGATACCGCATATGGAAGAAATAGATAAAACATATATTCAAACACTCAGTTACTTTCATCATAGGGATTATGAAAAATCTAGATTACTTTCAAAACCGTATATCGAAGTCAATGAAAATTGGTTATTCATTTATTTATTATCATTAGATCATCTAAATGAAGTAGAAGAAATTAAAAATCAAATCAAAGAAAAATTAAACTATTCTTTTGAAAAACTATCCCATGGAATTATATTTAAACACTTAACGTTTAAGTATTTAAAAGACACAACCCATTTATTCCAATATTTACGCGAATTATTGATCAATCGCTATTTATTGACCGACAATTATCATACTTTATCCTATTTATATAAAGATACTGCAACATTATTTAGTCAACATTACTACTATAAAGAAGCACATCAAACACTTCATCAATGGTTAATTGAGCATCAATTGCTCATGCATTCCATTTAAATACGAAAATAAAAGGCGATAAGCCTTTTCTTTTTGTTTCATAGATTGACACACTGAATCATTCATTATATACTATTAAAGGCTAGGAGGTGTGTGCATGAGAACAAGAAAACTATTACGCTTAGCCAAGGGATTTTCCATACTCTTTATCATTGCTGGATTATTAACCATAATTCATCAATGGACGTATTCAAATGTCCCCTTGTTCACCCAATATTTAATTAAAACTTTACTCGGTCATCCAGGCATTGCCGATGGAAATATCGTGGTTGGTGAAGTTCACTTACCTGGTTTTTTAATTGCATTTTTTGAACGTTCAACAGACATTATGGAAATTGTGATGCGGATTGCGATATCTTTATTGATTTTACAGGTGTTTAGATTTTCATTAAGATTTATTGAAATGTGGTCTAAAGGGACGCTGTTAGAATCGATGGCTGAAAGAATGCGCATGAAGTTATATAAACATATTCAGGATTTAAGTTACCAATATCACAATAATACCGATACAGGTGACTTGATTCAAAGAGTGACTTCTGATGTTGAAACAACGACAAACTTTTTAGCAACGAGAACACTCGATATTGTGCATTTAGCCGCAACATTATTTTTTGGTGCATACCAGCTCATTCGGATTAATCCAATCATGGTTTGGATATCTCTAGCTATTTTGCCTTTGATTGCGACTTCATCAATTCTTTATTTCGTTAAAGTGGATAAAATATTCAAAAAAATTGAAGACACTGAAGCTGATATGATGAATGTTATTCAAGAGAATTTAGCTGGCTCTAAAGTCGTCAGAGCATTCGCGAATGAAGCATTTGAAATTACAAAAATGGAAGATAAAAACACCAAATATCGCGATCAGTTAAAAAGAGCAAATCGTATTGTAGCAATCTATTGGGGTAGCATGGATTTCATGAGTATTTCTCAATATTTAGTCATTATTGCGATTGGTGTATATTCTGTACAACGCCAAACGATGGATGCTGCAGATGTCATTGCTTCTCTATCATTGGTTGGCATGCTAATTTGGCCAGTAAGAGGATTAGGACGTATTATTAATGATTTTGGGAAAGCTTTAGTTGCATCAGATCGGATTAATGAAATTTTGGAATTACCAAGTGAATATTTAATTGATGGTACATTAGAACCACAGATCAAAGGTGAAATTGAATTTAAAGATGTTTCATTTAAATTTTCAGATACCAATGAAAATTTGTTAAAAGGCGTCAATTTTAGTATAAAAGCAGGACAAACTGTTGCGATCATCGGCCGTACAGGTAGTGGCAAGTCAACGATTATCAATTTACTATTAAAAATGTATGACTATCAAGGTGGAGACATCTATATTGATGGTATTTCACTACGTGATATTAAAAAGAAGCATATTCGTAAAGAAATTGGCGTTGTTTTACAAGACCCATTCCTATACTCTAAAACCGTGTTTGAAAATATAGCGATTGCGCATAAAGATGTTAATAAGGACAATGTATTTAGAGCTGCGAGCATTGCTGCATTAGAAAAAGATATTAAAACCTTTAAACAAGGCTATGATACAATTGTTGGAGAAAAAGGAACGACATTATCTGGTGGGCAAAAACAAAGAGTGGCTATCGCCCGTGTTTTAGTTCAAGATAAACCAATCTTAATTTTTGATGATGCTTTAAGTGCTGTGGATACAAAAACAGATACGATGATTCGTGAAGCTTTGCAAGATAAAGAATCTAAACAAACTACGATTATTATTACCCACCGAATCACGACAGCAAAAGAAGCTGATCAAATTATTGTGCTAGATCAAGGTCAAATTCAAGCCATTGGAACACATGCCGAACTCAGTAAGCAAAGTGGATTATATCGTAAACTTTGGGATATCCAAGGCAAGCTTGAGACTGAATTCGAAGCACTTTTGAAAGAAGGTGAGTCCCATGCATGATGATTATAATGATAATGAGTATAAAGTAAAACTCGGGACTTGGAAGAAAATCATATCTGTCATTTTCAAATCGAAAAAACGGATATTTTTACTCATCATGTTTTCTGGGATTCTCGCATTTTTAGATGCGATGATTCCCCTACTCAATCGATATGCGATTGATAAATTCTTTATTGAAGGCGATTATGGAACATGGCCATATTTTGTAGCTGCAAATCTTTTATTAGCTCTAGGATTTGGACTCGCAGTTTGGGGTTTTATTGATCAAGCTGGAATTATTGAAGCTGAAACAAGTTTTGAACTAAGACGTCAAGCGTTTAAAAATTTACAAAGATTATCATTTTCTTATTATGATAAAACACCACATGGTTGGATTATGGCAAGAATGACTTCAGATGCCAGACGTTTATCTTTAATTATTTCATGGGGATTAGTTGATCTTGTTTGGGCATTCTTATCGATGATATTCATTTTAATTGTTCTCTATCTTACATTCTTCAAGCTTGCATTAATTGTGACTGCTATCCTACCAATTATGTTTATCGTGACTTATTTCTTCCGAAAGAAAATTTTACATCAACACCGTAATGCAAGAAGATATAATTCGCAATTAACCGCGCAATATAATGAAGGTTTTTTAGGAGCTAAAACAACAAAGAGTTTAAGCATCGAAGATAGCAATTATGAAGAATTTGAACAAACAGCAAGATCACTGAAAAGATCAAGTATTAAGGCTGTCGTTTCATCTGCATTATTTTCATCCATACTTTTAGTGCTCTCATATACAGCGGTTGCTACCACGATGGTTCAAGGTTCGTATTATTTATTGTTTTTTGAAGCTTTAATAACAATTGGTACACTTCAGATGTTTATTGCATATACGGTTAATTTCTTTGAACCAATTATGTCTTTATCTAGAATTGTTTCTGATTTTCAAAATGCTCAAGCTTCGGCAGAACGCATCATTAGTTTAATTGAAACTGAACCTGAGATTAAAGATTCAAAAGAAGTGGAAGAAACGTATGGAACGCTATTTCATGATAAGTTTGAAAACTGGGAAGAGTTAAAGGGAGACATTGAATTTAGAGATGTGTCATTCTTCTATAAAGAAAATGAAGATATTTTAACAGAATTTAATTTAACTGTTAAAGCTGGTGAAAGTGTTGCTTTAGTTGGGCACACGGGTTCTGGTAAAACAACAATTATTAATTTATTGTCAAGATTTTATGAACCAACGAGTGGTTCGATACTCATCGATGGAAAAGATTACCGAGATAGAAGCCTACATTGGCTTCATAAACGCTTAGGTTATGTGCTTCAAAGTCCACATCTCTTTAGTACAAATGTTTTAGAAAATATTCGCTATGGACGATTGGATGCATCAGATGAAGAAGTCATAAATGCCGCTAAAATTGTTGGTGTCGATGATTTTGTGAAACATCTTGATAAAGGATACTTCACTCATGTAGGTGAAGGTGGAAACCTTTTATCTGTGGGACAAAAACAGCTTATTTCATTTGCACGTGCAGTGTTGGCAGATCCAAGAGTTTTAATTTTAGATGAAGCAACTTCATCAATCGATTCTGAATCTGAAGAAGTTATTCAAAGAGCAACAGAAACCTTATTAAAAGATCGTACAAGTTTTATTGTTGCCCATCGTCTATCGACAATTATTAATGCCAATAAAATTATTGTGCTCGATATGGGGAAAATTATTGAAATGGGAACTCATGAAGAATTACTTGCGAAACGTGGATCATATTTTGAACTTTATCGCAATCAATTTTTCCGTGAGAAAGAACACGAATTAGAAACTAAAACTATTTAAAAGAAAAAAGGCATCGAAACCATCTAGTATAAGATAGAGGTGATCAGATGTCTTTTTTTGTATCATTATGGATTATATTTAGTTCAATGTCATCACAAGTATTATGGAATCACGAAGAAATTATCATTCCACTCCATGGTGATTTTTTAAGTGAATTATATGAGCTAGAAGCAAATCTATACATCGATGGAGTCATCATTGAAGATGCGAGAGTCATCTATAAGTATGATGGTGTAGAACGAACTTTTTTATCGACCATTAACACAAGTATCGTCAAGACATACACACATAAAATCGAAGCTTATTTTCCGGATTATAATATGCGTCATGTGATGACTGTAAGCATTAAAATCATTGATCATATTCCGCCAGAAATTTTAAGTGTTCCGCTGATTAAAGTGCGTATCGGTGATAAAATGCCCAATCTGTTGATTGGGTTTAGTGCGATAGATAATTATGATTCGAAAGAATTATTAGATATAGAAATTGACACGAGTCAAGTTATTGACACACAAATCGGAAGTTATCCAATCACTTACTATGTTTATGATTTAAGTGGAAACGAAAGTAAAAAAACCACGCAAGTTGAATTTTTTGATGATATACCACCACAAATTACAAGTATAAAACCTTTGAGACTCAACATTGATGATGAATTTAAATGGGATGATTACTTTTCAATTGTTGATAACTATGATTTGTTTCCCATAGTCACCATGGATTCAATAATCACAAAAGAAAGATTATTAGGGACCTACAATTTATTTCTTAAGGCCATCGATCAAAGTGGGAATATAAGTTCTATTGAAACAAAAATTGAAGTTTTTGATGATACAGCACCCACATTATATCTATCAAATGAAAGACCAGATATTCCCTATCAAACAGAAGATATAGCAAGTATTTTAAAAAAGCTTATTTTAAAAGTTGAAGACAATTATGATGATTTGTCAATCGATGATGTAATCATTATCAGCTCGATCAATCCTGATGTCATCGGATCTTATTTAGTCACATTTAAGATAAAAGATCAATCGAATAATGAAACAAAACTTGATCTATATTTGAAAGTTACGGATCAAAATAAACCAACAGTGGAAATCATCAAACCGCTCATTTTCAACGTATTTGACCCAATTCCCCTATTTGAAGACTATATTGATTATCAGGATAACTTATCACATAAAGAAGACATCATATTTGAAGTGATTGGATCTTTTTTCATGAACAAAATAGGGAAATATCCAATCACCATAAAAGTTACCGATGAAGCTAAAAATCAATTATTATTCAATACTTATCTTGAAGTTAAAGATCATACGTATCCTAAGATATCACTCATTAAAGATATTATGATTACCCAGTTTAAGCCAATCGATTATCGTCCTTATTTTCAGTTACATGATGATTATGACGATATATCAGATATTGATTTTATGACAGATGATTCCATGGTTAACTATGAAGAGGTTGGGATATATACGCTCATTGTAACTGCGATCGATCCCGCACAGCATGAGACTTCTATGATTGTTGATGTGATTATAATGGATATTGAATCCCCAGAACTTGTTTTAAAAACGGAAGGAAGAATTGATTATCCATATCAAGGAAACCCAATCGATTATCGTTCATACATCACTTCAGTACATGATAATCATGATGAACTAAAAATAGAAGATGTACAAATTTCTGGTGAAGTAAACACTCGTGCATTCGGTTTATATCAAATCAAGTATACACTTGAAGATTTTTCTGGAAATAAAACGCAAAAAATATTAGAATTTCTAATTGTTGATCATGAATCACCAATCATCATTTTTGATGATTTGACGATTAATCAATATGAAGATCTAGATTTTTTAAAAGGTGTTGAAATGATGGATCAATCACATGATGTTAAGATTTCATACTTTCCAAAATCAGTTGATACATCCACTCCAGGAAGTGTTATTATCACTTATGTTGCTATCGATAGTCGAGGAAATTATATGATCAAAGACAGGTTAGTCATTATTCAAGAAGTAGAACAAAAGATACCAATTAAACAATATTTTCCACTCTTTTCAATTGTAATTATGGGATTTTCTAGTGTGTTATTTTTATACTTTAAAGATGTAAAACATATGTTTTGACAAAGACGATAGATTACATTATAATGACTACGTAAAAAAGAACTTAAAGGAGAGTAATTAACATATGGCTGATGTACTATTAGTTTATTGGAGTGGCACAGGAAATACTGAAATTATGGCTGAAAAGATTAAAGAAGGTCTTGAAAATGCTGGTATGAGCGTTGACTATAGAACAGTTGATGCAGTTGAACCTAGTGAAGTTTCTGAGTTTGATAAAATTGTGTTTGGATGTCCATCAATGGGTGTAGAAACACTTGAAGAAGATGAATTTGAACCATTTTTTGAAGAAGTAGAAGGATCATTATCCGGTAAAAAAGTTGCATTATTCGGTTCATACGGTTGGGGCGAAGGCGAATGGATGGATGCATGGGAAACACGCACAAAAGACGCTGGAGCAAACCTTTATGAAACTGGTTTGAAAGTGAATTCAACACCAAGTTCTGATGAAGAAGATGCTTGTGTTGCATTTGGTGAAGGTTTTGCAAAATTCTAATCACAAGAAATGCTCGCAAGAGCATTTTTTTTATGTCTGATTGCTGTTAACTTGTTATAATAGGACTAGGTGATTCATAATGTTTGGTATTCTTAATCTACAAAGTTCATACAGTCTTTTGAAATCAACGATTCCTATGGAATCACTCATTTCACATGCGAAACAAAAAGGTTATGATTTTGTCGCATGTACCGATGACCAACTCTACGGCTTAATGAGCCTTTTTAAATATGCGAAAATTCATCAAATCAAGCCAGTTTTAGGTCAAAAGTTCATAGTCACTGAAACATTGAATGCGACGCACATTTTTGCATATGTGATGAATCAACAAGGATATGAAAACATTTTAAAACTTAACATCATCATGGCAGAAAGACAACTTGAATTTAATGACCTAGTGAGTCATCAAGAAGGATTGATATTTGTTACTGGAGGAAGAGAATCATCAATTGATCAATCAATCATTGAAGACAACTTAGATCAAAGCTATAGCATATTAATCAACTATAAAAAAGCATTTAAAAATCTCTATATTGGGCTTGATCTAGATTCCTTTGATCAAGAGATGAAAGTTGCTCCTAAACTTTATGAATTTTCTGAACGTTTAGGTATAAAATTATTACCTATTCATCAAACCTCATATCTCAATAGCGAAGATAAAGAAACTTATGAAGCGTTATTGAAGATTAATGGTGATACGAAGGATATTCCAAAAGATCAAAACCATCAGTTTTTAAATAAAGAAGAATTGCTATCCATGTTTGCAGATTACCCATTTGTTTTTGATCATTTAGATCAAGTTATATCACAAATTAATTTTGAATTTAATCCTCCAAAATTTGAGATGCCTACATATCCGGTTAAAGGTGGAAACCAAGAAGAGTATCTTAAATCTCTAGCCGTATTAGGATTAAAAAAGCGTCTAAAAAATATAAAAAATGCGCATGAAAAAACATATCAAGATCGTTTAATTTATGAACTTTCAGTGATCCATAAAATGGGTTATGATAACTATTTTTTAATTGTCTATGATTTTGTAAAATATGCAAAAACCCATCACATTTTAGTAGGTCCTGGTCGTGGTTCAGCAGCGGGTTCTTTGGTCGCATTTTGTTTAGGAATTACCGATGTAGATCCGATTTATTATGATTTGCTATTTGAAAGATTTTTAAACCCCGATCGCATTAGTATGCCTGATATCGACCTAGATTTTCCAGATAATAGAAGAGATGAAGTTATTAAATATGTTGCCAAAACATACGGAAAAGAACATATTGCATCAATCATTACATATGGAACGTTTGCTTTAAGATCATCAATTCGCGATATCGCAAGAGTCATGAAAATTGATCAACAAAGGGTAAACGGCATCATCAAAAGAGTGATTAATGATGATGTGGATGAAACAGATTTTGAAACAGTGAGATTACTCAAAGTTGCAAAATCAATCGAAGGTCTACCAAGACATACCGGAACTCATCCAGCAGGAATTATTCTTTCAAAACAAAATTTATTAGAACATATACCTCTTCAAAAAGGGCTGCATGAATTTTATCAAACCCAGTTTGAAGCAAGTGAGATTGAATCTCTTGGCTTATTAAAAATTGATTTTTTAGGGATTAGGAATTTAACGGTCATTGATGACGTTCTACGTCAAATTGAAAAAAGTGGAAAGAAAGTTAATCTCAATCAATTAAACTATGAAGATCCAAAGGTGTATGAATTATTATCAAATGCCGAAACGACAGGTATTTTTCAGCTTGAATCCATGGGGATGCGGTCTGCATTAAAGAAATTAAAACCAAAAACTTTTGAAGATATCGTTGCGATTCTCGCACTTTACAGACCAGGTCCGATGGACCATATTGATACATATGTTTTAAGAAGAAACGGTGAACCTTTTTCATATGAACATCCCGATTTAGAACCGATATTGAAATCGACATATGGGATTATCATATACCAAGAACAAATCATGCGAATTGCGCATGAATTTGCGGGATATACGCTTGCTGAAGCGGATTTATTAAGACGTGGTATTTCTAAAAAAGATCGCGATTATATGGAAAAAGAACGAATCCGCTTTTTAGATCGTTGTATGAAAAAAGGATATAGTAAAGAAATTTCAACCAATATCTACGATTTAATTGTCAAGTTTGCGGATTACGGTTTTAATCGCAGTCATAGTGTTGCGTATGCGATGGTCGCATACCAAATGGCTTATTTAAAAGCTAATTATTTTTCAATTTTTATGGCGATTTTGATGTCTTCAGTTATTGGAAATGAAGGATTAACTTTCGATTATATTTCAGAAGTTAAACGACAAGGGATTGTCATTGAATCCCCAGATGTCAAGATGAGTAGTGATTTTTATCAAGTGATTGATCATAAAATCTATATGCCAATTTTATCGATCAAAGGTGTCGGGAAATCAACATACGAGAAATTTGAATTAGAACGTTCAAAAGAACCATTTAAAGATTTTTTAGATTTTAAACGCCGAATGAATAAAATACTCAGTGAGAAAAATATCGAGATGTTCATCCATGCAGGGGCATGTGACTGTTTTGATATGAATCATCAAACCATGATGAATCATAAAAGTATGGATCATATTGGTTATGAAAGCTATATTACGGATTTTGTTATCAAAGAATCTCCAGAGTATTCATTTTTAGAACTTGCCACTTACGAAAAGGAAGCACTCGGATTTAATCTGAAATATTTATTAATGAATGCCTATAAGGATATCATGAAAAAGCAAAATTTAAATGACTTATCAATTTTTAAATCAAAGAATGAAGCAGATGTATTAGCTTATATTAAAAAAGTAAAAACGATTAAAACAAAACAAGGAAAACCCATGGCATTTATAGAATTAGATGATGGAACAACACAATTAGAAGCCACAATATTTTCAGATACGTATCAAAAAGTGTTGAATCATTTGACAAATGATGTCCAGATTTTTAAAATTAGAGTTAATGATTATCGTCAAGATAAATCATATGTCATTGTTTCAATACGTAAAATAGAAGCTTGAAGTAGGTGAAAACATGCGATTTGATGTTTGGACAATTGAAAAGAAACAAAAATTAGAAGCGGATTATAAATTATTATTTGGGGGACAAGTTCGCGTATTAAAAAGACTTTATCGATCAAAAATGGATCCCGTATTATGTGATGAACTTATCGAGAATGTTGCGATTCATCTATTTCGTGTCATTCAAGAACAAAGACTTGTTGAAGCAGAAGCACTTTTAGAACGTATGTTTTTATCTGAATTAAATTATGATGTCTTTTTATATGAAGAAAATGAATTAGAACAATATAGTGCTGATTTACTATTTTTCAACAATCACGAATCTGTGCAATTTTATGATATAAGAATTAAAACGGTTTATGATGTGAAACAATTGATTAAAATGATTTTACATATTGGTATCCAATATTATAATTATTTGAGTGTAGACGATGAGATTGAAACCCATTTAAATGAATATCCGCTTTTATCAGGATTTGAATTCGAGATGGGACAAGCACCACTTGAAACAACCATCAGAATTCAAAAAGTCAATTAATCATGAAACCCACATATAAAAAACAAATTTTAAAAGCAATACAAATAGGGCTAGCAGCGAACATCGTGCTTGCTCTTTTAAAATTAACATTTGGATATATTGGGAATGCACAAGCACTGATTAGTGATGGGCTTAATTCATCTTCAGATGTATTAATTAGTCTTATGATGTTACTCGCTTTGAGAATATCAACTAAAAAACCAGATTATGATCACCCATATGGCCATGAAAAGTTTGAAGGACTTGCTTATTTTTTATTAGGCGTTATATTTAGTGTGACTGCAGGCTGGATTTTTATTTCTGGAATTGTATCCATGATTGAATTTTTTATGAATCAAGAAGAAGCAATAACTCCCAATATTTACACTGTTTGGATTGCTTTAGTATCACTTTTCATTAAACTAGGCATTGTCGTGCTTTATACAAAAACGGGAAAGAAAACCAATAGTCCAACCATAAAAGCTGATACTAAAAATCATAAATTAGATGTGTATGCGACGTTAAGTTCACTCATTGGTCTATTAATTGCGCAATTTGGCCTCATTTATTTTGATTACATTGCTTCAATGATTATTGCAGGTTTCATATTCAAACTCGCGATTCAAATCTTAAAAGAATCGATTTCATATTTAACAGATCAAGCACCAAAAGAAGAAGATGTCAAAAAGGTATACGATGAAATATTTAACGTTAATGGGGTTTTATCCATCGACGATTTAAAGGTCCGTAATCACATGACACAACAATATGTTGATGTTGAAATAGGAGTTCTATCAAGTTTGACATTAAAAGAAGCCCACAATATTGCTGAAAAAGTACATCATCACGTGGAAGATCTATTCCCTGAAGTGATTCACTGTATGGTTCATGTCAATCCTCATAAAAAAGGCCAATCCTAGGTGGATTGGCTTATTTTTTTACTTTTTTTGAACTCTGATTTTCTTTAATTTTGCAAAATGAGGAAGACCGTCAACAAGAGGTGCTTTTGACTCACCTTGAATGAGTGGTAGTGCATAATCAATATATTCTTGAGTCATGCCTTTTCCATCAGGTAAAATCCATTCAATCGGAACTTTTTGTTCATGGTTAGCAGCTAATTTTAATGGAAGTAAAACGTATTTCATTTTATATGGATAACTTGAGATACGTTTAAAACCAATCATTTTATCTGTGGTTCCGTTAATTGCAGCTTTAACAGCTTTTTGACCTGATTTGAAAGCTTCTTCAACATCAACTTTTGATGCTAAATGCGCTGAAGAACGTTGTAAAAGTGAAAACTCGATTGCGCGAACTTTCGCTTTTGTGCGCTTTTGAATTTCATCTGCTAAAACTTGTGCAGTCCCACCAAGTTGAGCATGCCCAAAAGCATCTTTTTTAAGTTCTTGGAATAATTCAGGAATATATTTTCCTTCTTTAGTTTTAATCCCTTCACTGACAGCAACAATCACTTTATTTTTTTCAGCAATTAGTTTTTGAACTTGTACAAAGAAATCATCAAAATCAAAAGGAATTTCAGGAAGATAAATTAGATCAGGTCCTTGACCTTTGAGTTGTGCTAATGCGGCAGAAGCGGTTAACCAACCAGCATTTCTTCCCATGATTTCAACAATGGTCACCATAGGTGTATCATAAACGGTTGCATCATGATAGAGTTCCATGAGTGTGGTTGCAACATATTTTGCTGCACTGGCATA
>JAQVBA010000101.1 GCA_028690555.1 Acholeplasmataceae bacterium
CGTTCATTTTCAATATCATCAACAATGAGTTCAACGCCACGTGAATCATAGGACTTTCCACGATCGAAATAAATCTCTGTATCAGGGCCGCATGGGCCAGGTCCAATTTCCCAAAAATTATCAGCTCTTGGGACAAGATGTGAAGCGTCTACACCAAGTTTAATCCACGCATCACGAGCTTCTAGGTCATCGGGGTAGTAAGTCATATAAAGTTTATCAATCGGAAATCCAAACCACTTAGGATCTGTGAGTAACTCAAATCCCCATTGGATAGCTTCTTCTTTAAAATAGTTTCCAATCGAAAAATTACCAAGCATTTCAAAAAATGTGTGGTGTCTTGCTGTTTTTCCCACATGATCAATATCATTGGTACGAATACATTTTTGAACATTGGTTAATCTTGGATTGACTGGTTTTTCGGTACCATCAAAATATTTTTTCAATGGTGCAACCCCAGCATTAATCCATAAAAGTGTTGGATCATTTTGTGGAACTAATGATGCAGAAGATTCCACACGGTGACCTTTACTTTCAAAAAAATTTAACCAAGTCTCTCTAATTTGTTCAGCTGTCATAAAGCGCATCATAATGCCTCCCTTATAAAAAATAAAACGCCCTTAAAATGCTAAGGACGAATAATCGCGGTACCACCTTAGTTCTAGAATGTTTCTAGCCCTCAAATGTCGTTAAGGCCGACATACCGTTTGCTCCCAAATAGCGTTCATGAGGTCGATTCTTCGTTTTCACCACCCACGAAGTCTCTATAAAATCAATGACTCATTACTCATTTTGTTCATCGCGATATTATTGTATCATACTTATTTTTAAATTGTAAAGATTTATCATCATTTTGGATTCTTAGCAAGCATCTCATAATGTAAGATATCTTCTTCATTATAAGGACCTTTAACAACTTTAAAACCCAAGCGTTCATAAAACTCTTTTAAGTAGGCTTGTCCTGAAATTCTAAATGGTTCGCCTTGATAATCTTCCATCGCAATCTTCACAAGTTTTTCGCCAAGTTTCAATCCGCGATATTGTGGGTGTGACACCACACGAGATAATGCATATTCATTGAACTTTTTCCCCTTAGGAACAACTCTTAAATAGGCAATCAATTGATCACCATCTTTAATCATATAATGCATACAATACTGATCCTTATAATCGGTATCAATGTAGTTGATTTTTTGTTCCATGATGAACACAATATTTCTTAAATCAAGAATTTGATAGAGCTCATCTTGCGTAAGCTCATGAAATGCCTTTTTAATGACTTCTGAAAACATATTTAAACACCAGGGGTGCACCATAAGCAACCCATACTCCAATCATAAAATATCTTAAAAAATCAAACCATAGTGTATCACTAAATACAAACTTTAAACCCTCTTTGATTAAGATTGCTCCAATCAAACCGATAACCACTTTAAAGATTTGAATGATTGGTTTATTCATTACATCATATTTAACATAACGCTTTTCTAAAAAGTAACCAATCGCAAAACCAATAAAAGCACCTGCAGAAATAAAGAATGTGTGGTTTTGAACAAAAATTAGACCAACCATGAAAAATGGAATAACAATCAATGTATAAATCTCTTCTTTATCTTTCATTAAATCAATGAGTTTAAACGTGTAGTGTGCAATAAAGAATGAAAGCAAAACACCTACGATAACATCTGATAAATAATGTTGGCCTAAATAGATGCGGGATAGTGGTACTAATATCATTAAAGCAATCCCAATTTTCCAAATGAATGGTCTTTTCATTCTTTTCGACAAATCATATGCTAAATAACCTAATACCCCGGATGCTTGTGCATGACCACTTGGAAAAGAATAACCATCCGTTTCCCAATGAGGTTCTACAGAGACTTCATTTGGATGTGCAATGTAAGGTCTAGGTCGTTTAAATATTTCTTTAACTCCTGTATTGATCAGTGCAGATAGCATGTAAGTAAATGCGAATTTATGAGCATACTTCTTATCATAAACCCAATATAAAATGACTGCTATGACAATAAATGCATATTGATCACCGAGTTGAGTTAAAAAGTAGAATACCCAATCGGTGACTGGATTTCTCATCAATTGAATAATTTTCGTAATCTCAAGATCCATCATTGACCTCCATTAATTTAAGATTCGTTTCTTCCGTTTTTGTCATTTGAATCAATCGATAACCTTCTGGTTTGATCAACTCATTTTGGTCATTCATAAACCCTAGTTTTTTTAATTTCTTAAACATTGCCATACCAAATTTATATCCATACTCGGCATTGTCTTTCACAATTGTTGGATTAAAATCTAGGATATCTGCTGAAATTAATTTAAATAGTAAATGCGTTTCTAAATTGATTAATAATATATCTTGATCGACAAACTTCTTTGAACTAAATAAATGATCAAGAGGAACAACTATAATGATATTACAACCTGCTTCAATTAAAGGTTGAATCGGATAATTATCCACAGCACCGCCATCAACATATGTATCTTCACCGATTTTAGTCGATCCAAAGATGACCGGGATGGAAGCACTCGCTAAGACAGCACGGTGTGGATCTTCTGTTTCATTCAAATTAAAGACTTCTTTTTTCATACGATGAAGTAAAATTTGATCAACTAAAGATTCTTTATGGATTTTAGCTACAGTCGCAAACCCCTTCATTTTACTTTCTCTAATTTCAGAAAGTTTGACTTCTTGAGAAAGTTTGGTGAAAACATCCTGCAAGGAAAAAAGACCTAATTTATCCATCTTTAACCGGTCAGGACCAGAACCATAAATATCGACGTTTTTTATTTTTTGCCAGACATCAATCATCCTGTCATAATCATAGTTTGCCATCACCATCAATGTATTAATAGCTCCAATTGAAGTTCCTGATACATGGGTGATTTTCTTTAACAATCCGATTTCATGTATAGCTTTGATGATACCAATTTGATAGCTACCCCGTGCACCACCGCCACCGAGTGCTAATCCGATGCGATTTTCCATGAGATCACCTATTTTTTAATAATTTTTTAAGCCTCATCTGTGTATCTTTTTCTTTCAAAGATTCACGTTTATCATAATCTTTTTTACCCTTAGCCAATCCAATTTCGACTTTAGCTAAGCCATCTTTTAAATAAATTTTTAATGGGATGACAGTATATCCTTGTTCTCTTGTTTTAGAGAACCATTTATGGATTTCTTTTTTATGAACCAATAATTTTCTAGCTCTTGTTTCATCATGATTAAATTGATTTGAAAATTCATAAATGGCGATATGCATATTGTGGACAAACATTTCACCATTTCTAAAAGTCACAAATGCATCGTTTAAATTTACTTTACCTAACCTGATGGATTTGATTTCGGAACCTAAGAGTTGGATACCCGCTTCTAAGCTTTCTTCAATGAAATAGTCATGTCGAGCTTTCTTATTTTGGCTAATTAATTTCATCTTCTTTTACGTCCTTTAAACTCTTTTTTCTTTGGTTTATAATCTTTAGTATCTTTCTTTTGATCGACAATCATAAAATCCATCTTTTTAGCTTGCATATCCACATCTAAAAGTTTGACTTTTACGGAGTCACCTAATCGATATTTCTTCCC
>JAQVBA010000102.1 GCA_028690555.1 Acholeplasmataceae bacterium
ATTAGTCGGTGTTTATTTAAATCAAGTGATTCAAAAGAAAGATTTGAAAATTGATTTCAATTTATTTAATTATCAAGAGTTCACGAAGCGTGAAGCATCTTTTTACAACAAAAAATAGGTGATATTATAAAATTTCACCTATTAAAGTTTTTGAATGATGATCCCAAGTGTTGGGATCATTTTTATTAAATTGTTTTAAAAATTGGATAACTTCCTCAGTCACGATCGTTGGTGTTGATGCTCCACTCGTTACAGATACCAAATTAATCTTTTTTAACCATTCAATGTTAATATCTTCAACCCCTCTGATGAGATATGATGGGATATGTTTTGATTTTTCACCAACGCTTTTGAGTTTATTTGAATTTGAACTCATTGGATCACCAACAACGAGCATTAAATCAACAATTTCTTGATCCATCACGGCTTGTTGTCTGACCTTAGTCGCATCACAAATATCATCATCAAATAATAGATTTGGATATTTTGTTCTTAGAATTGATAAAATCGATTCAATATCATAGACGGATAATGTCGTTTGGTTTGTCACAAATATTTCTTTTTTAATCGTAGAATCTAAAAGAAGTGCATCTTTCTCATCTGTGACAAATATAATCTTTTCACTAATTGAAAGAATCGCTTCAGGTTCAGGATGATCTTTATGACCGATATAGATCACTTGATAGCCTTCATAAAGTTTCTCTTTAACGGCTTTATGAACTTTTAAAACATCTCTGCAGGTTGCGTTCAAATAAGTTAAACCTTTTTCTTTTGCACGAGAAATCACTTGATCACTGATGCCATGTGCGGTAAAAATAACCGTGCCATGGTCAACTTCCTCAATCATTTCTAATCTGGTTTTCCCCTTTTGATCAAGGCTTATGACACCAAAGGTTTCAAAAGCTTTTGTTATTTTTTCATTATGAACGATTTGACCTAAGACATAAATTGGTCGTGGATAACTTTCATCCTTGATGACCTTTTTAACGATTGCTAATGCATTTTTAACACCGTGACAATAACCTCTAGGGGTTAAATCTATGACTTTCATAACATCACCATTTCTATTATATGATAAAACGATTAATAATACGTTTCTTTTACTGTAAGTCCACTCTCATGGTATAATAATCTAGGTGATTAAATGAACTATATTAATGAAAAATTATTACAACTTGGCTATAAAACAATCACACCCATTCAACAGGGTGTTTTTGAAGCCATTAACCATAAAAAACACTTAATTGGGCTTGCTCCTACGGGAACTGGAAAGACACATGCTTATCTTTTACCGATTTTAGCAAATCTAAAAGTAGACGAGTTATCGGTTCAAGTTGTGATTATCATTCCGACGAATGAACTTGTTGTTCAAGTGGAAAAAATGTTGAAAGATGTCGATGACAGGTTTACAGTAAAAACGTATTATGGTGGAACAAATCATATGCGTGAAGAAGATTGGTTAAGAAAAAACCAACCACAAATTGTCATTACAACTCCTAAAAATCTATTATCATATGTTTTAGAAAAAAGAGTGTTAAAAATTCATACGGCAAAATATGTGGTTTTTGATGAAGCTGATATGATGTTCGATTATGATTTTTTATCACAAATTGACCCCATACTTCCAGCACTTGATCAAGCAAAATTGATGTTATTTTCAGCAACCATTGAAAAATCGATGGAACCATTTATTCAAAAGTATTTTGGATCCTCCGATTTTATTGACACAACAAAAGCACATGATCTTGATATTGAGTATGCGTTAATTAATATTAAGCATAAAGCAAGACAAGAAATGCTTTTAGAAACACTCGAAGTGATTAATCCTTATTTGTGTTTTATCTTTGTTTCAAAAAAGGAAAATCAACAAGAAATTTATGATTTACTCTTAGAGAAAAATTATAATGTCATGAACTTAAATGCATCATTAGGTGTTAAAAAGAGATCAAAAATTATTGAAGATATTCACGCATTAAAATATCAATATGTCGTCACATCAGATCTAGCTGCGAGAGGCTTAGATTTTAAGATTTCTCATGTCATCAATTATGATCTTCCACACTTTTTAGAATTCTTTAAACACAGAAGTGGAAGAACCGGTAGAATGCATGATTCAGGAATGGTCATTACCTATATGTCAGTCGACGATCACCGGAAAATTGAAAAGTTAAAGAATCAAGGCATTCCATTTGTGAATTATCAATTAAATAAAGAAGGACTAAAGAAAGTTGTCATTAAAAAGAAGGAATTATCAGAAGAAGAACTTCAAGCGATTCGAAAGATTAAAAAGCCTAAAAAAGTAACACCAAATTATAAAAAGAAGAATAAACAAAAAATTAAAAAGGCGAAACAGGAGATACGGAGGAAAGCATATGTTAAAGATCGGTAGTCATGTCTCGATGTCAGGAAATGACATGTATTTAGGATCATGTGTTGAAGCTTTAAGTTATGGGGCGAATGCAATGATGATTTATACAGGTGCTCCACAAAATACGATTCGTAAAAAAATTGAAGATTTAAATATTGAAAATGCATTGGCATACATGAAAGCACATGAGTTTTCATTAGAAAATGTAGTTGTACATGCACCTTATATTATTAATCTTGCAAATCCTGATCCAGAAAAAAGAGCGTTTGCGATTTCATTTTTAACAGAAGAGGTTAAAAGAACACATGCCATGGGTGTCAAACAAATCGTCTTACATCCAGGAAGTGCCGTTGGTAAAGACCGCGATCAAGCGACAAAGTGGATTAGTGAAGGTTTAAATCAAGTGATTGCAAATACACCTAAGATGGATGTTAAAATTGCCCTTGAAACGATGGCCGGTAAAGGCAATGAAATGGGTAAAACCTTTGAAGAATTAAAAGCAATGATTGATTTAATTGATGATAAACAAAGAGTTTCTGTGTGTTTTGACACATGCCATACGCATGATGCAGGATATGATATTAAAAACGATTTTGAAGGTGTGATCAAACACTTTGATAAAATCGTTGGAAAAGACTATATCTCAGTCTTTCACATCAATGATTCAAAAAATATCCAAGGAGCAGCAAAGGACCGTCATGAAAACCTAGGCTATGGATATATTGGATTTGAAAGCTTACTCAAAGTGATTTATCACAAAGATTTTATGCATTTACCAAAAATATTAGAAACACCATATATTGAAGGAAATCCACCGTATAAAAAAGAAATTGAAATGATTAAAGCAAAATCATTTGATGATGGATGGAAAGAAACACTTAAATAAAGCCCATTGGGCTTTTTTTAGTATCGAAAGTTACGTTGACTAAAGCGTGCCCATGTGCTAAAATCATGCTATAAATCATCATATTTATAAAATATGAAGGAGGCCATCACGATGAAACGAATGGTTATTACCGGAACCCAATGGGGCGATGAAGGAAAAGGCAAAATTACCGACTACTTAGCACAGCATGCAAATATTGTCGTGAGATATCAAGGTGGAAATAATGCAGGTCATACGGTTGTTTTTGGTGGCAAATCCCATAAGCTTCATCTTTTACCATCGGGCATTTTAAATCCTAAAATTCA
>JAQVBA010000103.1 GCA_028690555.1 Acholeplasmataceae bacterium
AGTATTTTTTGAGGTATTTGTTCCAAAGCATAATGTTATGTAATCATTTTAATGATTTACATCTCTTGTATTCTAGCACTTCTTCTATTTTTCACAATAAAAATAAAACCGCAAATCGCGGTTTTTGTATATTTTTATATTTGCTTAGTCTATCGCAGTATAAATAACAATTTGAGTGAGTATTGCCCTTTGACCGTAAACTTCAATTTGCAAGTGATCAGTACCCTCAGCTAACTCATAGGAGCATTTAGTTTCTTCTATAGAAGCAATGTCTTCAAAATCAGTATCGATTCGCACATATTTTGAATCGTTTAACGAAATAGCGACGGGTGAGTCGATGGAATCATAACTGCCAGTCTGCGAAAAAATAGAAACACTTCTTGGGATGGCATAAATTTCCACAAAAGCAGGAGATACGGAAGCCGCCAAGCTGATATCGAGAAGTCCATTAATTGAGGTACTGAGATGACCGATTTTCAGTCCTCCCACACCTTCGGCAACATATTGAGCGGAGGTGACTGATGATAACAAAGCGTCATCATCTTCAAAAAGGGCGAGAATTTCATTTTGATTTTCACTCGTAAAATCGGATCCTTGCTCTGTTACATCTGTTACAACATCAATGGAATGAGCATCATAACCTTCGGTTTCAAAGACATCTCCGTATCCATCATAGTATTCGATGGTTTCTTCTTCGATATCCCCTTCATCCAAACCCTCATCGTGTTCATTAGGTGAAAATGAAAAAGCACAGCCGCTGAGAAAGAAAGCAAGAGGAATGAGATAAGATAAGTGCAATTTTTTTGACATAATTCTATTATAGCAAATCTACGATTTATCGCTCCTAGAAAATTGAGAAATAATAAATTCAACATTCTTAAAGCCCCGATAGGTATTGATTCGTAGATGTCCAGTCACATCAATAAAACGACTCTTTTGAACATCAGTTCGAGAGAAATTAAAACCGGTGAGGCGGGTATTTGAGCCAATCTGAGTTAAGATATGTTTCTCGTCACGAGAGAAAAACAAAGAAGTGGTATCGATTCTTTTCAGGCTCAATAAAGGGGATGGCCAAGCTTCGCCGAAAGGTGAAAAAGCTTGGATGAGTCGGTAGGAATCTTCATTGACATCGGTTATACCTATAGGTATTTCTTCTTTCACTACTTTTTCTAGAGGAGTGTTTTTGACTAATTGAAGGAATTCATTTTTAAATTGTTCAAATTTTCCAACTTCGAGAGTGCAACCACCAGCAGAAGCATGCCCACCAAAGGCGAGGAGATGTTGGGAGAGATTTTGAAAGGCTTCGACAACATTGAAACCTTCAGGGGCTCGACAACTTCCTTTTAATAAATCGCCAGTTTTGTCTTTGGCAAAAACCATACAAGGAACCTGATATTTATTCACTAACTGATTTGCGATGAGACCAAGCAAGCCTTCCTTGGCTTCGGTGATAAAAATAACGGCGGGTTCTCCTAAAGAAATATTTTCGAGAGTTTCACTAGCGTTTTTAGAAGCTGTTTTGCGGTCTTCGTTCACTCCGTTAATCCACGAAATATAGTGTAATAATTCACTCTTGTCATCATTGGTGAAAAATTCGACCAAACGATTGATATCATCGCCATCAATTAATCTGCCAATAGCGTTGATTTTTGGAGCGATTTTTAAGCCAATTGTCACCTCGTTAAATGGTTCTTCTTCCTTGAGGGCGTCAATTTGAAAAAATTCTCTCTCCTTATAATTAGCAATTACTAAACGAAGGAGATTTCGATTGTATTCTTTTAAAGGCATAATGTCTGAAATAAGGGAAATAGCAGCTAGAGTGGATAGATATTTATCAAATCGGTTCAAAAAAGCGATGGAAAACATAAAAGCCGTGAAAGCACCACTGGAAGGAATATCTCCGAAATGAGAAAGGATTGGATGAATAATATAATCAGCAATAGGCAATGTTTCTTGCGCTTGATGGTGATCGATGATTAAGACTTTAACGCCTTGCTTTTTAAGAGTCTCAATTGGCTCAAAGGCCGTGATGCCGTTATCGACTGTAATCACTAAACTCACTTGGTTTTGAATGGCTTCAAGGGCCTTTTTATTCGTTAGTCCGTAACCGTCTTCATAACGGTTTGGAACGTAGTATGCCACTGGATAATCAAGATATTTAAACATCTTAACTAGTATCGAAGTACCCATTACTCCATCGGCATCATAATCCCCGTAAACAAGGATCTTACCATTGGCTTTCATAACGTCTTTTACCATCTCTACAGCTTGAGGCATATTATCGAAATTATGTCCCTTAGCAAAAGTATTCTCATCGATGGGAGAAGTAATAGCTTGAAAACCATTTTCATCAATGCGATAGTAGTTTAATAATTTTTGAAATAATTTATCATTCATATAAATAAAAGGCTACCTTTTCGGTAGCCATAAAATTAATCGTTGATACCGATGAATACGGCTTCTTCTGGTTCAGCCGATTTATTAATTTTGCGAGAAGTGACTTTCTTGTTCTTGCGAGGTTTACGTTTGATGTTCACACCCTTAAATAATTTAAAGAAGAATGAACTAATAGGAGCGAGGAGAATTGTCACTACGGCAGTAGCTATAACCACACCAACAAACAATAAGCCATAAATCCAGGCCGATCCATCTGGACCGAAACCAAAGAATCCGAGTGCTATCCAGCCAACAAAAATTGCGACCG
Organism: Acholeplasmataceae bacterium; assembly: GCA_028690555.1. Classification (GTDB taxonomy): domain Bacteria; phylum Bacillota_I; class Bacilli_A; order Acholeplasmatales; family Acholeplasmataceae; genus UBA6181. The sequence goes on from JAQVBA010000103.1 coordinate 2,705, forward strand.
CGCTAACGCAGGTGAAGGCATAAGAAGTGGCTTTCACAGCTAATTGATGACGGTTTTCCACTGAATTATCATGAGCCTTATCTTCGATAACTAATTCTCTTTCGCGGCTCATTGTGATAACTGCAATCATCATTGCGAACATAGCGACAACTGGAACAGCGGCCAACACTAACGAAGATACTGGCAAACGAACCAAGGAAAGAATTCCAAGGATAATTCCACTGACCGCGGTCGTTGTAACTAAGGAAGCAAGTCCACGAGAGAGACGATATCTCAACACGAAGTACAAGCTAAGAACGGCGATGGAAACGCCAAGAGCGAGTCCAACTGAGCTGAATTTTACAACGGACACTTCGCTAGAAGCTACCGATTTCAAAGAAATGCTCGTTTTTGTCGCATCATATTCTAATGCCGAAACAGCGTCGGCTAAGTGATCGTTTAGAGAGTTTTCATCCGCCACTTGAATGACAGTGGTTCCATTATTGAATAGACCAAGTGTCTCAGTAGAGATGTTTGCATCGAGAGTAACAACATAATAGTAATAGGTAATAGTTTCTTCTTCTAAAACGATGGAATAGGGATCGGAGACATATAGATCAACAACAAGGTTGTCCTTTGTTGTATTTCCTTCACCATCAATAACGTATAAAGGGGTTTCAGAAACGTCATAAGTCCCATCTCCATTATCTTCATAAAGATAAATGTTAGAGAGGATATCGTAGACAGAATTCTCATCAAAAGCGGAGACTTCGGTATCGCTAGTTGTTTTTGTCTCGAAATAGATTTGGGAAGAATA
>JAQVBA010000104.1 GCA_028690555.1 Acholeplasmataceae bacterium
CCTGGGCACACATTTTTCCGCAGCTGAGTTTTATGTCGCTGCGTAAGATGAGGCACTGTTTATATTTGAATTCTTCTTCTCCGCCTTTCATTGGTGTGGGTACTATTTGGGGTGAAGGGGGATAAAGACGTCCATTCAAAATAAGGGGGTGTGGAAGTGGCAAGCATAGATCGTTGAGGGGACACGTTCTCCCGGGGCTTATGAGATATTTTACCGCGAATCTCCGCGAATTTTCGCGAATCGCATTTTTCTTGCGTCGTCGTGCTCTGCTCCGGCTTATCGCCTACGCAGGAATCGCACGCCGTCTGGAAAAATACTGGGGAAAAACCCGCGTGCGGGTTTTTCTTATCATATCTTGCCCCCCTCTTTTTTTGAATTGGGGTGCGGGGACGCGACTTCGGCGCGGAGCGTCCCGCGGTGGAGATATCTTCACAACCAGTGTGTGATATATCTTGGGAGATCAAAGAGAACGGATATTTTTTTTGTTCACGATGTTTTGACTTGTGTTTCACTCTCTTTATTCTAGTTGAACTAAACTCTTTGAAATGAATAAAGAATGTCGTACATCAAATCAAAGTACATCTCATATGTATATCTGTTTTCTCGGTTGAGATTACGCCGCATAAGTCCTATTATATTATTGAATAATCATTTTTCTCAATCAATTCGTTTATGTCCTTTTCATTCTCTTTACAATATCTCAAACCTTTTTTATCTCGTTTAGCACTAAACCAACAATATTTATATCCCCAATCAATCCCATTTCCATCTGCTAATATTTCTGTTAATGATTTTCCTATCTCTTTGTTGCAATGAAATTGATTAATTTCTTTTTTATGGTGTTTGCGATATACATTAGTGTCAAAATAAGAATATTCACAGAATTCTTTTTGAAGATTTACACCGTTCTTTTGTCCATGGCCAAAAATCCACAATACGGTAGCATTATCATCAATAATTATTTTTTCTAAGTCCGATTTGTTTAAACATTCATATACTTTAAATGGAATATTTTTATCTAAGAATACTTTCACCAAATTCTCAACTCCTCCTGAATATGGCAAATATTTATAAATTTTATGAGTCAATCTGCGTGTCGATATTGCAATAATAATCGCGTGATGTTTTACATATATATTATTTGGAGAATTTTTTAGGCAATATCGTCTAATACATCTAGCTAATGACATTAAATTCAATATTTTAATATTTATGACATAATAACTTATCAACAATAATTAATGCCAAAAATAAACCGGAGAATTACTATCAACATGTTCTAAGATAGAAAGTAATCTTCTGTGAAAAATGGTTGTTGGAAAGTCTCAAGAATGTGTTGGATGATAATAAAAGCAATTCAACATCAGAAAAAGTTGTCCAGCGTCAGCACTCTCTGATCTGGCTTTGATACATTGTCTTTTTCTTCTAGACTCATGTCATGTACCTTAGTTATGACACGTTTGTATCGGAGAGAGTGAGTCTGGATATACTCGTAGGTAGCTACGTCCATATCAACATCAAGAATCGTGCCTGCTTTAAATGATGCAATCCCAAAATTAACTTTTTTAATATACTTTTGATCATCGAGTTTTGCATCGAAAGCAACTTTTGTTTTTACATCACGGAATCTCCATTTATCTGAAGACTCTTCAAAATCTGCAAGAATTACTTCCAGTTTTATATGATCAAAAGATTCTATCTCACGTAATATTTTATCAGATTCAGGAGAGACAAAATACCCACGTTCGTCCTTATTTATAATTATAGGCTCATAATGTTCGCTCCCATCATAAAATTGTATATCAGCAAAATCAGGATCATCAAGGCACTTTGTTGTATCTTCTATTCCCTCACGAATCTCCGGATCTTTATAATATTTTGCAACTTCTTTATGAACAACCAAGTTTTCCTCGTCTTCTGTGGTTAACATTAGAGTATCAGGACCGTGATACTCCTCCTTCATTATTTGTTTACCCTTTGTTTTTTTAAAGAGTGCCAATAGTGATAGTGGGGTAGCTAAAATACCTGAAAGTTTACTCGCATCATCAATTAAATTCCCAGAAAAACCCAACAAATTGAGAATTTCTATGGGGTAATCTATTAAATTATTAACAAAATATATGGTGAATTCAGAAATGAATGAGCCTTCATCGTTTGCGAGAATATCTATCTTAAGATTATTTTGTTGACCATTTGTGAGCTTATTTGCTCTTCTTATAACTGTTTCAATTCCTTTTAATGATGTTCGATAGATCTTTATATTGATGGAGTGTTTATCAGATAATGCAGGGATAAAATCAAATTTAATAGAGAATTTCTGGTTCGAATTATTTGAAATCCAATTATTTGTAGTCATTTATCTGATAACATAGGTAAGAGGTTGTTCGAAGTGGATCTTTCAACTGTTCATCACATATTTCGATACTTTTTCAATAATAAATAACCACTTCATCTACATATATAACTATGTGAAGTTTTTTTTTTTAATTTCAACATGACCGATGTAACTTATATAATTTTATATTGTAATTTTTACGACACCACGAAAACCACCATTTCAACTCCAAAAACCTCTTCACCCTACCCAAATCCCTCATCAAATCCCTTCCCTCCACCCCACAACGCATCAAACTCGAATCGAAAACCCCCTCTGCGAATGGAAAAACCCGCATATCTTCACACACTTTCTCTTGGCAAAGTCCGGAAAAAACCCCTCAGCGCCCCCTCTTTCCCGCCGATCTCCTCGATTTTCACCCATTGAATCACTATTTCGTCTGGAAAATTCCCTATGCAGATGTGTATCTACATATCTATACGTGTTGAAAAAAAGATAGGGGGAGGAAAAGTCCGTCCGTAAGTAAGTAAATACGGGAAGAAAAAACTCCTCATCAATCACTTATTTTTTATAAGTATAGTATATACTTTGCTTTGTACAGAAGAGAGAGAGAGAAATCACATTTATGTGTGTATGTACATACGTCTTTCCTTCCGTCCGGACGTAGTCTGGCGGGGGACATCATTTTTCCAATTTGTGTAGATAGACACATAGATGGATAAAACGAGTTGGGGATAATGTGTCGATGAAGGATGAGCCTATGGGCCGGCTCGCCACCTAAACATTTATCGTCCAATGTCGCCCTATAGTACAACTAACACCGGAGTGTCATACAATATGGGGACGTCTACAATTTCTATTCCAAGTGATCTGAAGATCCAGCTTAACGCACTGAAGATCCATCAGCGGGAGACCTATGCGGATGTCATCGTCCGCCTGATCAGCTGTGCAGAAGATGCCGAGCCTTTGAACGAGACGGAAATCTCCCAGCTCGAAGAGGCCGTCGATGATATGAAGGCGGGCCGGGTAATCTCTACAAAGGATCTGCGTTTAGAGCTTGGTCTCTGATGTACGCTGTTCACTATACCCAGAGGGCCGCGAAAAGTATCAAAAAACTTCCGCGTGAAGTCCAAATACGTATTCTGGACAGTATTGACGAGCTG
>JAQVBA010000105.1 GCA_028690555.1 Acholeplasmataceae bacterium
GCTCCACCGCCTACAATGATTACTCTTTTTTGATGCATAAAATCACCTATCTGTTTTTTTTTATTATACCATAGAGATTAGAGAAAAATAATCATTCCTTAGCTGTTCATGTATAATAAAATTAAAAGAGATAAGAGATGATAACATGCGACTATTTATTGGTGTAGCTTTAGACGAAAATGTTAAATATGAACTTTTTAACCTACAAGAAATTTGGTTAAATTCTGCCATTAAACACAACAAGACAATCTATGACAATTTGCATTTGACGTTATTGTTTTTAGGTGAAATCAATCCTTCATCCATCGATGATATCATGGAGGCATTAAATCAGTATTTAGAAAATGTTAAATCATTTGAGATTAAAATTCATGGTGTTGGTTCATTTATTAAACCAGATGGGCACATTTTATGGGCTGGTATCAAAGAAGGTAAGGATAAGTTAAAAGCTTTATATAATCAGATCAATCAAGCCATAAAATCGTTAGAGTATGTTACGAATGATTCACGTTTTGTTCCACATATAACACTCGCGCGACGCGTCAAATTCAAAGATCTTGAAGATATTAAACTCCCCTTGATTTCGTTAACTCAATCCATTCATACCATCACATTATTTCATAGTCACCAAGTTCAAGGAGTTTTAACTTACACACCTCTAGATTCTATTCAGCTCATTTGAATATTTATTAAAAAACACAGAACATTATTTTGTCCTGTGTTTTATTTTTTGGTTTGCTTTTCGAGTTCAATTTGACCAATTGAAGAGAGTTGATATTTACCCCGTTCAACACGTTCAAACCATCCATAATAATTCTTTTGTAAAATACTTGAAACTTTATCGATTTGGGTTTCATTTTTAATCATTTTTGGTGTAGCTATCTGATGGATTTTTAGAAATTGTGCAACCTTTATCACTTGTTCTCTATAAAGAGTCATTCTTAGACCTTTTGATCCACCCATGACATTCTTATCTTCTCTTAATTTAAATTCATTGATCGCTTTTATTTTTTTCTTTTGATTTCGTTGTCTGCTCTTAATCACATCATAATCCAAGGGATCTAATAAAACGGTAGCTTTAAGATCTTTAACAACAATCAAACCAATATTTAAACGTTTTAAAAGTAAGATCAAAGATTTCATGTGTTTTTGGTGGCTCTTGATGGCTTCGTTTGGAACCCCTAGATATACTTTCTCACAAATCTTAAATCTTTCAATCGCTTGATAGATAAGTTTTAGACTAATCTTCAATTTTAGCTCAACCGCAAGCATCATTTCATCTTTTAGCGCTAAAATATCAATGTCATTGATTTCACCTTTTACAGTAAATCCTTTTTCTTCAAGTAATTTTTTTATCGGGAAAAATAAATCTTTTTCTTCCATGCGATTACACCTTTATCTTTTTCTTTTCAATACCCATATTAAATCTGACAGTTCCATAGACACCTATAATAATCATCAATGCTCCAATAAAATGGTAATAATAAAGCTTTTCTTGTAGTAACCAAGCACCAGCGATAATCGCAACAATTGTAGAAAGATTAGCGTATATTGATGAAACGTGTGCAGGAATTTTTGATAATGCAAAATTTACTAAAAAGAATCCACCAATAGATGCAATCACACCTAAATATAAAATTGGAACTAATAATTCAATATGCGATAAATTCATCACATAATCAGTTATTCTTGATTCGAATGCCAATTGGATTAAATACATTGTATTGAATACAATGGCTCCGCCTAACATCATAAAATAAGTGATTTCATAAGGTTTTAATGTTTTTGATGCATTTCTAGATGCAATATTAAATAAAGCTGCTGAGATTACAGCACCAAGTAATAATAATAGTCCCCACAGGTTCACATCTAATCCAGATGATGATTTCATCACTTGGATGAATAAAACACCTGATACACTTAAAAGAATAAAAAAGATTTGAATTTTTTTAGGAGCTTCTTTTAAGATGATGGAGGATAAAATCGTTACAAAAATTGGAATTAAAGCAATCATCATGCCAGCTTCACCACTTGTTGTAAGTTTAATACCAAATGTCTTAAATAAGAAATATAAGATGGGTTGAAATAAAGCAACCAAAAATAGATGTTTGAAATGCTTCTTTTCGAATCGAATATGAATTACTTTAAACCATCTTAAAATTTCTAAAACTAAAATCGCAATCAAAAAACGATAAGCAATTAAGCCAATCGGAATCACATATGTAAGTGCAACTTTTGAAAACATGAAAGTGAAACCAAAGATTGTGGCATAAATAACGCCGGCAATATGCACGTGATGTTTCATGAATGCTCCTTTTAAAAATCTTTATTCGATTGTATTAATCTCTTCTGCAACAGATAATTCAAGTTCTTCAACCTGTTTAACATTGACTTTCGGCTTAAAATCAACTTTTTTATACATGATTATACCGACCGGAATAATTAATATATTAGAAATTAGCATACCATACCAAATACCAGAGGAGCCTAAATCTGTAAATATTTTGAAAAAGTATACGAGAGGGATTCTTAGAATCCATAATCTCGTAATTGTGAAAATAAATGTGAATTTTGTATTCCCAGTCCCATTAAAGGTTCCAACAAATGTCTGGAATATGCCCATGAGCGGAAGTCCAATGAGTAAATAAAACATATATTCAACTGCTAAATCAAGCGTGACTGGGTCATTTTTAATAAATGGACTCACTGCAGCTTCTCTAATAAATAGGAAAATAAGACTTCCAAGCGCCATAATCCCTGCAGATAAGATCATGGCTTTTTTGAATGTTTCTCTGGCTCTTGCAATATTTTGATTTCCAATATTTTGTCCTAAATAAGCTGATAAAACACCACCAATGGCCATTACAGGATGTAAAATCAAACTGCTTACTCTATTTCCTACACTAAATGCCGCGACGGTTTGTACGCCATATGAAACAATGATACCATTCATGATTGCAAATCCGATTGCTGTAAATGATTGACCTAAAGATGCTGGAATCGCTGTTTTAATAATTTTAGAACTAATTTCTCGATCTAAGGTCATGTAACGATGGTCAATCGTTACTCCAGTTTTTGATTTAAAGAGTTGTAGTAAACCAAATGGCATAATGATCACATTGGCAATGAGTGTTGCATAAGCGGCACCGGCTACACCCAAATTTGCAGTTGAGATCAATAGTGGCGATAAGATAATATTAAAAATAACCGTTATTACGCCATAGACAACAGGTGTTACCGTATCTCCTGAAGATTGTCTAATCGATGTAAACGCAAAAAACAAAAATACGACAGGAAGTTCAAATGAACGAATCTTTAAATACTTCACACTGTTTTCTAAGACATATCCTTCAGTTCCCATCAACTTCATAATCCACTCAGCTGAAAAGAAAGATAATATATTTAATGCAACCCCTAAAATTAGTGCGATGATGACAAGGTTAGTCGCATATTTTCTTGCACTTTCAATTTGATTTGAACCAACATGTTGACTGAT
>JAQVBA010000021.1:0-6564 GCA_028690555.1 Acholeplasmataceae bacterium
TGGCTTCTTCGAATGTTTTTAAAACCATACGACTTAAACGTTCTCGCTTGATGATGGAATGAAATATTTCAATCGGTGCGTTATCATAAGGCGTACCTTTCCTTGAATACGAGTGAATCATTTCATAATTTTCGATGAACTGTTCGACATCATAGCTTAAATACTGGCTACCTAAGTCTGATTGAACAATAATACCTTTTGTTTGTTTTGTTTTATATACAGCTTGACGTAGTGACTCTAATACGATTTCTTGTTTCTATGCTTTCAATCAGATGCTTGATGTGTCCAAGCTGTAAAAGATTTATGGTATCATCATACATGAAGGCCTCCTTTTCTTTGGATTATGGGTATAATCTCATTTTATAGGAAGCCTTCATTTTTTAATTTAATTTATCGCGCTTTCAAAAATCATAGGATACACCCTCTAATAATTTAAAGCGTATCTCTTACCCTACAATATTTTAAATACCTAAAAATAAGGGTTATCGCGAATAAGCGATAACCCTTTTCATTATGCATTTTCAATGATTGCGGTAATAGGAATAAGTAGGAATGCCAACCACGAAATATTAAATAGATGAAAAAAATAGCCGAGTGAGAAAAATAATATGACAGCAATAAATGGCATAATGGCTGTTAACCTAAATCTATCAAATAGTAAGATAGCGGCCATTGGAATAAACAAGAATACTTGCCATGCCCATTGCCATCCATCCAAGAAAACTCCTAAAGCTATGAAAATTGCTAAAGCAATCAAAGATATTAAAAACATAGTGATTGCTTTTTTCTTTTGTGGCCCTTTGAAATCCCCATACATAAACTTAATATCCCCATACAATAGACCCACAGCAAGCGGAAGTAAAAACATAAGAAATCGCCCATGAATCAATGAACTTCCAATATAACCTGTATATAGATAATATCCTATAGCGATGATAAAAGCTAGCTCAAATATAATGATTTTGACAATGTTTTTTGAATATAAAATACCAATCATTGGAATGATAAAGAAAATAAGCCATGCAGGATCCCATAAATTGTAAAAAAATCCAAGAATAAAGAATGTAATCACAGCAACAAAAGGTGAAATGGCAACTGGAACTTTCTTAATAGATGTTTTAAGTAGTATTGCTACGATTGGAATAGATAGAAAGACTAACCAACCAACATTCCACAAACCCCAACCCCAGCCTAAAATCAAGAAAGCAATGACGCTAATGAAAGGCATCAGTGATATAATACCTTCTTTTAATCTTGTTTGAAGTAAGAGTGCCGATACCGGGATTGATAGAAACACTAACCAACCTGGATGCCATAAATCTTTATAGAACCCTAAAATAAAGAATATGATTAAGCTTAGGAAAGGCATAACTGCAATTATCTTGTTCTTTATATTTCGTTCTTTTTTGGTTTGCAAAGTATCCCTAAGATCGTAAATAATCGATTCAGGCGAACCCAATACTCTCAATATTTCTTCTTCAGTTTTTCCTGAATTTAATGCGTCATCATATAGTTGATCATAATCAGACAAAATTTCATCGATGTCTTTATTACTCGCTTTATATTCGACGAGTTTTTCTTTTAATTTGTTTAAAAAATCAGTTTTCATGGTTACCTCCTAAAATTTTAAATACACCACTCAAAAATGAACGCCATTCAATCTCATATGATTGAAGTTTTTCTATACCAAGAGTTGTTATTTGGTAATATTTACGTGGTGCACCTATATTTGTCTGTTCAACATATGTATCAAATAAACCTTGGCTAGTAAGTCTTCTTAAGATTGGATATACCGTATTTTCATTGACATCAATTTCACTCGATAGTTTATCGATGACTTCAAATCCATACATATCTTTCTTTGAAATAATTGAAAGAATACACATTTCAAGTATACCCTTTTTAAATTGAGTATTCATGATTGCCTCCTTACTGTGTCTTACACAATACCATAATATACCATTAATGTGTAAAACACAATACCTAAACTAAAAATTATTATTTTTTTTGATAGAAGAAGAAAAGAGTCACAAGAGGATACAGAAATATAAATTGAAAGACTGATCACTAAATAAGATTAAGACTAAAGAAGACCCAAGAAAAAGTAACAATCAGAGAACATATTTAAAGAAAGTGATAATTTTTATTCATTCATCATATTAATAAACCTCACGCATCGATAAAACCACCAAAAAAATTGACAAAAATAGCGCAAATCAATTTAAAAATATATAAAATGAACAAAATAAACACAATTAATTAATAAAATTAATATATAAATTAAAAAAATCATATTTTTAGTTGACAAGTCGAATTTAATTGAATATAATAAAGGTGTAAGTTAATTAAATCAATTATTCAGATAACAAATGAGAATTAAATTAAAGTATGAATGAATTAAAATTATTATGAAAGGGGTTATTCAAATGAGAAATCAGAATCGGACACACCATGTTGTAGATTACATAAAGAAGTTATTAACAAAATTAAATGGCAATAAGGTATATGAAACTGAACTCTTTATGGCATCAAATGATTATCAACCATATGATCAATTTGCAAACTACACTAAATAGTCAAAATTGACAGTATAAAAAAGAATTGAGGATGGCATCAATTCTTTTTTATTTACTCTAAAAATAATGTGATAGACGGAAAATCAATGTATATTAGTCTCGAAATGGACTTGAAATAAAGCGCTTTCATAGTATAATAGAATTAGTAGGAACATCGAACCAGTGATTCATAATGAAAGTAAGATGGTATTTATCATATGGCCATCAATTTTTAACACGTGAATATATGCGATTAGTCGCAATTTATCATAAAAGAAAAGAGAGGTATTGCAAATTGTTTAAAAGCACGTATTTAATGGATGTTTATGCGGATTTAACAAAACGGTATCAAGACCAACCTGAATTTTTACAATCGGTTGAAGAAGTTTTATCATCAATTGATCTACTCGTTGATAAAGATCCAAGAATTCAACAACAAGCAATTGTTGAAAGAATTGTCGAACCAGAAAGAATTATAAAGTTTAGAGTTTCATGGGTTGATGACTCAGGTAACGTTCAAGTTAATAGAGCGATGAGAGTTCAATTTAACTCTGCTATTGGACCATATAAAGGTGGCATTCGTTTCCATCATACAGTGAATGAGTCAATTATGAAATTCTTAGCCTTTGAACAAACATTAAAAAATTCATTAACTTGCCTACCAATGGGTGGAGCAAAAGGGGGATCTGACTTTGATCCACGAGGCAAAAGCGATAATGAAATTATGAGATTCTGCCAAAACTATATTCTTGAACTCTATCGTCACATTGGACCAAGAATGGATGTTCCAGCAGGTGATTTAGGTGTTGGAGCTCGTGAAATTGGTTACATGTATGGAATGTATAAGCGTATTGAAAATGAATTTAGTGGAACATTTACTTCAAAAGGCATTGAATCCGGTGGTTCTTTAGGTAGAGCTGAAGCAACTGGTTATGGATTATGTTATTTTGTTGAAGAAATGCTAAAGACATTCAAAAATGAAACTTTTAAAAATAAGAAAGTCATTATCAGTGGTGCTGGTAAAGTTGGTTCAATGGCAGCTGAAAAAGTCATTCAACTTGGCGGTAAAGTCATTGCAATGAGTGATATCTCGGGTACGATTCATGATGAAAACGGGATTGACTTGGATTTAATTAAGAGTTTATCAATGTCAAACACAGTTGTCATGGATAAATATCAATCATATCATCCAGAAGCCATTTATAGTAAAAACACAAAAGATATATGGAAAGTACCTTGTGATATTGCCCTACCTTGTGCAACACAAAATGAAATATATTTAGATTCTGCTGAAGAACTCGTTAAAAATGGTTGCTGGTTAGTTGCAGAAGGCGCTAACATGCCAACAACAATTGAAGCAACCAAGTACTTAAAAGAACATAATGTTTTATTTGCTCCAGGTAAAGCAGCTAATGCCGGCGGCGTTGCAGTTTCTGGTTTAGAAATGACGCAAAATGCGACATTCCAAAACTGGTCATTTGAAGAAGTTGATGCGAAACTTCACCAAATCATGAAACGTATTTTCAAGAGTTGTCACGATGCATCTTTAGAATTCACTGGTAGACCAGATGATTTAGTCACTGGTGCTAATATTGCTGGCTTTGTTAAAGTGTATAAAGCTATGATTCAGCAAGGTGTTTAATAAACTATAGATTAAAAAGCCATCTTGATTCAAGATTGGCTTTTTTTATAAATGTATTTTAATTTGTTAAAGCATCTCCGATGGCTAATAAAATGGCTTTTGAACTGTATGTTGCACCACTGATAAAATCGATATTGATTGATTGCTCTAGTAACACATCATCAATGATCACATCAGCATCATCGCCTTGTCCATTTTGATGTTCTAAAATAATGATATCGGTTATCACATGATTTTGAATGGTTACTTCAACTTGGACTTTGATGAGTAAACTCTTAAACGAACCTGAGTAAGTTCCATCATCAATTTGCACAAGATTAATTTCAGGGATTTCTGATATAGTAAGAACTTCCATTTCTTGATTAATCTTGTTTATCATGTAAATACCGAATGCAGTTAATGAAGCGATAATAACAAATATAATAAGTAATATTTTAGTTCGCTTACGCATGATATTCTTCGATCATCCTTTGAATAGTTTGATCTTTCTTTCTGTTTTTCCAATTCACGGATGTCATATTTCTTACTTTTCCACCTTTTGACTCAATGATTTTTTTCATTTGATTTAAAGATGAGTTACCACCCATCCAAGCAAATGGAAAGAAGTGAGTTATATAAAGATCAATAATTGCATCTTTATAGTCAGTAATAGTTTCTAAATAAGTTTTCATAACTTTAGAAATTTGAAACCCATGGACAGGTGTTGCAAAAACTACATACTCGTAACCTTTAATCTCCGGAATAACTGTGAGTGTTGGATTTTGAATATTAGGGTCATCTGAGTTTGCTTTTATTTGAAGTAAATCAAAATCTTTGAATTTCTTTGCTACACTTTCAGTATTACCAGTTTTTGAATAATAAACGATACATTGTTTCACGATTCCATCTCTTTTCATTGAACTTTAAGATTAATTTATCATAAATAGTATAAAATAAATAGATAAATTTGATTAAATACTCTTTTTTGAAATACATAAGCGTAAAATGATATATGATAAGCTTCATTAGATTGAAAACTTATAAAAGAAGTAGGAGAAATATTGATGGATAGGTCAAAACAAACGAGAGATAACTATCTTCAAATGATTAAATTCACATTATTTTCATTATCTGCAGGGATCATCCAAATTCTTTCATTCACATTTTTATTTGAAGTTATTGGATTTATCTATTGGCCATCTTATTTGGTTGCATTAACACTGAGTGTCTTGTGGAATTTCACTTTAAATAGGAAGTTTACATTTAAATCAGCAAGTAATATTCCAATTGCGATGTCTAAGATAGCGTTCTTTTATTTAGTATTCACACCATTATCAACTTGGTGGGGTGATGCACTAACAAAGTTGAATTATAATGAGTATTTAATTTTGGCAGTCACCATGGTTTCAAATCTTATTCTTGAATTTCTATATACCAAATATTATGTGTATCGTCATAGTATTAATACTGCCATTAAAAATTAGTAAAAAAGAACATAACTAAGTTATCACATTAGATAAAAAGCACCCAGCAAAAGCTTAAGTGCTTATGAGAAATCATATAGTTTCAAATAGCTCATTATATGGGCTATTTTTTTTATAAAAAACAATAGGTTGGCCGTAAGGGGCTTCGATGTTGTGATACCCACTATGATAAGTTATTTTGGTGAATAAGTGTACCCAATCACCTTTAGGGAGGTTTACTTTTCGACTCATAGAATTCGGTTTTATGATAGGTGCAACCAATAAGTCAGGTCCAAACATATAAGCGTCATCGGTCTCAAAAAATATGTCTTGTTCATCTTCATAAAAAATAGGTCTTATAACAGGAATTCCCAGATGATAATAAGTGTTCTTAATATCACTCAGATAAGGCGACAATGCTTTATAGATTTTTGACATACGTGCAAAGTGATCTATCATATTTGGGTGATCAAATTGAATATTAATATCTGGCTTGTTCCCTTCGTGACATCTAAAAAGTGGAGAAAACACATTCATTTCAGTCCACCTCATCATTAAATCAATATTTCTTTTCATGTGGAGAATGGTAGTATAACCGCCAATATCACTATGGCTAATACCAATACCGGTAGTTGCCATGCCTAATGTTGAAGTAATGACCGAGGGAAGTCCATAAGCTTTTGAGAAATCAACATGCTGATCCCCAGACCACATGGAGTTTGTGTATTTTAAAGTGTCTGTGAATCCAGCTCTAGAAAAGAAGAAAACTTCATCTTGTTTATGTGATTCGATGATGGCATCGTGATTGCATTTAGCCCATAAAGTTGGCCATATATTATGCATTATTTCTGCACTGCCACTATGGATAATGGCATCTGTAGGCAAATACTCACCAAAATCAGCCATCCATCCAGACATGCCTAAT
>JAQVBA010000021.1:6664-16246 GCA_028690555.1 Acholeplasmataceae bacterium
TATATTATGCATTATTTCTGCACTGCCACTATGGATAATGGCATCTGTAGGCAAATACTCACCAAAATCAGCCATCCATCCAGACATGCCTAATTCAATCATGTTATGTTTAATGATTTCTTTATACCATTGAAATGCATCTGGATTTGTTAAATCAACAATTCCAGCTTTAAAGGTTGTAGACTTTATAAGATAAGGTAGATGATCTTGATTTAACACAAGATAGTTTTTGATTTTGGCTTCTAGGTATAATGAGGAGTTTTCTTTTAAGAATGTATTGATGTAACCCATAAATCGAATGTTTTTGTCAGATAACCAAGAGACTAATTCATGGATATCATGATAGTTTTTCTCATCGACAACCCAATTCCAATTTACTTGATATCCAAAAGAAGTAACTAAATGACCTGACCAATCTTGAGACCATATCGCCGAAATCTCAACACCGTGTTTTAAAGCAATTAATACTTTTTCTTTAATGAGATCAGTTCCACCTTGGATTGCAAGTATGGCCCCTTTTTCAGTCCAAGAAGGTAATTTAGGTTGTTTGCCTAAAACACTCGATAATAGACTAGATAGATCTAGAAAATTATCCTTAGTCCCAACAATCATAGTCTTAGGGATCTCTCTAAAATGAAGTTTAGTCTTATTTTGACTGAAATGAAATGTTGCAAAAGATTTTGTGTCAAAATGAATAAAGTATTTATGGCTCGACATAAATGTGGGTTGAACATAATAAGTTTGGTGGTTCTTAAACTTGCCTAAGTAATTTGGGTTTCGACCAAACACTGTTTCACGAATAAATTTCGTTAATAGTTTTTTTAGTGAATGATGTTCACTTACCCAAATACTTACTTTTTTCTTCTTTAAATTGAAACTTGCATATTGTTCACCACACCCATAAAACTTTTCATTGTCTGTTGAATTAAGGAAAAGAGTCAAGCGATTTTAATCTTGATCGATTTCAAAGTTAATTTGGTAAACATCATTATGTGTCACTTGAAGATTTAAATTCACTTTACCATTTGTAAAATGATATTTATCATCAATTAATCCAGCATAAAAAAGTTTTGTAATATCTTTAAGTTTATCTTTAGTTTTAAACGTACCACGCTTCATTTGATAAGTTGCACTGCCTTTAGCAACTTCAATATATGTTTCATCCACTTTAAAATCAAATAGCGTATCGACTAAATTATTTTCCACTCTAGATTTTTCCATTTTCTCTATTCCATAATTTTTCATAAGCATATCCAGTGACTTTTTCAAGTACTCGTTTATCTTCATCAGAAGTATCTGGAATTAGCCCTTGTTTTCTTAAATCTATTTCTTGTTTCATCACTGCAAATGCTTGTTGAGAAAGTGGATATAATCGTATAAATAACATGGTCATTAAAATGAAAAGAATAGGTAAGAAAACAAACATAAATTTAATGCCTTGAGCAGTCACTTCAGATTGAACAGTTAAATTGCCATCATAACCAAATAGACCTAAGAGAAGACCTACAAGACCTAAAGCGAGTCCATTTGCGATTTTCCTACTAAATGTAGCCATACCTGAATATGTTCCGCTCCGTCTTTCAGATGTAATGAGTTCATCAACATCCGTCATATCGGTTAATATTGCAAATGATGTGACAGTTCCAGCTGCTGTTCCAAAACCTGTTAAGAAAGACATAATAAATATAGGGATAATCGGAGCACCTTCATATGCAAAAATAAGCATTCCAATGGCAGCGATTATTTGCAATGGAAAGCCAATATAAGCGGGGAATGTTTTTGCCCGCTTTTTTAGTAAAAATTGATAAAGCATCATCGCAATCAATTGTGAACTTAAAATACCTGACATAATGAAAACATACTGATCAGATTGTTTCAAAACGACTGCTAAAAAATACACAACTAAAGCCATTAAAAAGTCAGCTGAACCTTGTCCAAATAAAAAGATGCCTAGGTACAATCTAAACGAACGATTTTTAAATACGGATAAACTATGTCTAAATCCTTGATTAAGTTTCTTTTCATCACTCGTATTTGATTTTTCCCATGTATTAAAAAAGGACAATAAAATAGAAACCATAAAAATCAATCCAAAGACAATCCCCATGACAAGAAATCCAGTTTTAGGAACATCAAAACGATTGATAATCATATTCGGTAATAAACCAGCTAAAATGGCTGATAAAGCTGAAAATATCATTCTAAATCCAGTATATTGTCCTCTTAAATGGTATTGACTAATCATATCAGGAAGTAGTGCATTATAAGGGACCATCACAATCGTAAATCCTGTTGAAAATAAAAGGAACATCACTAAATAAAAGATATATTGAACAAAAGGTGAGCCACCAATGGTTAACCAAATCATCATGAAGGTGACACCGGCAACAAAACTACCAATTAAAAGATAAAAACGTTTCGCCCCATATTTTGATCGTGTTTTATCAACGATAGAACCCATAATTGGATCGGTTATGGCATCATATACCTTACCAATTAAAGGAATAGTACCTGCCCAAATAGCATTCATTTTAACGACATCAGTTAAGAAGACTAAAAATAAAATGCTGATGATTAAAAAAGCACCACCACCGTATATATCGGCAACCCCATAACCTAACTTACCACGTAAACCTTGTTCATTTTGTTTCATGATAACGCTCCTTTTATTCGATTTAATTGATTGTATTTTATTTCATTATAACGCTAAAAAATCGAATCGATTTAAACACTTTTAACCATACCTTGACAGATTAGGTATGAAATGTTAAAATTTATACATAATGACGTTAGGTATGGAGGATAGTATGCATCAAAAAATTATGGATTATGTTAATTATCAGTTTCGGTTTGATAAAAGAGAAAATATAGAATCAATTAAGCAAGAGATGATATCTAATTTGATGGATCGCTATGATGATTTAGTTAAAGATGGTATGGACGAAAAAAAGGCATATATTGAAACAGTCAAAAGAATTGGTAATATTGATGAAACCAGTGATATAAAAGTTGATCAACTCTACTTAGAAAAACCATCATGGGCAGTGATTTCTATGATTACCGTCAGCGTACTTGCAATTGGGGGTTTAGCTATTTCATTGATGTCGAATGTTATAGGATTAATCGTTACACTTGGAAGTATTGGCTTATTTGCTACGGCAAGCTATGCACTTTATGCAGATTCACAACATAAGAGAGCTTTAGAGCATGATATTGATAGCCAAAAGGTTTATTTTCAAACGATATTAAAAACGTTTAACAAAAACTACGTCATATGGTCAATCACGATTGCGATTGTGTTTTCAAGTTTAATACTTAATTTTATCTTTTTAATCTCAGCAGAATCAATTTCACAGGTTGTATTAGAGAGTGGGATTGGACAAATTATTGCCGTGTTTTTTATAGTTTGGTTTATTGTGTTTATTATTTTATTTGCAATCTTGAAATCACTTCAAGGGTCACTCTATAAGAAATATATTTATATAACAGGGGATTTAATGACTGAAGAAGAGAGATTAGTGAAGACGTATCCTGATTTTAAACAAGGATTCGAGCTCATTTTATTTATATACTTAATCCTTACAACATTAGCCATCTGGGCATCTCCAATAGCTTATTACGAATATATTAATGGAAGTGGGATGGGTTTTGAAACCTCCTTTATCGGAGCGGTTGGAGATCTTCCACTATTCTATATACCAATTGTATTTAGTCTAGGCATTCTGATTTATATGGGTATAAACTTAAAATCAGTTAAAGCTCCAAGATGGTTATTATTTGTTTTAACATCTCTTTCTTATCTTGGATATATCACGATCTTGGTTATCTATCAAAATGTTTTAACTGGTTTATTAGAAGCGAAAATCACAGCAATCGCCATCTATTTTTCATTATCTCTATTTGGGCATCTCATTTATTTAATTAGTTCATTGAATAGAAAGAAGTGATCAAATGACTCCCATTGGTGATTTTATAAGAGGTCACACTGAAGCGATTATTTTATCGATTTTAGAAAAAGAAGACTCTTATGGGTATAAAATTAATCAAACCATTGAAAAAATATCACAAGGAGAATTGTTACTAACAGAAGCCACGATGTATTCTGTATTTAAAAGACTGGAAAAAAATGAATTCATTCAGTCATACTGGCAAGAAGGAACTAACAACGTGAATCGTAAATACTATTCAATCACACCACTAGGCAAGACCTATTTAAAGGAACATAAGCATTCATGGCATAAATTTTCAAATATGCTTAATCAATTTTTAAATAACTAGTCAAGGGAGATCATATGAACTATTTAATTCTAGGAATAATCTTTGTAGTTTCAATATTTGAAATTACGGTTGATCTATTAAACTATAAAAATAGAGGGAAACCTTTAAAAGATAATGTAAAAGATATTTACGATGAAGACAAATACAAGATTTCGCTTGATTATAAGATGGCAAATTTTAAACACAGTTTAATCTTTTCTACATTTAAAACTGCTCTTTTGATTATATTGCTTGTCATTGGCTTTTTTGGATGGTTAGAAATATTTGTTTCAAATATCACCAACCAAGTAGTCATGCAGACATTACTCTTTTTGTTTGCCTTCTATCTTTTCAACTTAATCATTAATCTTCCTTTTAGATATTATCGTATATTTGTGATTGAAGAAAAATTTGGATTTAATAAAACAACAAAGAAGATTTTTTTTGTTGATCTAATTAAATCAGTCATGTTAGTTGTGGTTTTAGGTGGTGGACTTATCGCATTACTAAATGTTCTCTATCTTTCTTTTATTGATAATATATTACTATTTATCTTAGGTGCATTAATTTTCATCTTAATCATTCAGATTTTTAGTTTTTTACTTAATGGTTTCATTGTTAGAATATTTAATAAGTTAACACCCATAGAAGAAGGTTCATTAAAAGATAAAATTGATACATTAGCATCAAAGTTAGGTTTCAAGATTACAAGAATATTCGTGATGGATGCATCAAGACGATCAACAAAACTAAATGCATTCTTTACAGGGATTGGAAAAACGAAAGAAGTTGTTTTATTTGATACTTTGATTGAAAAAATGACAGAAGATGAAGTTATATCTGTTTTAGCACATGAACTTGGACATGCAACACATAAAGATGCACCTAAAATGTTACTAAGAAACATTATCATGTTTTCAATCTATGCGGTTGCACTTGGGCTCACACTAACTATTCCATCATTTTCAACAAGTTTTGGATTAACAGATATTCATTTTGGATTCACATTAATATTAATGACAATCATTTTAGGACCCATTGATATTATTTATGGAATCATATCAAACCTTTATATGAGGAAAGCAGAATATAAAGCTGATGCTTTTGCGAAAGCTCATACATCCAAAGAGACCATGATGAGCGCATTAAAAACGTTAGTGAAAGAGGATTTCACCAATCTTACACCACATCCACTCTATGTCTTTATTCATTATTCTCATCCTCCGATGAGTGAAAGGTTAAAAGCACTTGAATATTAATAAAGAAAACGAACATACAATTTGCATGTTCGTTATTTTTTTATTCAGTTCTAAGCGCAACCACAGGATCTTTTCTAGCCGCAATTCCACTGGGAATAAGACCGGCAATCAATGTTAATATGGTTGATAATATAACTAATGAAACGGCATTTGTCAATAATAGATTTGAGAAATCAGGAACATCAATTAAATTTTCGATAATGAGATTAATCGGGAAATTTAGAAGTTGTGCAATTAAAACCCCAAAGATTCCAGAAGCTAAACCAATTAATAGTGTTTCGGCATTAAAGATACGTGAAATATCTTTTTTACGTGCACCCAAACTACGCATAATCCCAATTTCTTTTGTTCTTTCAACGACTGAAACATAAGTGATAATTCCAATCATCACAGAAGAGACAACTAAAGATATTCCAGCAAAGGCAGTAAGAATGATTGTAATGGTATTGATTAGAGATGATATCGTCGATGAGATTTGTTCTGCTAAATCTGTGTAGATAATAGCATCCTCTTCAGATTTTCCCACATTATATAAATCAAGATACTCTTTAATCAGATCTTTTTCTTCAAATGATTTTGGATAAATTTGAACACCAGTAGGTGAATCATCTCCACCAATTGTTCTCATCACTTGTTGATAAGTTATTTGCTCGTTAAATGGCATGCCAGATAACACATTGATTTCTGGGTTTAAAATTTGAGCATTCACAACATCTGATGATT
This sequence comes from Acholeplasmataceae bacterium, assembly GCA_028690555.1. Lineage (GTDB taxonomy): Bacteria > Bacillota_I > Bacilli_A > Acholeplasmatales > Acholeplasmataceae > UBA6181. Next base: position 12,904 of record JAQVBA010000021.1, read on the forward strand.
TTGCAAGTCTTAAAAGTTCATCAGTAAGCATTGTCGTGTAGCCAATTCCGACATTTAGAAGTTCACTGGACGCATCTTCTTTAACACGTAAAATACCAGTAATCGTGATCGTAATCGAATCATTTGATACATACATCGTTTCATAATCAGATGAAGGCACATAAGTAGAACCTAGTGATTGATAAAAATCATTATTTTGAACAACTTTGAATGATTTGCCAATAAAGTCATTAAAATCATAAGTTTCATCTAATGAAATACCGAGTGCATTCAATAAATCAAGATCTAATCGATTTTGACTATCGACCACAAGGACAAGCTCTTTGAAACTAGTTGGATAAAATCCACTAAGGATGTCATATTGAGAAAGAATGAATTCTTCATTATCAGGTAATTCTCTAAAATAACGTGTAGCACCAAAGAATCCATTTGCTGATTGCGTTGTGACTTTGAAATAGTTTCCAGCATTGGTTTGATCAACAATATTTAAGGCAACTGATCTTGAATAACTGATTGAATTATAATAAGTAGGATCCATACCTTCTAAATAGGTCATAAAATCATCATCGATGGTGTTAATATGAACTGATCTAGAAGCATCTGAATCATAAGCATATAAAATGCTTCCTTCTGGAAATTCATTTTCAATTGGATCACCAAAAGGTGTTCCTGGAGGTGGTCCAAATGAATCCGTTTCAACGACAGAGTTGATGGTAATTGGGAATCCAGCTAATGAATCACTTTGTAAGTTATTCGTATAAGCAGTCATACCACTGGATATGGATAAAACGAGAGCAATCCCAATAATCCCAATACTTCCTGCGAAAGAAGTAAGCAGTGTTCTACCTTTTTTAGTTAAAAGGTTTTTAAAACTGGTTTTTATCGCAGTTAGATAAGACATGGATGTTTTTTTATTAATTAATTTTTCGTTTAAATTTTCATCTTGTGGAATTAAAGGTCTTGAATCTTCAACAACACGACCATCTACCAAACGAACGATACGATCACTATATCGTTCAGCAATGGTGCTATTGTGAGTCACCATAATCACTAGTCTGTCTTTGGATATTTTTTGAATGAGTTCCATAATTTGTGTTGATGTTTTACTATCAAGAGCTCCTGTAGGTTCATCAGCCAAAAGAATTTTAGGATTATTGACTAAGGCTCTTGCAATGGCAACTCTTTGCATCTGTCCACCAGATAATTGATTTGGTTTCTTGTAGATGTGATCTTTTAAACCAACCTCAACTAATACTTCAGTGGCGCGATCTTTTCTTTCTTTAGGCGAAACACCTGATAATCTTAAAGCCATTTCTACATTATCTAAAACCGATAAATGGCTAATGAGATTATAACTTTGAAAAACAAAACCAATCGTTGCATTTCGGTATGCATCCCAATCTTGATCTTTAAACGCTTTAGTTGATTTTCCATCAATTAAAAGATCACCACTTGAATAGCGATCTAGTCCACCAATTAAGTTTAGCATCGTTGTTTTTCCTGATCCAGATTCACCAAGGATAGACACGAATTCGTTATTTTTAAATTCTAAGGTAATGCCGTTAAGTGCTGGAAAAGGATTTCCAGCAACTATATAACTTTTTTTGATATCAATTAGCTTTAACATATAAAACCACTCCTCTTATTTAGCAACTTAATTATAACACCATGGTTTTTAACATGTTTAAATATCGCTTAAATTTTAACATTTCACATGATTATACATAAATGATTGTTTTATATAAATAAAAGTAGATAAATTTTGTTTGCTTAGAATTACAAAACATAATATTATATAAAATCGTATAGAAAGTTTTTCTTATTATCTCAAATACAATGGCTTTATAAATAATTGCAAAATTTATTATCTTGAGTTATTACTTGAAGTCATTATGAAGGGACTTATGTGTTATAATGCATAGGAATATTTAAGGGGGAATGAATATGGGATTATTAGACTGGATGTTAGGATCTGATGTCATTAAGGGACCTGAATTTGTTAAAGAATTTAATGTGGATGATAATATACAATTAAATACATTAAATCAATTATTAGAAAAAGTTAGCGATGAATCAAAAGAAATCATTGAACAAGAAATCATCAAAATTAAAAGCGGATTATCTGGTGAAAAAAATGTTTACTATGAACTTAAGAATTCAAGACTTCCTTTGGTTTGCCTTCATGATATTAGATTGGAGCATAATGGCTATACAGCGCAATTCGATTTTATTATTATTGCAAGCGAATTTATCACAGTGATAGAAACTAAAAAACTATATGGAAACATTACCATTGATCATGAAGGGAACTTTAATCGGGAATATTTAGTAAAAGGACGTATTTTTAAAGAAGGCATGTATAGCCCAATTACTCAAAATGAACGTCATGTGAGACTTTTGATTGATTTTTTAGTGGACCATAAGTTTCATAAAGTGAGTCCTATTTATTCACTAGTTGTTATTGCTAATGACAAGACAATCGTTAACAAAAAATTTGCTAAAGCTGAAGTTAAAAACATGATTATTAAGTATGACCAACTTGCTTTAAGATTGAAGAATTTTAAAACAGACACTAATGGAAGAGTGATGAAAGATTCATTGATGCGTGAAATCGCTCAAACAATTTTGAATCATAATAATCCTATAGAATACGATTACATAAACATGCTTGGATTAAAACTCAAACAAGAAATAATTAAGGAAGACATCCCAGTCAGTAATAAAACTGAAGAGATTTCCAAAGATGAAAATGAAGTACAACAAACTCGTCTGCATGATGATTTGAAAACTTATCGTTATACAAAGTCAAAATCAATGAATATTAAGCCATATTTTATTTTTAATAATTCAGAATTGGATTTACTCGTATCACAAAAACCAACCACAAGAGACGATTTCTTAAATATTTCTGGATTTGGCGAAAAAAAATATGAATCTTATGGTGAAGACATTATTCATCTTGTGAGATCAAGATTGGATTCAGTATATGATGAATTAAAAAAATATCGTATTGCTATATCAAAAGAATTAGGTTTAAAAGCCTATGAAGTATTTACGAATCAACAACTTGATGACATCATAAAGATTATGCCAAATGATATTAATCAATTAAAGATTATTAATTATTTTGATCATGATAGGATATCTAAATTTGGTCAAGGTATTATTGAAATTATCAAAAAAACATGGTAAATAGCAAAATTTTTGATACACACATGGAGGAAGCATGACGAACATTAAAAACTTTCGACAACTTGCAAGTGGGATATATAATCAAGAAGGAAAAAAGATAAAATCAAACATGATATTTCGCAGCGGAGAACTATCAAAAGCTTCAACTGAT
>JAQVBA010000106.1 GCA_028690555.1 Acholeplasmataceae bacterium
TTGAATCTGAAAAATTATCAGTCGAAAATACCGTTTGTGACAAATCGGTAGGCATCGCCTTAGAAGAAATTCTAAATGGCAAAGTCGAGATTGAATTTGAATCTTAATAAGTTAGTTTTTAGATTTTAAGGATGAGCATGCTCATCCTTTTTTATTTCATGGATAGTTGATGATTATGTTACAATAGAAGTGGTGATTTTAAGTTGAATCTGAAAGATAAATTAACGCATTTACCCCTTGAACCTGGATGCTATTTGATGCAAGATGAAACAGGACAGATCATCTATGTGGGAAAAGCGAAAAACTTAAAAAATCGTGTGAAATCCTATTTTACAGGAGCACATAATGAAAAAACAACACGACTCGTTAGTGAGATTCGTGATTTTTCGTATGTTGTCACCAATAGTGAACGTGAATCTTTGATTTTAGAGATGAACTTAATCAAACAATATTTACCAAAATATAATATAAGACTCGCAGATGACAAGATGTATCCATATATTGAAATCACCGATGAATTACATCCAAAACTTCAAGTGATACGACAAAAGGAATTAAAAGGGAAAGTTTTTGGTCCTTATCCAAATGTCTATGCAGCAAGAGAAACCGTGAATTTATTAAATCGTTTATATCCCTTAAGAAAGTGTGAAACATTGCCGAATAAAGCATGTCTTTATTACCATATCGGTCAATGTTTAGGACCCTGTATCCATCAAAATGTTGATTATGGTGATACAGTCTTTGAGATTGAAAAGTTTTTAAAAGGTGATACCAAAAATATTTTAAAACGTCTTTATGAAGAGATGGAAAGTGCATCTGAACAAATGATTTATGAAAAAGCGATTGAGTTTCGTGATATGATCATGCACATTGAAGAGACGACAGAAAAACAAATCATCAACTTAAATGATTTTAAAGATCGAGATGCGATTGGTTTTGCTTATAACCAAGATGATATCGCCTTACAAATTTTGATGATTCGAAGTGGAAAAATGGTCGATCAGCACCAAGTTGTCTATAGTTATATAGATGATCCAAAAGAATCTGTGATGACTTATCTTTCCCAATTTTATGAAGAAAAAATGCCGGATGAGCTCCTCTTTTCTAGCCAATTTGATCTAGATATGATTGAAGGAGTATTTAATAAGCATGCCACAATCCCACAAAAAGGGGATAAGAAAAAAGTCACTGATATGGCACAAAAGAATGCTGAGCATGATTTAGAACACTATTTTATGCTTTATCGCCATAAAGAAGAAAATAAACAAAAAGCCTTAGATGATCTATCCGATTTGATTCATAAACGCGTTCAAAAAATTGATGTATTTGATAATGCGCAGCTTTTTGGAACGGCACCAATTAGTGCGCTCATCGTTTATGATCAGCATTCATTTGATAAGAAGAGTTATCGGAAATACCATTTAAAATCAACGACCAATGATGATTATCAAGCGATGAAAGAAGTCACGTATCGAAGATATCAAAAAATCATGGTTGAAAATCTAGAATTTCCCGATCTAATTTTAGTGGATGGTGGAAAAGGACAGATTCATGCAGCCATGGAAGTCTTAGAATCATTAGCTTTAGATATTCCAATTGCAGGATTAAAAAAGAATCGTCGCCATCAATTAGAAAGCCTCATCTATTTAGACGAAGAGATTCCACTGATTAGACAAAGTGAACTTTATAAATTGCTCGTCAAATTATCCGAAGAGGTTCATCGGTTTGCAATTGATTTCCACAGAAAAACACGCGCTAAAAAGGCCATTTCATCACCTTTAGACCACATTAAAGGAATTGGACCTGCACGTAAGAAAATGTTGCTTAGTCACTTTAAATCGATTGATGATTTAAGAAATGCGAGTTATGAAGAATTAAAAAGTTTAGGATTAAATGATGAGATTATCAAGCAAATGAAAGAGGTCATCTTATGAGAAAAATTATTTATAAAATTGATCTAGACTTAAAAGTCTTTTATGTCATTCATGAAGGTCAAAGACTTGGATTTTATTTATCCAATAAACTTTATAAAACTTTTTTTGATTATTTGAAACCAGGAGTTTTAGTTGATTTTGAAATCACGGATAAGCAAAAAAAGATGGGACATCTTCATTTTTATCAAATCGCTTTTTTCAATCAAATTATCTCACTAAATCCACATCAAGTTCACTATGATTTATTTTTACTAAGAGATGAGATGAAACGTGTTTTAAAAGGGCACAAATATTTTTTGTTTGTTGATTTTGAAATGACGATGCCTGGATATAGTCCGGTTAACTTTCGACCTGAAATCATTCAAGTCGGTTATGTGTTAGCAAAAGCAAAACAAGACATCATCAAAAAGAATGGGTATTATGTCTTACCGGAAGAGATGAAAATTCTATCCAAGAGAACGAAGAAATTCTTAAATTTAGATGAAGAAGTATTTATGAAAGAAGCAAAACCATTCATGACATTTTATGATGAATTCAAAGACATCATGAAAACGTACAAACCGATGCTTGTTGTCTGGGGAAAAAATGATCGATCCGCATTAAATGATGCATATCAAATTCATCATGTGAAACCACTCACGAAAGATGATCATTTCATTGATTTATTAAAACTGCATAAAGATTATTATAATTTAAAAGATGATTTAGGACTATTTAAGGCCTATAAAACATATTATGAAGTCCCTTTAGATCAAGCACATGACGCGATGGATGATGCACTTATCACAAAGTATGTATTTGATGCATTCTTAGATTATATCGAATAAAAAAATTCCGGAATTTCCGGAATTATTTTTTTATTTTAAATCGACAATGATTGGAATAATGAGCGGTTTTCTTTGGGTGAGATCATAGATGATTTGACCAAGACTATCAATGATGGTTTGTCTTAAGGTTTGCTCATTAAACATTTTTTTATCAAGTTCAGATAGTGCCATCGTCTTAACATGATTACTGAGTGAAGATGTGATTTCTTCATTGCCTTTCATGTAGATAAAGCCACGTGAGACAACGGTTGGATCATTAATGAGTGTTTTCGTTTCTGAATTAATCGATAAGACCACAGAAAATAAACCTTCTTCAGAGAGCATTTTACGTTCTCTAATGACTTGTGATCCAATGTCACCAATCCCAGTACCATCAATATAGATTTCACCAGAGGTGACTTTACCAGCTAAACGGATGGTATTTTTTGTGATGGCTGCTAAATCTCCATTATCCATCACTAAAATGTTTTTAGGATCAACGCCAACTTCAATCGCTAATTCTTTATGGGTTTTTAACATCCGGTGTTCACCATGAATTGGAATAAACATCTTTGGACGGGTTAAGCTTAAAATGAGTTTTAAATCAGATTGAGCACCATGACCAGAAGTATGTGTATCTGCTAATGGTCCATGAGTGATGACATCAA
>JAQVBA010000107.1 GCA_028690555.1 Acholeplasmataceae bacterium
AACCAATACTGCCGTTTGTTGAAACAAAAAAGAGCAAATTTGAATTGAATGTGCTCTTTAGTGTGATACATGTTTATTATGATACTTGTTTAATCTTCAGGGTTTTAGCATTAATTGCTACAATGATTGAAGATAATGACATAAGGATTGCTCCAATTGCTGGCGGTAATAAGAAACCTGTCGTTTGATATAACACACCTGCTGCAAGTGGCAATGCGATAATGTTATATCCGGTTGCCCAAATTAAATTTTGAATCATTTTGTTTGAGGTTGCTTTTGATAACTTAAGTAGATTGACTACGTCTTTTGGATTGGATCTAACTAATACAATATCAGCAGATTCTATCGCAACATCTGTACCTGCTCCTATTGCAATACCCAAATCACTTTCAACGAGTGCTGGAGCATCATTGATTCCATCTCCAGCCATCGCAACTATATATCCATCACTTTTAAGTTGACGAATTTTTTCTGCTTTTTGATGTGGTAGAACTTCAGCAATCACTTCATCAATCCTTAATTTTTTAGCAACATTTTCTGCAACTATTCTGTTATCTCCGGTTAAAAGTATTGACCTAATATTCGCTTTTTTTAGTTGCTTAATTGCTTCATATGCTTCATCCTTGATTTTATCTTCAAGAGCAAATGTACCAACAACCGTTTTTTCTTTCAATATATAAATAACGGTTTGTCCGTTTTGACTCATGTGATGTCCGTGCTGTTCATCAAATTTGATCTTCTCTTTTTTCAGATAAGCAGGTGAAACTGCTTGGTATAGTATGTTGTTTATGGTTCCTTTGACGCCTACCCCTGGTACATTTGAGAACCCTACTACTGATAAGTCTTGAGCTTTTTTGTTTTTAGCAAATGAAACAATACCTTTAGCAATTGGATGATTAGAGTTTTTTTCCAAATTATATGCAATATCAAGCACTTCTTTTTCATCGATTAGGTATGCGTGCATATGATCAACAAAAAATTTACCTTCTGTCAATGTTCCAGTTTTATCAAACACAACTGCGTTTATTTTTCTTGCCGTTTCAAAACGACTTCTATTTTTGATGAGTAATCCATTTTTAGCAGCAATCGTTGTTGAGATACTTGTAACAAGTGGAACTGCAACACCTAAAGCGTGTGGACATGCAATAATAATAACTGTAACAACGCGTTCAAGTATGAATTCGGTAGAGTAACCGTTTAATCCCCAATAGATTGAGGTACCAATTGCAAATGTCATGGATAAATAGAACAGATATTTAGCGAAGGTATCTGCAAGTCTTTGCATCTTAGAACGATTTTTTTGTGCATTTTCTACTAAAGTAATAACTTGTTGAAGATAAGTCTCTGATCCTAATTTGGTGATTTTAACCTTTAGGACACCATCACCATTAATTGTTCCACCAATGACTTGATCTTCCACATCTTTTTTGACTGGTACCGATTCACCTGTAATCATCGATTCATCAAGTGTCGATGTTCCTTCAATAATGACACCATCAACCGGTACTTTATCTCCTGGTTTAACTAAAACAACATCACCCATTTTCAATTCTGATACAGAGACTGTTTTAATAGTTGATCCTATCATCAAGTTTGCTTCACTTGGCATGAGTTTAGTTAGTGCCGTTAACTCATTTGTAGCTGCAACTGATGATTTCATTTCTAACCAGTGCCCTAATAACATGATGGTAATCAAGGTCGAAATTTCCCAAAAGAAATCATGCCCAGTCAGTCCAAACACCACAGCTGAACTGTATGTATATCCGATTGTTATGGCAACTGCAATGAGACTCATCATTGCAGGACTTTTGGCTTTTAGCTCATGCCATGCACCAACGAAGAATGGTTTACCTCCATATATCAATAAAATAGTTGATAAGATAAAAGCAACATACTGGTCGTATGTAAATCTTAAAGTAAAGTTAAACCACTCTTGAATCATTGGTGACAACAAGACAATTGGTATTGTTAAGATCAGTGAAACTAAAAATCTGTTCTTAAAGTCTTGAATCATATGTGAATGGTCGTGTCCAGCATGACCGCCATGTCCATGCATATGTGCATCATGTTCATCGTGGTGATGATGTTTATGGTGATGCTCGTGATTATGATCATCTACGCCATGCAAATGCTCTTTATGCTTTTCTTCCACATGATGGTGTTCCATACGGTTTTCATTCATCTTTTCATGATGATGGTGTTCATGACTTGCGCTTTCGCAATGATCATTCGATACATGGTGATGGTGCTCACCATGATGTTCAAGTTGATTACCTTCGACTTTCTTTTTTGTCACCTTTTCGTTTTTTGTATCCATATATTTTCCCTCCTTCTAGGATCTTGACACTCTTTTTATAATCAATTTTTTTGCATAAATTAGTCAAAATTAGAAACTATACTTTTATTATTTATTTGGTACAATGTGTAGGATTGTTCTTATTTTAAAATTGATTTGATTAACGCATTTATTTCTTCGACTTTGAGGTTAGCATCATTTTGCTCAATTGATTCAACAACACACGTATTTAAGTGATCTCCTATAATTGTTGCTTGTGCCTTCTTTAAAAGAGAAATAGTGGCTTGAATCTGCATAGAAATATCCATACAGTATCTATCTTCTTCAATCATTTTAGCCACACTTTGAATTTGTCCACTCGCCACTTTAATCGTTTTTAATGCATTCTGATGTTTTTGCATCTTACCAAACTCCTTTATTTATTTTTACTCATGCTTACAAATCTTCTACTACCAAAGAATAACATCAATCTTTCTGCCACTTTTCATCAAATACGTTTTCTTCAAATCATTTACTTCTAATATAGTTTTTTTCATCGAGTAGTCTCCTATTATCCCTCCCTCTATGGGGGGGTATCTATATTTTGTGCCTATTAACTTTATTTGTCAAGAAAAATGTTTCAAAACAAATGATATAATTAATTTAAAAAGATAAACTTGAACTGAATCAAACTGAGGAATCTTAATTGCACAGAATTGCGTACTCTTATTTAACCATTTATAATCGTGTAGAAATTCTATAAAAAATGCAAAAATCGACTAAAATAAAGTGACTTTTTAGGCTTTATAAATTTGGGCAAATAGAGAAATGGCCCTATATAGCGCAAAAAAAGGCCTGATACAATTGTATCAAACCTATTAATTCAATTTGGTACAACCGATGGGCTTAAGCCCAATGCAACCCCTCTCCTTGTAATCGTTCAATCGTGCAACCCCACCCCCTAATCGTTCAACTAGTAGGTTTTGAATAGTATATACTTCTCCCTATTTTTTGCCCTGAAAACCATTAACTATCACCGAAAATCATAGAAATCAGTATTAAATGGCCTATTTTTAGCGTTTTAAGCACAAAAAAAGCCTTGATAATTGTATCAAAGCTTCACTAGGCA
>JAQVBA010000108.1 GCA_028690555.1 Acholeplasmataceae bacterium
ATGTAAAGGTCAGCTGATATTTTGCGTGAGTCTCCGCCATAGATCTGTGTTCGCTGTGGTAAATTTTCATTAATGTAGTGATAGAGTATTCCTTGTTCATCAAGAAATGCTTTCATCATTTCTGCCGGTTGGTTTATTCTACAGCTGTAGATAATGATGGTATGTCCTTCGGCATACAATGCGTTGATTTTCTCTTTTGCATTGTCTTTAAGTCCATTAATTTTTGGATATTCTGTTTCCGCTATGGTGCCGTCAAAGTCAATTGCGAGTATCATATTTTGTCCTCCCATAATCCTTTAATGTCGCTTCTGAGCGGTTTGGATGATTTATCTCTGATGAGATAGTGTTTGCCGGTTATAGGATTACGAATCCTTTTTTGGGAATAATCGTCACCTAGCATGTATAATACCATATCATAGAGTCGTTTTTGTTGATCTGATCCATAAATCCGTTCAATCTCTTCCACATATTCTTTTTGTGAGGAAAATCCTTCTTGTATCCAGAGAGTGTTTTTTGGATGTCTGATCTGTTTCAGAGTTGTGGGATATCCCCCATAGACATAATAAATTAGTGAGTCAATGATAGTCATATCTCCAACGTTCCCTTTCATTTCATCCCTTACTGTATGGATACAGTATGGATTGTAGGAGAGATGTCGCTGAAGGTTTTTTTCGGTGAATTTAAGTTCAAATTGTTTCATATCTCTTTCACCTATTATCTATCCCATTTGGAACATCTATTCATCATTTCTCTTAAGAGGACAATAATCAGATGTGGTCAAAAATATACACGGAGCCGCCGAGGATGTGTGATTACACTGACGGCATACTTGCAGATGAGATCTATTTTCCGGGCGACCGCACCAAAATGGGGAACCGTCTCTCCAAGGGATAATCCGTGATTTTTGTCTTGTCATAATATCTCATCCTTATTCTCATCTGGGTTTTTCATTTCAAAATATGGACATTTCGTAGCCAAATTCCTGATAGAGAATGTTGTTGCATTGCATATTATAAAAAGAATATCTGTTATGTCAGATATGTCTTTGTCCTGCTGTGATGCAATACCTGTGCAATGTGCGCAGCTGGGACACAGAATATATGGAGGTGTCATTCTAATACCTCGGTTGATATAATGATCTCCGACTGTGGTTTGCTTCGAATCGTGGTCTTGATAATCTGATACTCATCGGCATCGATGATAGGCATACATTTTTGTTGTTTAGATATCAATACTTTTGTGCCAGTTTCCAGTGATTGATTTACGTCTGTCATAGAGCTGATATTTTCGTTTGCAACAATAATTTTTGTTGATTTCATTTTTTAATCACCGTTTTTCTTTGATCGTGCTGCTAGGGCTTCCACCAACAAATCACGTATGGTTTCAGACATATTTGGTATATCCTTTGTCGCGCAAACGGCTGATATCTGGTTGTGCATCTCAGAGGTCATGCGGAAAGTTATGCATTTCAACCCCTTCATTTTGTCTTCTCCTGTCATATTTTATAATACGGACGCATACAATATAAATCTATCGCAAACCCGTTTTTTGGAGGGTGGAAGATAATATATAGTTTGACAAGATAGAATTTATAGCATTACAAAAAACATAGGATTGGGCTAAACAGCATAATCGTTGGTATCGATTTTTGAACAAAATATTGTATTGAAATCAATACATGGAAAGAGGAAAAATGACATATTATGGATACTGATTTGAGAGATGATATAAGCCCAATGAGGTGCATACATTGTCAATTGGATTGTGCATGTTGCTGCCCGATAGATCAAATATTTGATGATTCATTGATGAGTAAGAGAGGAGAAAATAGAGAGACAATACTGATGGATAGTCTACCCGATGAATACAAGGATAAAGATATTACAGATATTTTGAGGCAAAAATATTTAATTCAGCAATATAAGAAAGATCCTGGCCACATAAAATTTGAGAGTGTCGGGAAATATCCATTACTGCAACCCATCATTTTTAATATAAATTATGATGTTGAGGATGATTTGTGGTGCCTGACTAATGAGGAATTGGCATTGGGAGGGTATGGGAAGAATTATTCTAAAATTGTAAAATGCTTGGAGGAGGGGATTGAGGGGCATATTATTAGTTTCACAAAATTTCCCGATTCGAAACATACTTCCGATTCTCTTATTCTAAAAAATAGGCTTCGGCAGTTTATTGATTTTAATATGGTAATGAATACTATTCAATAATTTTCTGATAGACGCCGGTTCTATCATAAGGTTCATTCGGGATCATGTTGTATATATCTACGAGATCGTTCGTTTTGTCTTCGTTTGTCATATTTTAGGTTATGAACGCATACAATATAAATTTATCGCAAACCCGTTTTTTGGAGGGTGGAAGATAATATATAGTTTGACGAGATAGAGTTTATAGCATTACAAAAAACACGGGATTGGGCTAAACAGCACAATCGTTGGTATCGATTTTTGAACAAAATATTGTATTGAAATCAATACATGGAAAGAGGAAAAATGATGAAGGAATTATGGATAATAATCCGAAGACGATCGCACAAACCGAGTATGCCTATTCAGAATGTATCAACCGTATCCGGATATATTGATATTGTTGTGCAAAGTATATTAGACTGTTTTTATACTGCATTGATTGGGGTGCTAAGATAATGCCGAAACATCCAAAATATTTTCCTGGAGACAATCCGTTTTATGATTGGATGTGTATGAGAGGAGGAATAGATTATACCACCCGGGTTAGTTATACAACCCAGATCACAAAATATCTGGAAATGTTTTCACTGCAGGATTTGATTTCAGTTGATATTGACTCAATCATTTACTCATTACATCCAGATTCATCAAAACGTATGATCTATATCTATCGAAAAGCTATTTTAAAATTCAGAGAATATGTGTTATCTCCGGGTGTCGTTGCTGCACCAACATATACGGCAACTGTTATCAAAGGTGAGTAATGTGATGTTGATATACAAAAAATGTCAGGCGCATAATAATTTGTCAGGACAAAATGGTGTTTTTCCAGAGTGTATAGAAGACCGATTTGATACTCAAAACAAGATTCTAAGCTCTATTAGAGATTTTCGAAAAAATTTGTCAGGACAACATGACAACATGACAACTGGACAACATGACAACATGACAAAAGCGTGTAGGAAATTTGAAAATGATCAAGCTAAGAAAAAAATTGTGACTCGCACGCAATTTTCAAGAAATTATTGTGCGAGTAAATACGCAATGTTGTTATTTTATATTTTTAATAATATATATATCTTATCATCAAAAAACAGGAAAAAATCTGACCTCAATCAACATACCCCAATTACGAGAACTGTTTTGTCATGTT
>JAQVBA010000109.1 GCA_028690555.1 Acholeplasmataceae bacterium
ATATAAAGAAATGTCGACTCTTTGACAATATTAAGTACTTTAAAAATTTTGTTAATACTTAGTTTTTATTTTGCTGAAAATAAAAAAGACTCCTTTGTTCAAGATCAGGTATCATTATTATACCTTCCCTCCAACTTTTTGGAGTCATTTCATTATTAAGTGGTGCGGGTGACAGGATTTGAACCTGCACGCCTAAGGCGCTAGATCCTAAGTCTAGTGCGTCTGCCAATTTCGCCACACCCGCGCAAAAAGAATTATACCCTTTTTTTTAGTAAGAGTCAATTCTTTTTTAGAAATGTCTTATTTTCTTTTTTTAATAATAATAAATCCTACACTTGCCGATACAATCGCCAAACTAAAAATGCCATAAGTAAGCCATGGTGTATCATTTACTTCTTCTACATTGACTAAGATTCTTGCCATTTGTTCTTGATTTTCATACTCATAAGTCATGTAAACATAATATGATCCACCTAATGATATGTTTTTTTCATACTCATTAAAATAGATGTTTACATTGCTCGTTTCAACACCTAACAAACTTGCTTTTTGATAGAACCATTCGATAAGCTCTTGATCCGTCATTTGATTGGCTGTTGTAATCGATAAAATTAAGTCATTTGCCGTGAATACTGGACCACGATTATCGATGACATGAATTTTAATAATCATGAGTGTTTTATTTCCTAAATTATCGACTGATTCTAAATGTATATCATAAACCCCGGGGATTGTTTTTTGTATATAACCATCACTTTTAATAGTTATAGTTTTTGATACACCTTCTTCAGTATCAAATGCAGTATATCGACTCAAGATATTACTCTGTGTTAAAGGCTCATCGGTTGCGTATATAAATATAGAAAGTGGTCCTGTGATTACCGGTCCTCTCGTATCTGTAATTGAAATTGGAACAGTCAAACTTGAAACATTTTGACTTGAATCTGAAATTTCAAAAGTTATTGAGTAGTTACCAACTTGTGTCGCAGATGAATATGTATCATTCGTCACTACCAAATTACTCGATGATAACGTATCAACATTATCAGTCACTGTAATCATTGCCTTAATTTGATCAATCGTTTTTCTATCACTAATCGGTACATTAATCGATGCAGGTGCACTGATTACCGGCTTTGTCACATCAAAGACTCGAATATCCAAAATATAGCGTTTGTAAGTTTCTAAATGATTAGCCACTAAAACCATTTGATATGAGCCTGGCAAATTATTACTTGATAAATAAGTTGAAGATTCAATCGTTACAGAAATTGTTTGACCGAATGGATTTTTAGCTGTCACTAGATTTTTAATCGCAACATCACTTAATTGTTGATCATAATCCATCGGTATAACACCATAATAATTCGTAATCGTTGATTCATGGGCATACGTTTCAAATCTTATGAAGTCTTGATATGTTCCTTCATACATGATAGCCTTATAATTTTCTGGATCAATCGGTAATTCTACAAAATGAATATAGTTCGAGTTCGGTGTAAACTCAAAATATGCTCGGTTATTTGGATAATCAGCGAGCAATAATTTTGTTTGTGTAGTGCCTGAAGAAACATCTTTAATGATTGCTCCTACACTTCCCATAGACATCTCATGGACACCGATAAATCCCAAATCCATCACCACTGTATACGTTGTTTGTGGAATGACATAAATCGGGTTAATTGTCTTTGCCATTTTTGAATATCCGGGAATCATTTCCAAATTACTAATATCTAGGTAATTTGAATTTTCAGGTAATTCACTCTCACTCGCAAATAATGGCTTTACCCCAAATAACGTTAAAATAAGTAAAACAAAAATTGAAACATAAAATTTTTTCATATTGTTACCTCCTAGCCTATATTAGATAGGGGGTGAGACGTTTTACTTTAAAAAAATAAAAAAAGGAACGGATGTCCCTCAAATAGGTATATGGCAGGGCTAGCTGGGTTCGAACCAACGATCGAAGGGTCAGAGCCTTCTGCCTTACCGCTTGGCTATAGCCCTAAGCGAGCTTCTTCTATTAAGATGGCAGGCCCAGCTGGATTTGAACCAACGATGAGGGAGTCAAAGTCCCTTGCCTTACCCCTTGGCTATGGGCCTATCTTATATTTAGTGGGGCGGCTGAAGGGAGTTGAACCCTCCAATGTCGGAGCCACAATCCGATGCGTTTACCGCTTCGCCACAGCCGCCGTGTGATAGCGCAATTATTATTATACAATAATTTTTACTTTTGTAAAGTGAAATTATGTTTTTTATGTGCTTTCAGTTGTAATAGCGGTTTCAATCAAGTATCCTAGTATAGGAAGGTGTGAAATTATGATTAAATGGTTAGGACGTACAGTATATTTTATCATTATTATCTTATTGACTGTACAAATTTGGTTTTTTGCTTATCAATCAAAACTTCAACAATTTTATGAAGAATATATGGCTGAATATGTCGATGACAATGCAACATATCTTGTTGGATTAAATACACTTGCAGATATAGATTATCATCAGGAAACACCCATTTACAGTTTCTCAAGTGAAGATCCAGATTATCAATTTGATGTCAATGTTCACGCAATTGGTGCCTTGATTACAAATCAGGATAATGAGCAAGAACGTGTCGATGGATTATTATTCTTTATCAACAAAATCAATATTAAAACCATTGAAGAACCGATTATTCGCTTTACATTAACGTTAGATCAAAACTCGATCACCGTAAGAGATAATGAAGGAAATGACGTATTAACGAATAAAGTTCAAATGATATATAATCCAAAACTTGATTTTCCAAGCAGTAACATCCCCGTCTTATTCTTAGTGAAAACTGAAGGTTCATTAGTTATTCCTGAAGTTGGCATTTTATCAAATGTTAAAACACTTAAAATTGAAATGTCCGATGGTGTAACCGATACCAATGATCAATTCATTTTTGATCCAAAAGCCTTATTTATCGCGTCTAATGAACTTGTTTCCGAAGGTGCTTATGTCAAAGATAATCAATTAAACATTCATCCTGAAGACTATAGTTTAAGAACTCTTTTTGCAGATGAAACTCCATCGGAAAGTGAAATTAATACTTATGGTTTAATTACTGATCGCGAGGACTTAAATCAGTATAACGGCATCATATGGCGCACAATGATTGGTTATGGTCTGATGGTTGTATTAATTACATATCTACTATTTTTCCATAAAAATGTCATGATTAAACGACGCGAGAAAAAAGATTTGGAATATCGAAAA
>JAQVBA010000022.1 GCA_028690555.1 Acholeplasmataceae bacterium
CTTTGATGATCAAAAATAATTGCGCGTGTACTGGTTGTTCCTTGATCAATTGAAAGGATATATTTTTCCATTTCATCTCTCCTTATGATTCAAGCATATTTAAATTTCTAGTTGCAATAATATCGACATGTGTATCCATAATGTTTTCGATAATGACATCATTTATTTTAACACTTTTTGTGACAATTTCAGACCCAATGCGGTCCATAATTTGAAACATCAACTCTTTCGGGATCGGTGAAGAAGTTTTCACGGGTAGTCTTGGCATCATTGGATTTGATGTTTTAACGGTTGTTGTAATAATTCTTGATGGATGTGTAATTTCTTCTAATCCATATTTTAAACCTCTTGGGCATTGATTCCCGGTGATGTTATTTTTATCATCGACATGTAAATGACATCCAACAGGACATACGATACAAATAAGTTCTTTCATCTTAAACCTCCTTCACAGCGAGTACTAAATCTTTGTCACTTTGAATTTTATCTTTAGGAACTGCAATTCTTAACATTTCTGCAGGTGCTAAATAACGCGCTTTTTTCGTTTGAATCACTTCATCACCCTGCATGACTTGAATGGTTGCTTGAGCTATTTTCTTCGTGACTCTAAACGATAATTCGACATGGTCAACTTCAAGTTGATTATACGCAATCGTCTGTGGGACCACATAACGTACATTTTCATTTTTTTCAATCATCAATGTCTTTTTGTTTTGATGATCAAATTTTAAATAACGTATGGCAGCTTCACCAGCTTTTTTACTTTCATTCGAAACTTCATCGACTAAATCATGCACATGAAGTGAATTACCACAAGCAAATAGACCAGGAATATTGGTTTCATAGTTTTGATCGACGACAACACTCTTTGTAATCGGATCAATTTCTAATGTGAGTGAATCAAAAAGTGTCACATCAGGAATTAAACCAACCGATAGAAGAAGTGTATCAACATCAAATGATTTTTCAGTATTTGGAATGACTTGGAATTTTTCGTCAACTTGTTGAATGGTAATACCTTCTAATCGTTCTTTACCACGGATATCTGTTACGGTATGTGATAAATAAAGGGGAATATCAAAATCATGAAGACATTGAACAACATTACGTGTTAAACCATTTGAAAACGGCATGATTTCAGCAACTCCATGGACTTTTGCACCTTCTAAGGTCATACGTCTAGCCATGATAAGTCCAATATCACCACTGCCGAGAATAAATACATTTTTACCGACTAAATAGCCATCTTTATTCAAATAACGTTGTGCGCTACCTGCAGTCATAATCCCTTTGGGTCTTTCACCTGGGAGTAAGATGGCACCACGCGTACGTTCGTAACAACCAGTTGATAAAATAACCGCATCTGCTTCAATTTCAAATAACCCATTTTCTACAGAAGAACATTTTACGGTAAAATGATCTTTTCTAACGATATCTAAGACGGTTGTACTTAATAAATACGGAATTTTAAGTTCATCTAATTGATTCATAAATCGTGATGCGTATTCTGGCCCTGTTAATTCTTCTTTAAATTCTTTTAATCCAAAACCATTATGAATGCATTGGTTTAAAATTCCACCTAATTCACGATCACGTTCAACGACTAAGATGTCAAATCCTTGATTGGAAGCTGAAACAGCAGCTGCCATACCCGCAGCGCCACCACCGATGACTAATAAATTTGTCTTCATCATTTCACCTTCGTTTCTTTCCATAAAATTGGTGTATCTTTACCGTAATAATTGATTTTGTCTAATGGTTGATCTGTTTCTCTTGCGATAATTTTTAATACTGTATTTTCACAGTATCCACCTTGGCATAATCCACTGCCTGCTCTTGCACGTTTTTTAATGCCTTTAATCGTATCATTTCCGAGTGGGCCATGAATGGCTTCCATGATTTCAACTTCCGTAATTTTTTCACATTTACAAACGATGTTTCCATAGAGTGGATTTTCTTTAATCTTTTTCTTTTGTTCTTCCTCAGATAATGTATAGAAGAAAATCTTTTTTTCTCTGATTGGATCAAAGTTTTCTTTAGGTGAAACATTAGGTTTAATAACTTCATCCACTAAATATCTTGCAATCGCAGGTGCAGCAGTTAAACCTGGAGAATCAATGCCTGCAACATGGAAGAAGCCTTTATATTCCTTAGATTCTTGAATATAAAAATCTTTATAAGTAGATCCAGCACGAATACCAGAAAATGTTCGAATCGTTTTATCAAATGGAATATTTTTTGCAAGTCTTGAAGCATCCTCTTTGATTTGTTTCATGCCATCTGGTGTTGTGTTTGTTCTCACCTTTTCAAGTTGTTCAACAGAAGTTGGCCCCACTAAGATATTCCCGTGAACTTGAGGGACTAATAAAACACCCTTACCTTTCGCGGTTGGAAGTGGATATAAAATTCTTTCTAAATATCCTTTAACACGGCGATCTAACACATAATATTCACCGCGTCTGGGTTTAATCGTATAAGGGACATCTTTTTCAATCATATGTGCGATGTGATCTGAAAAAATACCAGAGGCACTGATTACATTTTTTGTCTCAATTTTTTCTTTAAAATTGGTTTCAACAATAAAGTGATCTTTTTCATAAGTGATATTTGTCACTTCTTGGTTTTTTCTAAATTCAACACCATTTTTCATCGCATTTTCTAAACATGCGAAAGCGACTTCCCAAGGATAAGTCACTTTTGTTGTTGGAAGCGATAAAACCTTCGTCACAGAATCACTCATGTTGGGTTCTAATTTGCGTGCCGTATCACCATCGAGAATGGTAGAAGTAGGAACACCATTATGATTTGCTCGAATCTTTAATTCTTCAAGCATTTTTTCTTCCTCTTCATCATGTGCAAGCACAAAAGCACCCGTTCGAAGAATCGGGATATTGAGTTCATGCTCTAGTTCTTCATAAAGTGCATTACCTTTCACTGAGAGGATTGCTTTTAAACTTCCTTCAATTGGATCATGCCCTGAGTGAATAATTGCACTGTTTGCAACCGTTTGGTGATTAGCAACATCATTTTCTTTTTCTAATACGAGGGTCTTAAATGGATACTTGCTTAACTCACGTGCAATGTTTGTTCCAACAATCCCTGCGCCAATAATAATAAAATCGTACATAAATGCCTCCTATTATAATGAAAAGAGAAAAAACAAATTTAGTTTTTTCTCTCTCTTTGTCTCTGTTTAGATTAACATGTTAAATCCATAATTCGGTTTTACTTGAGGTGACTGCAATCGCACCTGCTTTTAAGCAATGTTCAACATCTAATTTTGATGCTATCAGTCCACCCATTAAAATGTGTGCATTGAGTTGTTTTTGTATTCTTGGCAAGACTTCATAAGAAGTTGCAGGTAGAATTTCAACATACTCAGGATTAAGTTTTCGATTAATTTCTAAGCTCTGCTCTAAGGATAAGCTATCTTTTAAGAAGAAGCGGAAGATGCCGATGACTTTTCGTTTTTTACAGATTTCAATCACTTTAGGTTTACTTGAAATAATGCCATCGACTTTAAGAACTTGAATTAAGTAAATGGCTCCAAATTCATCTGCGTTTAGTCCCTTAATTAACTCCGAGTGAATTAAAACTTTCTTTTTATTATCTCGCATGACGCCAATCAGTTCAGGTAACTGGGCTAACTGAAAGTTCATGAGAATACCATAAGTTAAAGGAAGGGATAGAAACTTCTTTAAATCTTGATGATTACTGATGGCTGGGATGACTTGTTGATTTCCAAACATTGGCTCCTCCTTTATAAAATAAATAGCAAAGTAAAAAATGCGTCCATAGATCCATTTTTTTCTTCGCTCATTTTCTCTTATTATCTTAAATTACAATCATATTATATGTTTTTATGATGAGATTGTCAAGAAATATTAGGAATCCGTGAAATCGATTTCAAGGACTTGGTTGGCCGATAAAACGTATCTGCCTTCTAAAATGATTTTTCGCTTAATCCAATCCAATCGATGAATGCGTCCGGATACAGTTTTGGTATAGCCATCTTCGAAGTAATAGATTTGGATTTCAACGTTTTTAAATACGGCTATTTGAAGTTTTCGATTGAGCTCTTCTTGCTTGTCATCTGAAAGTATGGGGGACTCATTTTTATTCAGCCGATATCTTAATTCCTTTAAAAGTGAATGATAGCCAACCAGTGCATCAAAAGGAGCCCATTTAATAATGCCACGATCGTGATAAGTTGTATTACCCATGGTGACCTCCAATCATTTGATTACGTGCTTTAATCGTTGATTTTTCAAGTTCACTTGATGCGCGGTTGACACTGTTTCGTCCGTATTTCATTCGGATTGCATCAAGCGCATAACCAAGTTCATTTTCTTTTTCAATGCGCATACTATCTTCAAAAAGTGAAAACTGATAAATGGATTGTTTTGAAAGATGAGATATGCTGATATGAACACGGCGAATAGGTTCATCTTCATAGTTTTGATGAAATAAAAATAAACAATAATCATAGATGACAGAAGCATTAGAAGTTGGGTAATCGAGTGTGATTTGTTTTCCAAAACCACCGCCAACAGATTTACTGTAACTGATGCCAAAATGAATGGTGCGTCCGACATAGTGTCCCATCCGTAAACGTCTTGAAACATCATCAGCCATTTCCCGGATAATGATGAAAACATCTGGAGGTAAGTAGTCTTCAAAAAGCATTTGGCCATTGCCAATGCTTGCTTGATGAACGCGTTGATTTGGGTTTTTCTTTTCACCGATCATACTCATGTCAATGCCATGTGTATGGTAATAAAGTTCTTCACCAAGAATACCAAAAAGTCGTCTCAATGTCTCTAAGTTGTAATGTGCAATGTCACCAATCGTCTTTAGTCCAAGTCGGTTCAATCTTTTTTCCATTCTATGCCCAATCCCCCACATTTCACTTAAAGGTTCAACGGGCCAAAGTTTTTGTGGGATGTCTTCATAATTCCACTCTGCAATAAAATTGGGAGCTTTCTTGGATTCAATATCAAGTGCAAGTTTTGCTATTAACATGTTTGGGCCAATACCACAGGTCGCATATAATTTTAATTCATCACGAATTTTAGCAAGAATCATGGATGCGAGTTCATACGCACTTTTTTGATAATACGATAAGTAAGATGTAACATCTAAAAAAGCTTCATCGACTGAATAGATGAATAAATCATCTTCAGAAACAAACGATAAATAGATCTCGATCACACGTGACGAAAACTCTAGATAAGTTGCCATTCTAGGCTTTGCAAAGATGATGCGTGGATCGTTTGGGAGTTCAAAGATTCGACAGCGACTCGGCACACCATGCATCTTTAAAAAAGGTGAAACAGCTAAGACGATTGAACCATTACCCCTTGATTTATCAGCCACTACTAATGGCGTTACAAAGGGGTCTAATCCTAAAAGAGCGCATTCAACGGATGCATAAAAACTTTTTAAATCGATGCATAAAATGTGACGATGAAGTTTATATTCTTCCATGTGAACTCCCCCTTTGTGCACCCATTATATCAAGGAAATTTGAAAAGGGAAGATGATGAAAGTTGTTTTCAGAATGAAAGTGTTCTCAGTAAAAAATAACATTTATTTACATTATAAACAAGCAATTTTTTGAAATAAAAAAAGCACATCTTTACGAAGCGCTTTTCAAGATTTCAAAGAGTTTTTTCTCTTCATTTTTTGTAAGATGTCGATATTTTCCAGTAGGAATGTCTAAATGGATGTGCATGATGCGAATGCGTTTTAAAGATAAAACATTATATCCAAAATATGCACACATCCTTCTAATTTGTCGATTTAATCCTTCGGTTAAAATAATTTTAAACGTTTTTGAATCTACTTTTTTAACCACGCATGGACGTGTGATGGTATCTAATATTGGAACACCTTTTGACATTTGATCACAAAACATTTGAGTTACAGGGCGATCAACTGTGACTAAATATTCTTTTTCATGGGCATTTTCAGCGCGTAATATTTGATTGACGATATCCCCATCATTCGTTAGAAGAATTAAGCCTTCGCTTTCTTTATCGAGTCTTCCAATATGAAAAATACGTTCAGGGTAATGGATATAATCAATCATGTTTCCTTTGATTTTCTGGTCGGTGGTAGACGTAATACCAATCGGTTTATTAAACGCCAAATAAACGCGTTTTTGCACGTTAGACAAAGCTTTATGGTCAACGGTAACTAAATCGTGATCACTGACTTGTGAGCCAATCACGGCGAGCTCTCCATTGATTCTCACGCGATTTGCTGAAATGAGACGATCAGCTTCTCTGCGTGAACAAAATCCAGATTCACTTAAGTATTTATTAATACGTGTCGGCATGCTTATAAAAAGGTAGGTGCATCATAGGTAAGTCCCTTTAAATCAATGGTCATTTCTTCAATGACAACATCTTCATAAGGACGATCACTTGAATCCCTTTTAACGGCTGCAATCAGATCTACAACTTCAATTCCAGAAGTGACGACACCAAATGCGGCATATTGACGATCTAAGTGTGGTGCGTTTTGATGCATGATGAAAAACTGTGTGGTTTGCGAGTTTGGATCACTTGTTCTAGCCATTGAGATGATACCACGTGTGTGCATGAGTGGATTTTCAAAACCATTTAATGTGAATTCACCACGAATGGGTTTCACACGTGAACCACCTCCACCTTGAATCATAAAACCAGGGATAATACGATGAAAAATCAAGCCATCGTAATAATGGTTTTCAATGTGATAAATAAAGTTTTTAACCGTATTTGGAGCTACTTTGGGAAATAATTCAATAGTGATCGTACCATATTTTTTGACTTTGAGTGTAACGACTGGATTTTTTTCATCCATAAATGTTTGATAGTTCATATTTTCTCCTTATATATTCATGAAAAAAGGCTTTCGCCTTAGTTCACATAGGGTCTCTTGTCTTCAGGTTCTTCAATGATTTTTTGTTTCTTTTGATCACTTGGTAACTGATCTTCAGCAGCGGGTGATATTTCTTTTTCTTTGCCTGCGTTTAATGATTTAGAATACTCACGATATTTTTGATATCCACCATAGCCATCAACACCTAAATAGATCGAACCAATGATTGCGATAATGAGTAAGAATAAACCGACAGTACCATAATCAAAATTAGGAACAACAGCAATGATGACACCAATGGTGAGTGAGACGATGTGCATCCAAAACTTAGGAATCTCTGTTTTTTCACCAAGGAAAACCACAGAATTAAAATACACCAAACCACGTACATAGAAAACAAAGGTCAGTGCATAACGATAAACACTTGCCCAAACGGGCTCTGTTGATAAATCTCTTGTTACTGCAACATAAATCATGCCAATACCAATTAATGTATCAAAAATAATTTCGATTAAATTAATTGTTCTTAAGGTTTCTTTTTGAAGTGACTTCATGAGTGGGATTACACGAAGGAGAGAAAATAACACAATAGCAACCCCAGTAATCGTATAGACAACCTCATTGGCAAATACCATGTAAATACCAACACCTAAAAGAAGTGCTGCTAAAACAAATTTTAAAATCCAACCATAGCCATAAGCTTTTGATTTCATAACATAACCCCCTTCTATAGTTGAATTATACTCAAGAAGCTTGATTTATGCAATAAAATGACATGAGTTAAGAATGAAATAGATCATGCATAACAAGAAAAGTTATAAAGATAGTGTGTTAAAATGAAAGATGGAGATGATAAACATGTATAAACTCATTAAACCACAGAAAAAGCATAAAAAAGCATTTATTTCTTATATCGAAGAATGGGGAATGGAATCAATCACACCCGTGACTTTTGATTTAAAAAATGAAACATACGAAACGTTACTTGATCGATTTCATCAAGCAAAACATGATTTAAATCTACCATCTGGATATATTCCAGAATCTAATTATTTTTTTGTGGATGAAGATGAAAAAATTATTGGATGTGTCAATATTAGGCATCATTTAGATGAAGTCTTATACCGAATTAGAGGCCATATTGCTTATGGCATCAGACCGAGTAGACGTGGTGAAGGATTAGCCTCAATGATGTTGGAGGTTGCTTTAAAAAAGGCTAAAAAATTAGGAATTGATCGTGTTTTAATGGTCACCGATAAAAATAATATTGCATCCGCTAAAGTCATTCAAGCAAATGGTGGAATCCTATCGAATGAAACGTATGATATGACAGATCATGAAGTGATTCAACGCTACTGGATTGATTTAAATTAGGCTTGCTAAAATGCTTAGTTATGCTATAATCTAAGTTGAATCACTTCGGGAAGTGGCTCAGCTTGGTAGAGCGCCTGGTTCGGGACTAGGAGGTCGCAGGTTCAAATCCTGTCTTCCCGACCATCTATAAAAAATAACACCCAAATTTGGGTGTTTTGTTTATATGATTACTTTATGTTTTTTTATGAGCAATAATATGGTGTATGCAGCACCTAATAAGATGAGAGCTGTCACAGTTAAAATCGATTTAGTTCCTAAAAATAAAGCGAGTGTTGTCATAATTATGCCACTTGCAATTTGACCAATACCATCGATTTGACCAAAGGTCGACATCACGGTTGCTTTAATGTTTGATGGGATTTCTCGAGCTTGAATACTTGTATAGAGTGGATCAAGTCCTTGTCTTGTCATCCTGAAGAAGAGGAATCCAAAAATCGCAATCCAAGCTTGATCAACATAAGCAAATATGAATAATCCTAAACTCATAAAAATGAGTAAAATGAAAAACCAGTGATAAGTTTTTAAACCAGCATCGACATTTTTCTTAATGATGAAAAGCATGATAACCCCTAAAATAGCGACTACCATATGCATCATTGACACAATATAAATGGTTGGTAAATCACTTAAAAAGGTTTTTGCTGTCTGATCTAAAATCATTAATTCTTCCAGTCTGTCTATACCTTCACTAAAGAGTCCAAGTAAAAATGCAGTGATGACAAAAATTCTTAATAGTGGATGCTTGATGATATGTTTAATTCCTAATTTGAATTGGTGAATCATCGAATGTGTTGATTTTTCTAAAATCACATGTTCTTTCATCACAAAAATTAAGAAAATAGACATCAAGATATAAATGAAGGCACTGATTATCATCGGCATTCTAATATCGATAATCCCAAAACCTAATGCGCCAAAGATGCCTAATATTGTCATCCATTTACTCACTGAATTTCCTTTGATGTAAGTCATTTCGATATGTTCATTTTGAGTTTCATCAGAAATCCAGGCATCGAGTGCACCACTGATGAAGGTATAACCAAAACCCCATACGATTTGAGCGATAAAAATCCAGATGAATTTTAAACTAGAGACTTCAATCAAAAACCCTAATCCAATGATAAAAAAACCTAAAACAACACTCAGTTTTCGAGAATATTTATCAGCAACAATCCCTGTTGGAACTTCAAAAAAGATGACAGCAATCTCTAATGCTGTCCCCAATAAAATCAGCTGATAAGGAACGAGTTTTGCATCATCAATGCGATAAACGATAGCAGATGTCATCATCATCGTCATCGCAAAACTAATCATGCCACGTTGTAATATAAATAGATGTCTTGGATTCATGTTTAACCTCACGCATCCATTTTACATGAATTAGGAGTACAAAAAAAGATGTTTATAGTTTAAATTTCCTATAAACATCTCTTGGATTAAATATTAGCTACATAAATAGACAATCGATGACGTTATTCAATAAAGAATAAATCGTATAGTGCTTTTGTCCAATTCCAATAATAGGTAAGTTCTAAACCTTCAAGATTTTCATCAAATAAAACAAGGTTACTTCTGGAATACAAAGGAACACTCGGAAGCACTTTATTCCATCTAAGTTGATATGCTTGCCAATAAGCGAGATATTGTTCTTGTTCATCATAATCTAAGGATTGTAAGAGTTCTGCAAGCTCATCAATGGTCAATTCACCAGTTTGAAGTGGTGCTGCCAAAGTGGTTTGATTGTCAATTAGATTTTGTGGATTTTGATTTGTTCCAGCATAAATAGAATGCCAACGGTAATAAGGTATGACGTATGTAACAGATTGAAATACGCCATGATAGATTTGTTCGCCATCTTCTAATAGATAATTATAGGTTAAATATTTACTAGTCAATTCACGTGAACCAGGCGTGTATTGAAAATCAATCCCAATTTGTGGCATATATGTTTCTAAACTTGATGCAAAATCAAATTGCAATAAGTTGTTAGATTCTCCTAAAAAGGAAATTGAAAGTTTTTCACCATTTTGATTATGTCTTAAATAAGAAGTGGAAGCCATACTTGAATCAAAATGAGTTACGCCATCGGCTTCATACTTCCATTCAGTGAGATCTAGAATCCGATTAGCTTCAGATACTGAAAAGTCGTAGGTATTCAAATTATCCTTTAAATAACTTTCTGAATCTTTATATAGCCATGACTCATAATAGTAATCATTATCAACGATTGTCAATAAATTTTCATGCATTTCATCAAAAAAGGATTGTGGTTTCATAATATGTGCAATCGCTTGACGGACGCGATAATCACTTGCGGGGCCAAAATCTGTGATAAATGATAACGCAAAATAACTATTTTGTCCTAGAGTTGTATAATCAACTTTATTTGAGTTTTGTGCATCAACTAAATATGAGTAATTATTTTGATGAAAGATAATGTCAAACTGTTGTGTTTCAATCATTTCAAAAGTGTTTGGATTGATAAGTTGATAATTCTCATCAGTCTCATATTTCTTAATCGTTACATATTCTAAAATTGGTACACTACCTTCAAAATTGCCTTTAAAACACTCATTTTTAATAAATTCAATGGCTTGAGTAGAATAACTTTTCAATTTATATGGCCCAGAAGTTACATCTGCAGTATAGCGATAACCTCCTGCTCCAAGATGAATGTTTAACTCAGAAAATGCGCCTAATGACACTTTCGAACCTTCATTATTTGAATCGATTGAAGTGCCATCTTTAGCGAGACGATGCATCGGGAATGGGAAAAACTCAAAAAGGCTCTCGATGCCCACCTTTGATCTATACATAAATATCTCATGGTTGACTGTGATGGAAAATTGATAATCATCAATCAACTTAACTCCAGAGAAACGAACATCCTCAGATGACTCGTTTATCCGAAAGTTATCATAACCTAAATATGCAGATGATTTTTGATTAAAACCACCTAAAGAAAGCCATTCTTTAGAACTTGTCATTAAAATTGACCAAACATAATCGTTTGCCGTTAAAGGTTCTCCATCTGACCACTTAAGATCATCAAATAGCTCAAATGTGAAAACTATATTTCCATTTGTGTCAGTTGTTTTTTCGACATTTTTTACAACCGATTGATTTAAAACTAGAGCATCATATCGATCTCTTTCATAGATTGAATACCCAAATAAAAGGCTTGTCGTTGTAGAAGTTACTGTAGAACTTTGATTTCCGATTTGAGGTACGATTTCTCCACCAATCAAAAGTGTACCAACGATGAGACTGGGTTCAGACCATCTTGCATATAATGTCATGTTCTTATTTTCAAGTTCGTTTTCATCAAATGGTTTCGTAAAATTAGAATCTAAGAACCATCCAACAAAAGCCTTGTTTTCACGTGTTGGCTTTTGTAGATCAAAACTAGATGCATAAGCATAGTTTGTAGGATTGTCTGGATGATTTTCTCCACCATTTAAAACATAATTAATCGTAAATGTATTGATTTCCCAACCTGCATAAAGCGTAGTATCAGCTGTAAATTGATGGTTAGAATCAATCACTGTTGACAAATTATCTTTTTCTAGCATCCAACCAAGAAATTCATGACCTTCCATTTGCGGTTGCGGCAAATTGATGGAAGAACCGGATTCAACATTTTGTGATTGAATTAAGTTTCCACCCATCGAATCAAATGTGATTGAAACCATGGTTACAGGATCTGGTTTCTCGCTAGGATCAGTTTTTTGATCTGGTGTTTTGCATCCAGATAAAATCAAAATACATCCGATACATAAAATTAAGTAAAGCCAATAACTACGACGCATAAATAAACCTTCTTTCATCATAAAATTCTAATATTTACCTTTTTTTGGCATATAAAAAAATGCCCAGTTATAAGAAACTAAGCTGATCGTCGTAGATGTAAACGAGGATGTATAACGCATATTTAATTATAAACTATCATTTTTATATCATAAAATCCTTTCGTTTTCGAAGTAATTAAAACAATTTTTAAGAAAATAAAATTAAAATTGCTGCTATATATGAAAAAAGCACATAAATTATCAATTATCTGTGCTTTTTGCCATTGTTTTAAAGCTGACTTAATCCTTAGATTGTAATTAAAACACACTCATCATCTTCACGTATTTCAAATTTTTCTTTATGGAGATCACCATCGATAATCAATAGTGCTTGATCTCTAAAAATACCAATTAAAATTTGTTTTGGATTTGTTTTTAAATAAAGTGATTCAATCGCTTGTTTTTTAGATTCAAAGCGAATTGGGAATTGAGCATCGATGAAGTCTTTCGCCTTAACAATCGCGATGGATTGACGATCAATATTAGAATCATCAGCTTCAATCGTTAATAGATCTTCATAAAATGGTGCTGTTTCCTTAAATAGGGCTAATTTGCTTAATAGAAGTGAAATAATCTTATTTGAAATAATCGTGTTATTGATATTGAATCCTCTAACGATAATATCATTTTTTGGATTTAAGAGTTCAACGATGATTTCAACATGTGGATTTGTAATATGTCCTTCAAGATAAATTAGTGTATTAATGATATTTGCATCAAGTGCATCAAATTCAACATTTTCATCACTCAAGAGCAGTATTTTAGCAGATCTTGAAGATGTATTTAGTTTATCGACAAATCCAGGTATTTCTGATGATTCAACATAACTTGAGTGAAATTTGTTTTTATATATGCTTTCATACTGCATTAGAGCATCTAAAATAAAGTTTAATTTATTATTTGTTCCAATAATATAAGTATCAAAATCTGTTAAAGATTTAACTTTTTTGAGTTTTAATTCGATTGGTTGATAAAGATGAGCACTCTTTGAGTTTTTAATCACATCATTGGGTGATAAGACATAAGTTGCATTCGCATCATGAGCCACAGGAATGGCTTGGTTATAATCTTTTAATATATTTTCAATATCTGGATTTGGGATACTATAAATCTCAGAACCTTTAAAAGAGAATAGACTTAAATAGACATCTTCAATCTTACTTTCAATGAGTGTTTGAGCAATGATTTGTCCTAATCTTCGATCAAATACAATTGGCATGATTTCATGCTCTTTAAGTGATTTAACAACACGACTTAATGTAAGAATTTTTTCTTTTGTTTCAATCTTTTTAATTTCGACAACAATTGGAGGTTCTAGGTCAAATTCGATTTCACCTAACGATAAAATATTTTTAATAACGTTTAAATCACTTTTTGTCATTGTGTCATCAATTTTATCATGTTGATCAGGATTCATAATAAGAAGCGCTTTTGCATGTTCAACCGAAATATCATCTAAATTTGATCTTAGAAGTGGATCACCTTGTTTCACTAAAACATTCATTTTAACGAGTTTATGTTTTTGTGCAGATCGGTTAATGGCATTAATGATTTGTGATTCTGCATACGTTTTATCAACTTGTGCGAGTATCATGACCGTGACATCACTTGATTCAACGAATAATAAGTCAGAAACAAGTTCAGGAACTTTTGAGTTCCAGTTTAATATGACAATGTGGTTTTCCATAAAAACTTTCCCAGAACCTGATTTTTTATTGCCAACATAGTCTTTAATTGCATTGGTCGTTAAAGCGATTATCACACCGGTAAATAGCACCATACCAATAACAAGAACAACAACTGCAAGCACTAATGTTTGTGGATTTTCAATTTGCAAAATTGCATTGGGTGTTAACATCCATTTCACACTGCCATTAGTAAGTGCATCAATAAACGATGTATAGCTACTATCAATGATGGTAGCAATAAATGCAGCAATTAACAAAATGATAATATTAATCAATAACATGAGTAGAATGACATAAACTTGTGGTCGTTTATATGTTTTGATACTAATTAAACTTTTTGTTCTTGCAATGGTTGTTTTTAACCGATTCATGAATAATTCCCCCTCATGTTTCTATAAAAAAATGACTTAGATAAATTATTTTGTTCATCTAAGTTGTCATCTATAATTATGATTAATTTATTTACATTATATAACGAAAAGAAAGAATTTATGATGAATTAAAGACATTTTACCCATTTTCTTCGTCATAGATTCTTTGTTATACGTAAAATTGCGATATAATGAAGAAAAGAAATTGATATCGAGGTGACTATGAACAAAAACTTTTTTTCCAAAGAAAAATTACAAACATTTTTAATGATTGTATCGATCATCACGGTAACACTCATAGGTCTTTATGTTTTAAATTTACTTGCAGCAAATATCATTCAAGGTATTGGCGCTGCAGCAAGATCAGTTTTGATTCCTTTTTTCTTAGCTTTTTTCTTGAGTTTCATCATTGGACCTTTTTCTAATTTAATCCACAAAACAACAAAAATCCCCAAAAGAACAAGCATTGTTTTATCGATATTTATTGGATTCATTGTTTTAGGTGGCATGTTTTTCTTGATATTTTCATTCTTTATCTCACAAGTTTTAAGCATTTTTCAAGCGTTGTTAACATATTTTGAAGGCTCAAATCAAGAAGCTTTCATGATTGAATTGATTCAAGTGATTCAAGCATATTTCCAAGATACCCACGTGACTGAAATTTGGGAACAAATCTCAAGTGAAGGTGTAACTTTTGAAAAATTAATGAATTATGTAGGAAGCATATTTGTTTTCATCTCGGGTGCTGCATCTAATTTATTTGAAGCCATCTTTTCAATTGTTTTAACTCCTGTTTTTCTATATTATTTGATTAAAGAAAAATCACTTATTTTCGAAAGCATCGTTAAAATCTTTCCAAAAACGATTA
>JAQVBA010000110.1 GCA_028690555.1 Acholeplasmataceae bacterium
AAAAGGAGGAATTACTTATGGCAACGCTAATTTATAGAATCGGAGATATCCATTGCATCGGATGCATCAATCGCATTACTTCAGCTTTAAAATCAGCGGGAGCAATCAATGTTGATATTAATTTTTCAACACATATTGCAAAAGTATTGACTGAAGAGGAAAAACCCAATTCAAATATGTATCTTGAGGCAATTGTTCAAACAGGATATCAAGTCGAATACTTAACGACCATCGAAGAGGAATAATAAAATGTCGAGTAATATTAAATATCGAGTGAATGGTATGACTTGTGCTTCGTGTGTCAACCATGTTGAAAAAGCATTAAGAAAAGTTGAAGGGATAATTGATGTTTCTGTGAATTTAGCAACTGAAACTGCAACAATTCAATTTGATGATAACAGTTTTAGTTCAAATCTTGCAATGAATGCTGTTAAGGGGATAGGATATGAACTCATTACTATCGAAAACAATCATAAGACTGTGACTGCCAAAGTTGATGGAATGAGTTGTGCAACATGCGCAAACAGTATTGATAATACACTGTTGAAGATGGATGGGATTATTGATGCTCATGTTAATCTCGCTACGGAGAAAGTTACCATTCAATATGACGATCGCGTCATTCGTTTTAGTGATATCAAACACCGCATCCAAAGCATTGGATATAAGATTAGTCTCGAAGTAACAAATGATGAATCGGTTGATCCTGATACACTCAAGATGAATTCCGCTAAAAAAAGAGTTCAATTGAGTTCAACAATAACTATTTTGATGATGTCACTCATGCTGATTCACATGTTTGTTGTTGAAATTCCATTATACACTTGGATCATTGCCATACTGGGTTTCCCAGTCATATTTATCATTGGCCGTCACGTGCACAGAGGAAGTTATTACTCTCTTAAATCATTGAAACCGAATATGGATGTCCTTGTGTCACTCGGATCTATTCCACCCTATCTCATCGGTCTCACAGGATTGTTTTTCCCAATCACAACATTTATCGAAATGGCAACAACAATTATGACATTTCACTTGATTGGAAAATTCCTGGAAAGTAAGGCTAAAGGAAAAGCATCCCAAGCCATCAAAAAATTAATGGAACTAGGTGCGAAAACTGCACGCATTTTAGTCGATGGCAATGAGATCGAAGTTTTAACGAATGAACTCAGTGTTAAAGATATCATGATTATTAGACCAGGCGAAAAAATACCAACAGACGGAATGATTATTGAAGGTAAAAGTTTAATTGATGAATCGATTGCAACAGGTGAATCGATGCCGGTCAAAAAGCATGTGGGTGACAATGTAATCGGAGCAACCATTAATAAAGATGGCTTGCTCAAAGTAGAAGTTACTAAAGTTGGTAAAGAAACATTCTTATCTCAAGTTATTGAGATGGTTGAAGCTTGTCAGGGGTCCAAAGTGCCTATACAAGAATTTGCAGACAGAATTACATCCTACTTTGTGCCAGCAATTATGGTTTTAACAGTACTCACGTTCAGTTCTTTTTTAATTTTTCAAAATTTCCATCTGAGTATCTTAGAGTATATGGAACCTATCTTACCTTGGATTAACACAGATCAAACTCCATTAACTTTAGCATTTATTACAGCAACAGCAGTATTAGTTATCGCATGTCCATGTGCGCTTGGATTGGGAACACCTACAGCATTAATGGTGGGTAGTGGTGTTGGTGCAGAAAAAGGTATTCTGATTCGCAACGGTGAAGCAGTTCAAACACTTAAGGATATCAAAGCCATTGCTTTTGATAAAACTGGCACGTTAACATATGGGAAACCCGTAGTGACTGACAAGCATGCTATAGGTATAAGTGAACATCAAATGATGCATGTCGCTGGATCACTTGAAACAGGATCAGAGCATCCATTAGCAATGGCAATTATCGAAGATGTAAAAAATAATAATCAAAAGCTATTAAACCCAAGAGATTTTGAAGCCATATCTGGCATGGGTATAAAAGGTATTCTAGATAATAAGACATATTATTTTGGTAACAGAAAACTAATCAAATCGATTGGTCATTCTTATGATGGATTAGAATCAATGATGCAACAACTTGAAAATGAAGCTAAAACGGTGATGATTCTAGCAGATGATATAGAGATACTTGGTATCATTGCTGTTGCAGATGCATTAAAACCTGATGCAGTACATGTTATTCGGGCAATCGAAAACCTTGGTATAACGACAGCTATGATTACTGGAGACAATTCAAGAACTGCTCAAGCAATCGCAAAAAAAGCTGGTATAACAAGAATTATCTCTGATGTTTTACCTGAAGGAAAAGTAAACGAAATTTCGAAACTCCAGAGCGAATTTGGATTAGTCGCAATGGTCGGTGACGGTATTAATGATGCACCAGCGCTTAAGCAAGCTAATGTAGGTATTGCCATTGGAACAGGTACAGATATTGCAAAAGAAGCAGCTGATGTTACTTTAGTATCTGGTGAGTTGCATACATTACTCACTTCGATTCAGTTATCGAAAGCTATCTTTAGAAAAATTAAGCAAAACTACTTCTGGGCATGGTTCTATAATGCGATTGCAATCCCATTTGCGATGTTAGGTTTATTGCATCCAATGATTGGTGCTGCTGCAATGTCAATTAGTTCTCTTAATGTAATCTATAATTCATTGAGATTAAAAAAACAGTCATTCGTAAAGGGTGATAAGGAGCTAGTTCATGCACACACATCATAACACAAAACATCAACATCATCAGTATATGATCATGATTCACATCTTTTTGATGGTCTTGTTTCTTGCGATAGGAAGCCAGAGTAGCGCCCCCTATTCAAGAGTAGCAATTGATTTTGGTAGCATTCAAATCTATTGGTATGCAATTTTCATTTTGACAGGAGTATTTATAGCGGCATATTATAGTCAGAATGAACTCAATCGTTTAAATTATCCTAAGGATATTATCTATGACGGTCTCTTAATTGGGTTACCTTTAGCACTTTTAGGAGCTAGACTTTATTATGTGTTATTTGATCCAATTCCACATTATAAGACTTTTCTAGACATAATCAATATTTCAAAAGGTGGCTTAGCGATTCATGGAGCAATCATTACCACTCTAGTTTTTGTCCCTATTTTTTGTAAGATCAAAAAAATTAAATTATTGCCACTTATAGATACGTTGATGATAGGATTTCTCATTGGACAAAT
>JAQVBA010000111.1 GCA_028690555.1 Acholeplasmataceae bacterium
ACACCTGCTTCTTTTAACACAGGGAGTAATTCTGGAGTTTTAATTAATGTTTCTTTTGCTTGTTCTAAATAACTCTTTAATACTTCTTCAACGCTATTAAAGTTGGCTTGCTCACGGAGTACCTTTTCAGCTGATTCTCTTGCGACTGTTAAAATCGTTCCTTCAACTGGATCCATCACAGCACGGTATGCCATTTGATAGCCACCGACTAATGCTTGGATAAATTCATGGACGGTTGCAGAACCATTATTGATCTTCGCAATTTCAGAATAAACACCACGGAAAAATTGGGAGAGTATAACGCCTGAGTTACCTCTAGCCCCCATGAGTAGTCCACGTGATAAAATTTTTGAAATATCGACGATCGATTGAGATTCTAAATTATTGACTTCTTTAATACCGGCCATCATCGTCATTTGCATATTCGTTCCGGTGTCCCCATCCGGTACTGGAAATACATTCAAATGATCGATTTCTTTGTGATTGTTTTTTAAATTGACTGCCCCGTTAGTTACCATTTTCTTAAATAGAGTTCCACTGACTGTTTGATTCGCCATTGTTTACCTCCTCTTAATTTTAGGGAAAATGATTGGTTTAATTTTTATTTTTAATTACTTCAAAATTGTATGAATCTAAAATTCACTCGTATAGTATAGCACAATATTTTGAATTTGCAAATAACTACATTTTGCCATACCTATACACCATAATTATATCACATCTTATCATTTTGTCACTCTTTAGAGTGTATAAGGAGTAAAGAATACGTTTCCATCCTAAAAATTTTATTTCTTTATTTGTTTTTAGATTGCAATTTAAGTTTTTTTATGTTACATTAAATTGTGCAGTTAGGAGTGAGAACGATGGCTCAATGCTATGTAACAGGAAAAACGACAACTTTTGGAAATAAAAGAAGTCACGCATTAAACGCGACACGTCGCATGTGGAAGGCAAACCTTCAAACCGTGCGCATTAAAGACGAAGACGGTAACATTATTAAAGTTAAAGTATCCGCTCGCGCACTTAAGAAAAATAAACTCGAACGCGTTTAATCGAATAAAAAAAGCCACTTGGCTTTTTTTTATTTATTAGATTGCACCATGATGACTTTTCCATCATGGACCGTGATGATCGCTTCTTCTTTTAAAATCTCATTACTCACACATAATGGATCATATGTTTTTAACATGTAATGATCTAATTCATATTTAAAATCCCTTAATGAAATTTTTGCAATCGGATAGGCAAATAATGAAATGAATCTTTCATCTTGCTTGATCCGATAAGATCCTGGATTTAATAATCGAATGGTTGAATCATCGTTTTTAATCATGAGATTCGGAAATTCATTAAAAAACATCAGATGCACCATAAAATGCTCAATTCTTGATCCACCGATACCACCAATCATGAGGATATCGTCTGGATTTTTTTTATGTGCTTCCACTAACGCTTGATAGGTATCGGTGACATCTTTCACCGGATTTAATCTTACAACGTTTAATTTTTTTAATAACGCTTCATTTTTAAGCGAATCAAAATCACCAACGGCTAAATCCATCTTAATCCGTTGTTTGTAACAATCGCTCACCGCTTGATCAACAGCGATGATATAATCAGAGTCTTCAATTTTAATGAGTCTTTTGATATCCTTTGGAACCGGATGACAAATCACTAAACATCGCATTTTTTTAACTCAGCTATTCCTTTTTCTCGATTTTCTAAATTAAAGAGATAACTACCTGCTACGGCAATATCCACACCTGCTAAATGACAGATCTTGATGGTTTCTAAGTTGATCCCACCATCGACTTCAATCATGTAATTGAGTTTTAAGTCTTTTCTCACTTGATTGAGCTCAATCACTTTCACCATTTGGCGATCGATAAACTTTTGTCCACCAAATCCAGGCTCAACAGTCATGATAAGCGCTAAATCAATTTCTCCTACATAAGGAATCAGTTTTTCAATTGGGGTATTCGGTTTAATCGATAAACCGACTTTCTTCCCATTCTTTTTAATCTTTAAGAGCGTTTCATCGACATCATTCGCTTCTAGGTGAATGGTGATGTATTCCACACCATCAAATGAAAACTCATCAACCCAATTTAATGGGTCAGTGACCATCAAATGGACATCAAGTTTTAAATCGGTTGCTTTACCAATCATTTTTGAAATGTGTGATCCAAAAGAGATATTTGGGACAAAATGTCCATCCATAATATCTAAGTGAAGATAATCTGCACTTTTTATCGAATCTAATTCACGTTTTAAATTTGAAAAATCTGCCGTCAATACGGATGGTGCAATTAACATAACTATATTCTCCTAATACTTTTCTTTTTGATTTTTGATTTCATCATAAAATACTAAATAATTTTCATACCTAGAAGAAATCATTGTTTTACTCTCATAGGCATGTTTCACCGCACAATGGGGCTCACTCACATGCAGACACTTATTCATAAATTTACAATTATTGGATAAAACCATAAAATCTTCATAATAGTCTTTTAATTCTCGTTCATCAAAGATTTGAAACTCAATCTTTGAAAAACCTGGGGTATCGACAATATACCCACCTTCATACTCATATAATTCGGTATGTCTTGTCGTGTGTTTACCACGACCCAAGGCATCTGAGATTTCTTGAGTTTTTAAGCCTAAATCAGGCATGAACGCATTTAATAATGTAGATTTACCCACACCGGTTTGACCCGCTAAAACAGTGATTTTATCCTTGAAGATATCCTTCATGACATCAATGCCAATCCGTTCTTTACTATTGACATAATAGATTTTATAACCCATCTTTTCATAATAGGTTAAATCATGTTTTAATTTCTCTAAAATGATCGGATCAATCAAATCAATCTTCGAAATGACAATGACAGGCGTAAGTTGTTGCTGGTGCATAAT
This sequence comes from Acholeplasmataceae bacterium, assembly GCA_028690555.1. Classification (GTDB taxonomy): domain Bacteria; phylum Bacillota_I; class Bacilli_A; order Acholeplasmatales; family Acholeplasmataceae; genus UBA6181. Next base: position 2,920 of record JAQVBA010000111.1, read on the forward strand.
GATTAAGAACTTATCTAAAAGTAAAAAGCTAAAATCAGGTCGAATTGCTGAAAAAATGAGTAACACTTGATCGACATTCGCCACATCAGGACGTTCTAAATCATTTTTTCTGGGTAATACTTCTTCAATATAGGTATGGCCTTCTAAATCATCATAAAACACGTGATCGCCAACTTTTGGACTAATTTGAGCGATTGTTTTCTCAATCTTCGTCTTCATCGTCTTTTGACGATTAAATGAACTTTCACTCTCGAGTTTCACATATCTTA
>JAQVBA010000023.1:0-5962 GCA_028690555.1 Acholeplasmataceae bacterium
TGTAAGGAGGAAAAAAACTAGTCTGTGATGTGATCTATAATTCAATTATAAAATAGTCCGTCTATAAAAATCTAAAAAGAAGGAGATCTAATGTATATCTGAGGACTACATATATATATTAGGAGGAGAATGATGAAATTACATGTAGAAAATATGACATGCAATCATTGTGTCATGAAAATTCAAAAATCATTACTAATCAATGGTGTTGAAGCCAAGGTTAGTTTAGAAGAACATGCTGTCATCTTAAAATCAGAAAAAGATTTAGAAAAAGCAAAAAAAGCCATCAAAGATGCTGGCTATGAGCTTAAAGCATGAGAGTAGTAGGTGGTCTTCATCGTGGAAGAATTCTAAATCGCGTCAATAAAGAAACGACGAGAGAAACCGCAGATATGGTCAAAGTCGCTGTTTTTAACATGCTCCAATTAAATTCTGGAGTTGTTTTGGACCTTTATGCAGGGGCTGGATCTTATGGTATTGAAGCTTTAAGTCGTGGATGTGATTTTGCTTATTTTGTTGATCGAGATAAAGATGCAATCATGACTGTGAAGAAAAATATTGATATGTTACATTTAAATGATCAAGCAAAAATCTATCATCAAACCGATGAACAATTTCTAAAAAACCTTGATTCAAAAATCATGTTTGACACGATTTTCTTAGATCCTCCTTATGATGATGAACCCTATCAAAAAGTGATTCCAAACTTATATGATCATTTAAATCAAGATGGATATATTTTATGTGAATCCAAAAAACAGATCCAAATTGATATGGATATCAAAGGTTTAGAAAAAATCAAGAATAAAACGTATGGTATTAAAAGAATCACAATCTTTCAAAAAAGATAACAGGTGCTAATAATGAGCACCTGTTTTTATTTTATTCGTTTAGATTTTATTTTTGTGACTTGATTATCTGTGATTTGATAAACAGATTGGATATAATGATACTTCTCAAAAGACATTAAGTCATCTTGATAATCTAATGCTGCAATCTTTTCCCAATCCTGATCATTAAAAATGACTTTTTCAGATGTACCAATCCAATAAAGATGATGTTTAATTGTTTTTTTATCTTTTTTTAGTTCAATCACACCTAAATGATCAATCAAATAATTCTCATTATCAAAATATGATTTAATATCGATATGATTTGTTTTAGGTTTTACCTTTTGTATAAATATGTTCTCTTTATTTTTTCCAATAAGTAAAACGAGACATTCATCGTTTATTAGTCTGAGTTTAAGAAAAGAAATAATCCCATAGATAATCACCGAAAAAGATAAAACTAAAAACGCATATAGAAGAAGAGATTCTAAGTAATAAAGTGCGATTATTGAGAGAATGATAGGAACAAAAATGGATAAATAGACAAATTTCATTTGATAATAAACGGTATCTTTTATCTCTTTAATACCTTTAAGTTTATTCTTTTTAAACTTGAGAGTTCTTAGACTAAATCCGTTAGTTAAAATTAACAAACATATGACTGCTAATATTGGAGGTAATGCGGATATTAAGACGCCTAACACGATTTCCTCAAAAGATAATGATACTAATCGACGAATAACGTTTTCGAAAACAGAAAGGAGTGCTAAAAAATATAAAATTCCTTGGGCAAGTTTGCTTTTTCTTCCAGAGATGATGAATATAAAATAAGCAAAGAAAAAATAGCCCATGGTAGATATCAATATTGGCAATAACACGTCCATAAAAATAAACCCCCTCGTTAGTCATTTAATTTTATAAAATAATTATATTTTTGTCAAACAAGTGCCCCATTTATCTTGAAATATACCTCATATTCTTGTATAATGCTATTAGCATGATAGGAGTGATTAAATATGAATATCGCATGGTGGTTATTAGTCATCATTATTGTTGGTGCAATCCTTGTTGGCGCAGTTGCTGGTTTCTTTATTTCAAGAGCGTGGTTTAAACGCTACTTAGAAAAAAATCCACCAGTCAATGAAGCTATGATTCGCGAAATGATGCGTCAAATGGGCCGTACGCCTTCTGAAAAACAAGTGCGCCAAATCCTTGCATCCATGAATCAATATAAGACAACGAAGTAAAAACGGCATAATATACTTATGTCTTTTTTTCTATATTAGGAGGTTCTATGAAAGCTGAAGAGTTTAAAGATATCGCCCATGTGGTTCATGAAACGGGAAGAACATTAGAAAGTGTTATGATTAAGTATCTTTTCGAACAAGTAAAAAGCGACGTGGTGTTAAAAGAACTCAGTCGATTTCAAAATAAAGATGGTGGATTTGGTCATGGGCTAGAACCTGATTCTTGGAATCCTAATTCGTCACCCGTTCAAACGCAGTTTGCGATGGGATATTTAAGATTAATGTCATTTGATAAAAAGCATAAAGTCATCAAGAAGATGATGAAATATTTAGAAAAGACTTATGATAAAAAGATCAGAAAATGGCATTTATTATTACCATCAAATAACGATTATCCTCATGCACCTTGGTGGACTTATCGAGAGATTAAAGAAGATTATAATCCATCCGCATCAATTGCTGGATTTATCATCAAATATGGAAATCCAAAATCGAAAGTATTTCAATATGCCTTAGAAGTCTTAGAAGATGTGAAAAGAGATTTATTAAATGATCAAATTTCAAAAGAACCTCATGAGCTTAGTAATATTGTTGATTTATTTGATGACGCAAAAGCATTTAACATAAACGATGAGTCTTTTATGAAAGCAAGTGAAAAACTAGTTGATTTAATTGGTGAAGTTATTGAAAAAGATCGGAAAAAATGGTTTAGCAAGTATGTGACAAAACCTTCAGTTCTCATTCATTCCAAAACATCGATTGGATATGAAAAATATCAAGAATTTTTGAATCAAGAATTTATGGAATCCATGAAACATCGTAATGAACTAAAGATCTGGCCAGTCACGTGGCAATGGACAGAATACTTAGATGTGTTTGAAGAGGTAAAAGAGATTTGGGCAAGTATCATTGCACTTAAATATTTGTATCTCATGAAAGATGACATAAAAGAATGAGGAACCCTATTTGGATTCCTCATTTTTCTTTGATTTTCTTTTTGGTAAAAATCTAAATTCTGTACCTAGTCGAAGCCTTTCATAATTGAGTTTATGCCGATTAATAATGAGAAGTCCTAAAAACATGATGACTCCTAAATCCATGAGTCTTGTGGGTAGGTTATAAAATGGGTGTTCAAAGAAAACGCGAATAATAAAATAAATTAAGATGACACCAGCTGAAAATGTGGATGCAACCGATACATAACGTGTGATTAAAAAAACGATGGCAAATACAACGATAATTGCGATGGCAACCCAAGGTTCGATTGCTAAAATCATACCACAAGAAGTGGCCACTGCTTTTCCACCTTTAAACTTCAAATAGACGGGGAATACATGCCCTAAAACAGCTGCAAGCCCATAGAGGCTTGAAAAGTTTAAATCATGTGGACCTACTAAAAAGAGGGTTGGATCATTAATTAAACGTACGAGTACAATAATCACTGCACCTTTTAACATATCAAAAATAAATGCGAATATACCATACTTAAATCCTAAAACACGCACTGTGTTTGTGGCACCTGTATTTTTTGAACCATGTTCACGGATATCGATATTTAAAAAGATCTTTCCAATTAAAAGACCGAATGGGATAGAGCCAAGTAAATAAGACAAAATTAGAAATAGTATAACTAGCATTGTTGGCATATTGTCACCTCGTTCTAAACTATTATATCATCAATATTTTGAGGATAAAAGTAAAAAATAAAACATAATCATTTATTGAGTTTGACCCTATTTTTTGGTATAATGAAAGCACTTAAATAAGTTGGTGATGACGTGAATAAACAAATGAAAAATTATGATGAAAAATCGATTCAAATCCTTGAAGGCTTAGAGGCAGTTCGTAAGCGTCCTGGGATGTATATCGGTTCGACAGACCAAAAGGGATTACATCATCTCGTTTGGGAAATCATGGATAATGCAATCGATGAAACATTGGCTGGTTTTGGGAATGAAATTACCTTAACGATTAAAGCCGATAATAGTATTGAGATTTCAGACAACGGTCGAGGAATGCCTTATAAAATGCATGCATCTGGTAGACCGACTACTGAAATCATTTTTACTGTTTTACACGCAGGTGGTAAGTTCTCTGATGAGAGTGGATATAAGGTTTCTGGAGGGCTACATGGTGTAGGTTCATCCGTCGTGAATGCACTTTCTCAGTTTTTAGAAGTAACGATTTATCGTGATCAAGCTATCTGGCGTCAACGTTTTAGTGATGGCGGATCAAAAATAAGTCAAATTGAACGTATCGGTGAAACGAAGAAGACTGGAACCACCGTGTGGTTTAAACCGGATCCTAAAATCTTTTCAACAACGCTATTTCAATATGACTTAATTAAAGAGCGCTTAAGAGAAGCTGCGTTTTTAATTAAAGGATTAAAAATTAATTTGATTGACCAAAGAAATCCTCAAAAAGAAACATTTAAATATGATGAAGGTATTCGAGCTTATATCGAATTTTTAAATAAAGAAAAAAATAGCATCCATGATATATGTGTGATTGAAGGACTTTTTCAATCGGAAACGAAAAAGAAGAAGACGATTGAATTAGAAGTTGCACTTCAATTTACAGAGGCTTATCAAGAAAACATTTTATCTTTCGTGAATAATGTAAGAACGAAAGATGGTGGAACCCATGAAATCGGGTTTAAATCTGCTTTAACGCGTTCCATCAATGATTATGCACGAAAATATGGGTTATTAAAAGATAAGGATCCAAATTTGGATGGTTCTGATATTCGTGAAGGTTTAACAGCAATTATATCACTTCGCATTCCTGAAGATATCTTAGAATTTGAAGGACAAACTAAAGGAAAACTTGGAACTCCTGAAGCAAGAAATGCCACCGATCAAATGGTTTATGAAAAGATGACAACTTACATGGAAGAAAATCGTGAGGTTGCATCGAAAATCATTAATCGTTCTTTAATGGCACAACGCGCCAGAGATGCGGCAAGACGTGCACGTGAAGAAGCGAGAAATGGTAAAACAAAGTCTAAAAAAGAAGTCACGCTCTCTGGAAAACTCACTCCTGCACAAGGAAAAGATAAATTATCAAATGAACTCTTTTTAGTCGAAGGTGACTCTGCTGGAGGATCTGCAAAACAAGGAAGAAATCGAAAATATCAAGCGATTTTACCGCTTCGTGGTAAAGTCATTAATACCGAAAGAGCAGCACTGGATACCATTTTAAAAAATGAAGAAATCGCCACGATGATTCACACAATTGGCGCAGATTTTGGTGCGGATTTTGATTTAAAAAAATGCAATTATGGCAAAATCATCATCATGACAGATGCGGATACTGATGGTGCACATATTCAAGTTCTACTCATTACATTCTTTTTCAGATATATGCGTCCTTTAATTGAAGATGGAAGATTATATATTGCCCAACCACCTTTATATAAACTCGCAAAGAAAAAAGGCAAAAAAGAAGAAGTGATTTATGCATGGTCGGATGAAGAATTAAAAGCAGTCATTGATGAATCACCTTATACATTACAACGCTATAAAGGTCTTGGTGAAATGAATGCCAATCAATTGTGGGAAACCACGATGGATCCGGATAAGCGTGTGTTAATCCAAGTGAAATTGGATGATTTTTCAGCATCTGATAAACGTATTTCAGTGCTTATGGGTGATGATGTAACACCAAGAAGAGAATGGATTGAAGATAACGTTGATTTTGAAATCTCTGATGACTTTGATCTTCAGAAAGGAGCAGAATGATGGCAATCGAAAAAATTAATGCTTATCTTGATAAAGTCATCGAAAGCTCCCTTGAAGACATTGTCTCAGATCGATTTGCAAAATACTCGAAATATATTATTCAAGATCGTGCACTTCCTGATGCAAGAGATGGACTAAAACCTGT
>JAQVBA010000023.1:6062-10218 GCA_028690555.1 Acholeplasmataceae bacterium
ACATATAACTATAATATGGTGGCGATTTTAAATCACAGACCGGTTTTAGTCGGTGTCTTACCGATTTTAAAAGCCTATGTTGATCACCAAAAAGATGTCATTACCAATCGTTCAAATTATGAACTTGAAAAAGCACAGAAGAGACAACATATTGTCATCGGTTTAATCAAAATGGTGTCTGTGATTGAAGAAGTTGTGCAAATTATTCGAAACTCGAATAATAAAGCAGATGCTAAAGAAAATATTATGAAGCGTTTTGAGTTTTCTGAAATTCAAGCGGAAGCGATTGTGACTTTACAACTCTACCGGTTATCAAATACCGATATTGTTGCATTAGAAAATGAGTCTTTAGCACTCACAGAAAAAATTAAACAATTAGGTTTGATTTTATCGAGTGAAAAAGAACTCAAGAAAGTCATTAAAAAAGAATTACTTGACGTGTCACAAACTTTAGGAGTAGCTAGAAAATCTGAAGTAGAATCTGAAATAGAAACGATTAAGATTGATCATAAAGAGCTTATTAATGATGAAAATGTGATGATTGGTATCACGCGCGAAGGCTATGTGAAGCGCTCATCGATACGAAGCTATCAAGCATCGTTATCTGTAGGTATGAAACAAGATGATGCTTTAATTTATGAAAAAGAAGTGAATACTTTAGACACTTTATTAATGTTTACCAATTTAGGAAATTACATTTATTTACCGGTTTACAAAATCGATGAACAGAAATGGAAAGATTTAGGAAACTATATTAACAATATTGTTCCGATAGAAAAAGATGAATCGATTATTAAAGTGATTGCGGTGACGAATTTTGAAATGGATGATGAACTATTGTTAGTCACCAAGAATGGTATGATTAAACAATCCAAATTAAGTGATTTTAATGTCTCAAGATATCATAAACCAATTCGCGCGATGAAAATTCAAAAACATGATGAATTAGTCTATGTGGATCAAGGTGAAAGAGAAAACATTATCTCAATTTCTAAAAAAGGTTATGCGCTGAGATTCAAAACCGAAGAACTCCCTGTCTATGGATTACAAGCAGGTGGCGTTAAGGGCATGAGTTTATCAGAACATGATCAAGTGGTCTGTGCATTTTATGCAGATGCAACCGATGATTTCATCATGCTTACCACACGTGGACATGTCATCAAAGATGTCGTGGAAGAACTCCCCATTTATAATCGTGCAAGACGAGGAATTTTAGTCATCGAATCACAAAAACAAAACCCACATTATGCGATTTCTGGTAAACGATTATCAAAAGCACAACAAAAAGAAAATGTCATGGTGAGAATTGTTGCAGAAAAAGGATGTATTGATGTTACCGTCAATGATTTAAAATATTCAGGGAATAAATTTGGCAAAAAAATGTTTGATGAAGAAGAACTAGGCAAAGGCTATGAGATCATAATTAATCAAGCGTTAAACGAACCTGAAGTTGAAAAGGTAAAAAAGATTACAGTTAAACCGATTAAAAAAGTCGATCAAAGCGAAACTTTTTTAAAGGAAGAAGAAGTGGTCACGCATGACCAGAAAAAAATTAAATTAAGTCGTCTAGATTTATTTAACGAAGACGAGTAGAGGAATCTTATGAAAATTACAGTAAATGATAAAGTATTAACATATGATGGACCCGTGTCCATCGAAATGATTGCAAAAGATTTAAAATTAGATCATGTTTTAGCAGCAAATGTTAATGGTCGTTTAAGAGAATTAGCTTATATTTTAACAAAAGACCAAGACATTACATTTTTAGGCTATGATAATGCAGATGCCGTCAAAATCTATGAATCGACGATGCGGTATGTGGTTGCTATGGCTTTAAAGCGGCTTCATCCTAATACAAGTGTTAAATTTAATTATAGTATCTCAAGATCCATTTTGGCGGTTGTTGATGGATATGATGGATATACCGATGATCATTTTGTTGAGTTGGTTGAAAAAGAAGTGAAAAAAATTATCGCATCTGATCTACCGATCAAAAGACAAAGGGTTTCGATTGGTGAAGCCATGCAACACTATCAAGAAAATGGCATGTTGGATAAAGTTGAAATCTTAAAATATCGTGAAGAAGATTATGTGAATCTCTATGCATGTGATGGTTATGCAAACTATATGTTTGGCTATATGTTGCCATCGACTGGGTATCTAAATCAGTTTCATATGTTTACCTATCACCCAGGATTTATTATCCAAGTTCCAAGAGCAGAACTCGATGGTCAAATTCCTCAATTTGTGGATGAACCTTCATTTGGACTTGCTTTAAAAGAAGTAGCAAAATGGGGTAAAATCATTCAAGGGAATACAATCCCTAAAATGAATGAATATGCGAGTGATTATCAAACTGCTGTTGAATTTGTTAACATGTGTGAAACGAAGCATAATCATCAATTAAATGAGCTTGGAAATATGATTCAAAATAACATTGATAATATTCGTTTGATTGCGGTTGCTGGTCCTTCGTCTTCTGGAAAAACAACGTTTACGACAAGACTTAGAATTGAACTGATGTCGCGTGGCATTAAACCGGTGATGATTTCAATTGATGATTATTATTTACTGCGAGAATTAGCACCAAAAAATGAAGATGGGACACCGGATTTAGAGCATGTTGATGCACTCGATGTGGATCAATTTAATCGTGATATGCTCGCTTTAATTCGCGGACAAGAAGTCACACTTCCTCATTTTGATTTTAAAATTGGAAAAAGAAAACCAGGGAAAACAGTGCGTTTAAAAGAAGATACACCGATTATGATTGAAGGTATTCATGCTTTAAATGATAAACTGACTAGAAGCATTCCAAAACATCAAAAATTCAATATTTATATTGCGCCTCAAACACAACTACATATTGATAATCATAACCCGATTAGCATTACGGAATTAAGACTATTAAGACGTATCGTGAGAGATCAAAAATATAGAAATTCGTCCGCTGAAGAAACATTATCGATGTGGCAATCGGTAAGAAATGGTGAATTTAAATGGATTTATCCAAATCAGAGTCATGCAAACTTTGTATTTAATTCGGAGTTATCCTATGAGTTTGCCGTTTTAAAGAAACATGCAGTCATTCAATTACAAGCGGTTCATTCGGATAATGAACATTTCATTACCGCGAACAGGCTATTAAAATTCTTAAAATACTTTAAGGATATTGATGATGAAATCGTTCCAAATAATTCACTGTTAAGAGAATTTATTGGGGGTTCATCATTCCATAAAGCATAGGAGGACTTATGAAAGCGACTGAAAATATGGAAAGAATCCAAATCTCATCAGAAGTGATGATGTTACTCCTTTCACTCTATGAGTCAAAGGGGAAAACATTTTACTATGACGATCTTTTTGGTCGTGATTTTCAAGCGTTTGAAAGAAAGACTAAAGAACAAAATGTGATTGCGATTGCACGTTATTTAGATTTAAAAATGACGGATGCACGCATTAAATTGTTTGCGAAAAAACAAATGGCTCCAAGAACGAAAGATGAGCATTTACTTCATAACATCAAAGTTGCACTTGAACAGCTTCATAAAGCTCCAGAATCATTTGAGTTACTTGTTAACGAACTAACAAATCTACTTAAGATTATTTCAAAAAATACCGATACGATTCATTTCCAAACGTATGAAAAACAAGAAGAAGGATTACTCAAATTAAAGAAAGCATCTAAAAGAGATGACTTAGAAAAATTGATGAGTTTATTTGATCGAAAATTAAAGACCAATAAATATGAACTCACATCTTTAATTGCAAATTTTTATGTCGATTTTATGAATATGGGCATTCTAAATATGCATAATGAACTCATTGGTATGATTTTACTTTATGCCTTACTGATTCGTCATTTTTCAGTCTTCAGATATATATCATTTTTTAAATATTTTTATAAAGACAAAGAAGGATGGAAAAAGGCAAATATTACCGCATCCTATTATTGGTCATCAGGATTTGCACAGACTGATATGTTATCACGCATTTTAATATCCATATTGATTGAATCGTATGTCGAAATTGATCAAATGGCACATGAGTATATTTTTGAACGCGATTTAAATAAATCGGATACGATTGAAAATAGCATTTTAAAACTAGATGAGATTTTCACAAAAGAAGATATTAGAAAGCGTCATCCGAATGT
>JAQVBA010000023.1:10318-14673 GCA_028690555.1 Acholeplasmataceae bacterium
TTTATTTTGAGCTCAGCAAAAAATGTTAAAGAAGCTGCATTATTACAAATTGATGATAAAAATGTGAATGAATATATCCAATATGTCAGTGGCTTAATGAAGGAAAATCTAGAACTTAGAAGATTCCATCGCATAAAAAAACAAAAAACTCAAAGTTTCGGCCATTATATGCACGGACAAGGAAAACTTTCAGTTCTAGTCATTTTTGATCAAGAATGCCAAGCCATTGCAAAAGAGATTGCGATGATTATCGCTTCTCATCAACCATCTTATATAAGCATAGAACGCCTTGATTCAGATACTCTTAACTATGAAAAATTTCTTTACGAAAAGAATTCTGATGGATTTAAATCATTCGATGAATTCATCAATTCTAAGCTATTAATTAATCTGCCCTCAATTTACGATGGAAATTTAAATGTTAAAGAACTATTAGAAAAACATCATACGAACATCATCGATTTTTACCGATTTGAACTTGGACAAGGCATTGAAGATAAATTAAATTGTCGCTTAGATATCCCATGTGATGGATCTAAAATTACCGTCACACCCATTTATTAAAACAAAAAAGGCCACTGGCCTTTTAATTTTTAAACATACCTGAGGATAATATTTTCATTGCTTCATTCACTAAGTTTTCTAGATCATCTTCAGAAAGTTTATCCCTAAATAAAACTTGTAAACCAACGAAATTTGAAATACCCATCAAAATATACGAAAGGGTTTCTAAATCAACGTCATCTCTTACTTCGCCATCTTTAACCGCAAAAGCAAGTTGTCTCACATAATCTCTTGAGAAGGTTTCATAATATTCTTTGAATAATTTTTTATCAGCAAACATCGATTCCCAAATGATTCTGTAAGCTAATGGATCTTGCCACGCAAAGCGTAAGAATGCTTTTAAACCATTTTTTTCTTTATCATATCTCGTATGAGAGTCTTTAATGCCTTCGCTAATCGCTTTACGAATCAATTTGCGATATTTGTTAAGAAGAAAAGAGTAAAGTGCAAATTTATCATCAAAATAAAGATAAAAAGTCCCTGTTGCAATCCCAGATTTAGATATGATTTCATTAATCGAAGTTGCTTGATATCCATTTTTCGAAAACAATTTTTTGGCAGTATCAAGAATGTGGTCGAATGTTTTTTGACCATCTTTTCTTTTTGGTAATCTATAATTTACTTGGTTCATCGTATCACCCATTCATAGTGTAATCTAAAACGAACAAAAATTCAATAAAGAAATTCATTGTGATTTATGATTACCACAATTATGCTATAAAAAGCAAGTATTGAGATGCAAACATGAACCTAAATAATTATTCATGATTCATATTTGCATAAATTACTTAACATTTTTATTAGTGAATGTTTAAATGTACTTAATTTGGATTTGCTTTTATTGACATAAAGGGGTTGCTATGATAGAATGAAATCGTATTATGAATATTTATTCAAGTTTTGATAATCGTTACATGATGTATAAGCGACTTTAAGCAATAAATCTCGTTTTTATTTCATGTAAATTTTTTATAAGAAAATGAAAACGCTTTAGAAAGAGGTATAGAAATGAAAAAAGTTTATGTCATTGGTGCAAAAAGAAGCGCAATTGGGTCATTTATGGGGACACTTGCTCCGCTTCATCCAGCAGATTTTGGATCACAAGTTTTAAGACAACTGCTCGATGAAACTAAAATTCAAGTGAAAGAAATTGATGAAGTATTGGTGGGTAACATTTTACCTGCTGGACTTAGACAAGGTCTTGCTCGTCAAATCTCAATTAAATCTGGTATTCCAACTTCTGTACCAGCATATGGAGTGAATATGGTTTGTGGTTCGGGTATGAAATCGATGATGAATGCTTATAGCAACATCGCACTTGGATTGCATCAATTAGTTGTTGCTGGTGGTGTAGAATCCATGAGTAATGCTCCATATTTAGTGCCAGCTCAAGTAAGAACTGGTCTTAAGATGGGTGAACAACCGATGCGTGACCATATGCTATATGATGCATTAAGTGATGCATTTGATGGAGAACATATGGGAATGACTGCTGAAAGAATTGTTGAGAAATATAGCCTTAGCCGTGAAGATCAAGATGCCTTTGCATGGGCTTCACAACAAAAAGCAATGAAAGCTCAAGATTCTGGAAGATTTAAAGATGAGATTGCACCCATTGTTATTAAGACACGTAAAGGTGATATTGTATTTGATCAAGATGAATTTATTAATCGCACAACAAATTTAGAAAAACTTGGCACATTACGTCCTGCATTTAAAAAGGATGGATCTGTGACTGCAGGTAGTTCATCTGGAATTAACGATGGAGCTAGCTTCACGATTTTAGCAAGTGAAGATTATATTAAGCGTCATAACATTCAACCGATTGCTGAAGTGATTGGCATTGGTCAAGGTGGTGTCGATCCATCGGTGATGGGTTTAGGTCCAACTCCAGCAATTCGACAAGCATTAAATCATGCGAACCTTAAGTTAGATGATATTGAGCTTTTTGAACTCAATGAAGCGTTCGCAGCACAATCTTTAGGCGTCATTAAAGAATTAGTTGATGAACACCATGTGACGAAAGAATGGATTTTAGATCGGACAAATTTAAACGGTGGAGCGATTGCACTTGGACATCCAGTTGGAGCCAGTGGAAATAGAATCGTTGTTACGTTATTACATGAAATGCAAAAACAAGAAAATGTGAATTTAGGTCTTGCAAGTTTATGTATTGGTGGCGGTATGGGTACTGCAATCATATTAAAGAAAGTTAAATAGGAGGATATCATGGGAAGATTGGATAATAAAGTCGCTGTTGTTACTGGTGGCGCAAAAGGTTTAGGACAAGCAATCGCTGAAACGTTTGCAAAAGAAGGCGCAATCGTCATTGCTGCCGATATGGGCGACCTTCAGTATGAAGCTAAAAATGTATATGGTTATAAATTAAATGTGACGGATGTTGAAGGATGCAAAGCGTTCTTTGATGAAGTCGTTGAAAAGTTCGGAAAAATTGATATCTTAGTCAATAATGCCGGCATTACGAAAGATGCGATGACACGTAAAATGACGGATGATCAATGGAATGCCGTGATTGATGTTAACTTAAAAGGTGTTTTCAATTTAACACGCTATGTTGGACCTTTAATGGAACAAAATAATTATGGATCAATCATTAATATTTCATCTGTAGTTGGTGTTTTTGGAAACATTGGACAAGCAAACTATGCAGCAACAAAAGCTGGTGTTCTTGGATTAACGATGACATGGGCTAAAGAATTTGCTAGAAAAGGCGCAAACGTAAGAGTCAATGCGATTGCTCCAGGTTATATCATGACAGATATTTTAAAAACAGTTCCTCAAGATTTATTAGATAGTTTCGCAAAACTTACAATGTTAGGTCGTCTTGGACAACCACATGAAATTGCAAATGTTGCGTTATTCTTAGCAAGCGAAGAAGCATCTTATATTACAGGACAAACCATTAATGCTAATGGTGGCATGAGACTCTAAGACATTAAATTTAGAAAGTAGGTACTCCATATGGAAAAAAATCATGTTGGGATTGTCGGTACTGGCATTTATATCCCAAAAGGACGCATGACTGCAAAAGAAATCTCTGAAGCTACAAACGGTGTTTGGAGTGAACAAGCGGTCATTGATAAATTAGGGATTATCGAAAAATCAATCCCCGTATCACTCCCAGACGATGGATCTCAAGAAATGGGAGCACTTGCTGCATTAGATGCGTTAAAAAATACTAAAATCGATCCAAAAGAGATCGATGTCGTCTTATCGATTACTGAAGAGTGGAAAGAATATCCACTGACTACTTCAGCACTTTATATTCAAGATCGAATTGGTGCAACAAATGCTTGGGGTATCGATGTACAAAATCGTTGTTGCACAACAGTCACTGCATTAAAGATGGCGAAAGATATGCTCATCGCTGATGATGAAATCAATGTCATTATGGTCGTTGGTGGATATCGTAACGGAGATTTTGTTGATTTTACGGATAAATCGATGTCGATGATGTATGATCTAGCTGCCGGTGGTGGAGCGATCATTTTGAAGAAAAATTATGGAAAGAATGTTTTACTTGGTTCACATATGATTGGTGATGGATCTTTATCAAGAACAGCTGGCGTTGAGATCGGAGGACAATGTAACCCGCTCTCACTGGCTAATCTTGATGAATCCAAAAAATCACTTAGACTCATGGATGCGCAGAAGATGAAGGATCGTCTAAATGAAGTTTCGATGAATAATTGGTACCGTTGTATTGATGAATCCCTTCGAAAATCAAATATGACAAGAAAAGACATCGGATTTTTAGATATCCTTCATAT
>JAQVBA010000112.1 GCA_028690555.1 Acholeplasmataceae bacterium
TGTGCGAGTAAATACGCAATGTTGTTATTTTATATTTTTAATAATATATATATCTTATCATCAAAAAACAGGAAAAAATCTGACCTCAATCAACATACCCCAATTACGAGAACTGTTTTGTCATGTTGTCATGTTGTCATGTTGTCATGTTGTCATGACAAATTGGAGGTGACTTATGAAAAAATCGTTTGATTCGAAAATAGAGGTCAGAATACTCTCAGATACATGGGGGGGATTGGTCAATTTGTCAGGACAATTTGGATATAAAAGTGTCTCATCATTCCTCCGGGCAGTTATCGATACGCTGATTTATGGGGCAACAACCGAATCTCAACAGAAAATCAGTGAGGCTCTTCTCCCATTTGTGGAGCAGTCCTTTGTTCCATCAATAAAAATCAAAAATGATTTTTTTGAATTTCTCTCCCAGGATGATTATCTTGGATTAATAGTGCGTAAGGCATCAGCTGATGAGTTTTATCATGAGGTAATTGATTATAATGGACATCCCGAAATTTCATTGTTTATGCAAAATTACATTACACGATATAAATATGCTCCCTTACCCAGAGACATGAGATATTTGCTTGCGTTATTTTATAACGATCCCGTGGAAAAAGCCAAAACAATGGAGAAATACGCTGCATTGGTAAGATACAAAATACGGGAAAATCAGGAGGCCGCAGCCTATGCCAGGTAAACGCTATCGCACGTATCAGGGCAGAATCCTATATGTAAAGACGATCTTTATTGGTTCAAGCTTCATTGCCCAAACCAGTAATAGTAAATCCGGATATACAATGTTCCGTGTCAATGGCGTTAACAAATATTTATCCGAGGAAGCAGCACAAGAAGCTCTTGATGCGTATGCGGCTGAACAGCATTTTTCGGAGATAGCAATATGATTACCACGTTGCTGATGGATATCAGTTATACCGAAAAAATCATTTTAATGATTTGTTGTTATGCCGCCGTAGCTGTATTGTATCTGTGGTATCTATATTGGCATCGTACGTCGAACATAGTACGCTTTATAGTCCTTCCATGGATATTTATTTATAGAGGATATTTGATTATATGTAGGAGACTCACAAAATGACAGACGAAATTTTATCTAGGGATTCATGCAAACATTTTTGTTATAAATGCGGTCACATGACAAAGGATCAACAAACCGAGTTAGTTTTCAACGATATTGGCACGGCATATTGCAGTATTGAAGACGAGACTATCAGTGCAAAACATACCTGCAAAAATTGGACACGATGCAGATGATTAACCCAATTCTTCTCGATAATTTTTTCCAGATTATTCTCATATTAGGGGGTTTTAGTTTTGGATTTACATTTGCTGCTCTTATATCATTTGTAGTAGATCACTTAAAAAGATTCAAAATGAGAAAAGTGATGAATGAATTACTATTAAACAGATGAGTGATACAGGATTCGAACCTGTGATGACTTACAATTGGTTTTAAACCAATCCCATTAACCACTTTGGTAATCACTCAAACGCCGGGTGGAGGATTTGAACCTCCGCTCCTTTTAGGAAGATATCTTCAAAATACCCTTCATACCACTAGAATAACCTGGCAATGGATTAGATAGGATTTGAACCTATGAAAATCTACATTACATGACTCTTAATCATGCCTATTTAGCCTCTCTAGCACTAATCCATTTTTGTATATATCTCATTATATCACAACCTATATATACTATTGTAAATAATATATGGCATATGCCAAAGCAAATACAAAATGATGGAAAAATGAAAACAGTTAGTGTCAGAATGCCACCAATGCTTAGATTAAGGGCACAAAGATACGGGATAAACATATCAAAATTAACCCGGGTCGCAATCACACACGAAATTATAATGACTCAGATGCGACGCTCTCAATCATCTGATATATACGCCGCTCATCCTGGTTTTTATGAATTCATAAATAGATTAATACTCAATGGTTTCCTGCCTTGCGAGGATTTAATACCTAACCTTAAGAATAATGACGCCATCTGTGAAATTAGGGTTACTATAGAATATATCTCTGCAGGCAATATTCTAACCCAAAAAATGCATAAATTTGAAGAATCTTATCTGGATATCAAGAAGGCAAAATCATGACACATAATTATGATGTACTAAAAGAGGTAATAGATAGCATAAACCTAAGTTATAATCATTCTCTTACTACATCTACGAAAGATCATCATGAAAATATTAAATTCATTGTGATTAATAGAATATTTGGGGTGAAATGCGTAGCTATGAATCTATTATCACAGAAAGAATGTGATAAATTTTTTGAGTATGTCAAGGGATTTGATATATATAAGAAAAATTCGGAGGATCATAAATGACTAATCTAATGATTACGAAGGTAATCATATGTGCCCCCAACCAATATGCAGATGATCATCATCTACTGGAGGCATACCCATTATGCTGACCCGGAACGATTTTGTCGTAAGATCCTTGTTTTTTGGGTTAGTTGTTTTTGGTCTATGCAGCCTGCTCCTTATCATTGGGATCTCAACGGCAGTGTTCCTCCTAGGGGGTGTTTGAGATGAAATTTAATCAATCTGATAGTATGCCTAAAAACATCACACTTACTCTTACACCATCAGAGGCGAATGATGCACTAGACGCTCTTGATTGGGTCATTAACATATTGAGCTGCACTGAACAATATGCTCCTCTTGAAGAAAAAATGAAAAATCTTCATGGATGGCTCTGGAACGCATTTTTTGAACAGGTTGTGAAAGTCATTAATGCCGATTTTTACAACAAGATTCAGAAAATCAGTGAAACTAAAGGAGATGTAGAATAACATGACAAAAAAATATGCCGAGGGAACTACCGTCTCAGTAGAACGTTCGATCGCCGAACTCAAAAGGATCTGTGAAAAATATGGGGCAACGAACTTTGGTTTCCTGCAGGGAGATGCATCAACAGCCGTGTTTTTCAAGTATGAAGGCAGGTTATACCGTCTCGATTTGCACTTCCAAAGTAGTGTGAAGGCTCGCAACCAGGCAGAAGAGAAGAAAATCAAAGCAGAAGAGCGCAGAAAATGGCGTGTTCTCATTCTTACCATCAAAGCAATGTTTGAGAGCATTGAGAATGATGTTTTGGCCGCCCCTCTTCTCTTGCAGCC
>JAQVBA010000024.1:0-11708 GCA_028690555.1 Acholeplasmataceae bacterium
TTCCAAATCCGATATGTTCGGTTCCATGATTGAATGGATCCTTCAATAAAGCCAACATTTTTCTGATCAACTTCATATGTAAATACAACAGGATCTTCAATATATGTGGCAAATAGTTCATCAGTAAATGTTTTATGAACAGGTTCAATAAATGACTTGATTTGCCAATTAAATCCATGATCAGTTATTGAAACATCATAATAAAATGATGTCTCGTAATGATATTCTAATGTTACTTTTTCATTTGTTTTATTCATTTTTTTAATCATATTAAATCACCATTTATATTTTAGCATGTAAGATTTTTTTATGTGCTCTTTTTATGTGATGAATCATGATAAAATGACATTAAAGAGGTGTTAAGATGAAAACGGTAATTTTAACTGGATTTACTCCTTTTGATGGTGAATCGATTAATCCTTCATATGAAGCCATTCAAATGATTGAATCTGATGATTATGAACTAATCAAGTTGCGTATTCCAACGACGTTTGAACATTCGATTGAAATCATTGCAGACTCGATCAAAAAACATCAACCAGATCTCATTTTGATGATTGGTCAAGCGGGTGGAAGACAAGGTATTTCACTTGAAAGATTCGCAGTGAACTTAGATGATAGCGAAATATTTGATAATGCTGGAATTATGAAGCATGAATCAAAAATTGTTTCCGATGGTCCAATTGCTTATCAAACGAATCTCAACTTAAAATCCATCTTAAAAGATTTAATGCAACAAGGCATTCCTTCGAAAATATCAAATACTGCAGGAACTTATGTATGTAATCACATCATGTATGGCATTTACCACATGATTGAAAAAGAAAAACTTCATACAAAGGCACTTTTTGTTCATGTTCCATATGCGCATGAGCAAGTAAAAAACAAACCTGACACTTTTTCGATGAGTATCGAAGAAATCGCAAATGCCATTCATATCATCATGGACTCAATTCTTTCTTGAAATTGTGTCATTTTTAACATAATATCACAAACTATCCGTCAATCATTGAAATAATGATTCATTTGGAATATGTTGAAAGTGAGGGGTGAGATTATGAATGAACTATATATTGTGACTGGTGGTAATGGCCATTTAGGAAACACGATCATTAGAGCATTACGCGACCAAGGAAAAGTCGTGCGTGCACTCATCTTGAAA
Source organism: Acholeplasmataceae bacterium (assembly GCA_028690555.1). Lineage (GTDB taxonomy): Bacteria > Bacillota_I > Bacilli_A > Acholeplasmatales > Acholeplasmataceae > UBA6181. The sequence continues at coordinate 1,163 of JAQVBA010000024.1, forward strand.
AATGATTCAACGACCCTACTTGAAAGTTTGGGTTGTGAAATTATCAAAGGTGATATTAGAGACGAGCAAACATTAGAACTTCTTTTAGATTCGAAGGCCTCTTTAACCATTATCCACACAGCTGGTATTGTATCAATCGCTCAAAAAAAGAATCACCTTTTATATGATGTGAATGTCAATGGCACAAAAAAATTAGTCGATTTAGCGACTAAAAAACAAGTGCATCGTTTCATTTATGTATCATCTGTTCATGCAATTCCTGAAAAGGATAATGAAGAACTCATTCAAGAAATTGATACATTTGATCCAAATTTAGTTGTTGACAGTTATGCCAAATCAAAAGCCATCGCAACCCAATACGTCTTAGATCATGTCAAACTCGGTTTAAATGCAATCATCGTTCATCCTTCCGGGATTATTGGTCCTAATGATTATGGGAAAGCACATATGACAATGATGATCGAAGAATACTTAAATGGATATTTGTCCTCAAGAGTGGATGGTGCTTATGATTTTGTTGATGTTAGAGACGTGAGTCTTGGTATCATAAGCGCAATTAATCATGGTGTGGTTGGAGAATGCTACATTCTATCTGGAAAACGGATTGAACTTAAAGAAATGTTTCTCACGCTAAAAAAATTAGCGGGGAAAAGATATCACATTCATGTCCTTCCCTTTTGGTTTGCGAAAATCTCTGCACCCCTTGCAGAAATTTATTATCGAATGAGAAAGCTTCCACCAATTTATACGAAATATTCGCTCTACACGCTTAGAACTAATTCAAATTTCTCCCATGATAAAGCAACTCAAAAGTGGGGATACACTCCAAGATCATTAGAAGAAACATTACGTGATACGGTGTTATTCTTATCTGAAATGAAACGTATCAAGCGTAAAAGAGTTCTTAATTGGATTAAAACATATCAACCAATCAAACAATAAGAGGGAACATGTGTTCCCTCTTTTTAGTCTTCAATATAGATCAAATAATCCTTTTTGTTTGCGACTAACCAATATTCACTACCATCATTTAATCTGTTTAAAAATTGGTATTCTACTAAATATCTTCTGATGGTTACATAATCGTGATATATAGGCTTTATGATTTCATTAATTTCTTTTTCTGTATATTTTTTATGTTCATCAAAAAGATGAACCATCATACAAAGTAAGATATATTTTCTCTTTTCTTTCGGTGGAAAATTTGAAATTTCAAAAGGATGCATCGAGATGACATACTTTTCTCTTACTAATTTAATATCTTCTAAACTTACATCAAACATGATAAAACCCTCCATTACTTGATTTTATCATACCATCTTTTTGCGTATCTGAGTTCAATTTCTGTGAGTGCATGTCCAAAAGCAGTTTCATAATGCTCACATGTAATGTTTCTTTCTTCAAACATTTTTTTAAGTTCTAAAACTTCACTCGCAAGGACTAAAGGATCTTCTTTACCAGATGATAAGAATATCTTTGTTTCTTGATGATGCTTAATCTCGATATGTCGAATCGGAACCATCGCGTGTAACAAAATCGCTTTTTTGACAAAATCAGGATAGAAAAATAAGAGGGAAGCCAAAATGTTAGCCCCATTCGAATATCCAAGAATGGTCATTTTATCACGGTTTATCTCATATTTCTCAATGGCTTCATCGATAAAATTTTTAAGATTGTGTGTTTCTTCAATCAAACTTTCTTCATCAAATACACCCATAGAGATCCGTCTGAAAAAACGTGGAATCCCATTTTCTAATATATTTCCTTTAATTCCTAATAGGTTTGCTGCTGGATCAATAAACTCACCTACTAAAAGTAAATCCGTTTCATCTCCACCTGTGCCGTGAAGTAAGATGATCGTTTCATCGCTCATCCCTTGTTCAAATATATGTTTCATTTTGCATCCTCGTTTAATTTTTCGACGTAATATCCAAGTTTTTTCATTAAATCGATAAGCACTAGCTTTTCTTCTTCTGAAAGTATTTTATAGAGTTCTCTCAGTGTCTCTTGGTGTTTTACCATCACATTTTCAATATAATTTTTTCCTAAATCTGTCAGTGCAATTTCTGTATTTCTACGATCTTTATCATCTTTTGTGCGAATGACGAATTTCTTTTTTTCGAGTTTATCGATCGTATAAGTCATACTGCTATTTGCCATTAATAATCTTTTGGATATCGTTTGGATTGTTCTAGAACCCTTATTATATAGCATTTCTAAAGTACCAAATTCTGTCGTATTTAATCCATGGGATTCAATATCTTTAGTAATCATCCACTGGATATGTTGCATGGCACGAAATAATACGGCAGTTAATTTTAAATCTTCTTTATTTGTGTTCATCTTCATATTCCTTTTTAAACGTTTTATCACTTCGTTTGGTATCAATATGACGAACAAGTTTTTCAATGTCTTTTCTCATCCCTCGAAACTTTGGAGGTAAAGCTAATAATTCACCTAAAGTTTCATAAGGTTCTTCATCATCAATAAATCCTGGACCTTCTGTGGCAAATTCAAATAATATATTTGGATATAATCTTGTATATAATGATTTGAAATAAAATCTATCAACAAATCCAGAATGTCTTGCACCAATGTGGTTTAAATGTTTAATCCAATCATCGATATCATCTTTATCTTTTACACCAAATGCGACATGATGAACCCCACCATAACCTTGATAACCTTGTGAACCATTTTCTGTCACTTCTACAATGACAGAGCCACCGTTTCCACCTTCACCGGTTTGATAAATCGATAAATTGTGATCTTCATCGAGCTTTTCAAACGTCAAATACTTTGTTAACACATCTTCCATGCGATTTAAATCATTCACTCTAAAATAAATTGGGCCTAGTCCGATGATGGCATATTCATTAGGAATTGGTCCCAATTTCCATGGAATTCCCGGTTTTACACCTTTGATATTTTCATCTGAAATCAAATAATATTCTTGACCATCAAAATCTTCGAAGAAAATTACCTTTCTTTTAAATATTTCTTTAATCTCCTCATGCTTTACTTTTAAACGTTCAAATCTTTTTTTCCAATAAAATATTGATTGATCATCTTTAACGCGTAATCCGGTTTTTGCAATTTCATTGGTTCCCTTGACTGCTTTTTGATTTCCAGGAAAATCAAAGAATGTCATATCCGTTCCTGCACTACCTTGATCATCTGCGAAAAATAGGTGATATGCTTGGATATCATCTTGATTAATCGTTTTTTTAACAAGCCTTAAACCTAAAACATATGTGAAAAATTCATAGATTTTTTCTGCACTTGATGTCATTGCTGTGACATGGTGCATGCCAATTAGTGGTTTCATCATAACCCTCCGTTCACTTCTATTTTATCAAATAAAAAATACAAGTCGAGGATAATGCTTCGAATTCGAAATATTTCAAACTTGAAGACTTTAGCATGAAAAAAATGTATAATAATAAGTAATAAATAAAGGAGTAATTATGAGAAAAAGCAAATATTGGTACAAACTCGATAATGCAGCTAAAATATTTCCTGCTGTTTCTCAAGATGAACGCAGTAATGTTTTTCGTTTGTCTTTCTATTTAGATGAAATTGTTGACCCTGATATTCTCGAACAAGCAGTTAATCAATTACTACCTCGGTTTGAAACTTTTTCAGTCACCTTAAAAAATGGTTTATTTTGGAACTACTTCTCACACAATCATCGCCCATTTTCAGTGGAACCCGAGGTTGCACAAATATGTAAATACTTTAAACCAGTACAAAATAATGGCTATATGTTTAAAGTCTATTACTTAGACAATAAAATCACATTAGAAACATTTCATGCATTATCCGATGGAACTGGAGCACTCCATTTTTTAAAATCCATTACATTTAATTACTTCAAACTCCGTGGATTTGATCTTTCATCAGACGGAAAAATTTTATCAGAGAAGCCCTATTCAAAAAAAGAAAGTGAAGATAACTTTGTTTCGAACTATGATAAAAATAATAAACTCAATTTAAAAGAAGATAAAGCCTACCATATTACCGGTGAAAGTTTTAGCCAACACTGGGTTTTACTCTTAAAAATATCGTTTCATACAAAGTCTTTTTTAAAGATGGTTAAAGAAAAATATCAAGTGACTTTAACACAGTATTTAACGGCATTATTCGCATTCAGCATTTACTCAGAATCATTGGATTTTGTGGGTAAGAAAAAACCAATTAAAGCACTTATTCCTGTAAATCTCAGACCTTATTTTGATTCGGTTACGTTAAGAAACTTTTCACTCTATATTAAAGCGTCCTATGAAGCAAATAAACCAAAATGGACATTTGAAGAAATGCTTGAAGTGACGAAGACTCAATTTGCTGAGCAGCTTGATAAAGACATTTTACATGGAAGAATTAGCGCATTAGTCGGCTTTGAAAAAAACTTCTTCATCCGTATTTTACCCTTAGCTTTAAAGACCATCGCATTTAAAATTGGTTATAACATTTTAGGCGAATCGATTTCAACTGTTTCATTTTCGAATTTAGGAATTGTGGATCTTCCGGAAAGCATGAAACACAAAGTCATCGATGCTGATTTTGTGAATGCTGGTTACGGGATAGCGATGACTGGCATTACGATTCATGAAAAAACTAATATCTTACTTGCATCACCACTCAAAGATTTATCAATTATGAACTTTTTTGTACAACATTTAGTCAATGAAGGTATTGATGTTACTGTTGATACAAATTACCGGGAGGGTTATGATGAGATACTGTAAAAACTGTCATATCCACTACGATACGGATTTAGATCATTGCATGTTTTGTAATCAAGAACTTGAAAAAAATGAAGAGAATCCTTCTTTTTATAAATTTTCATTCATTAAAAAGAAATCAAGAGCGAAATTCTTTTATCGTTTCTTCATTTTCTTAAATATTATTAGTGCCCTTGTCTCTATTTATGTCGACTATTTAAGTGGATCTCCACTTTCGTGGTCTTGGGTTGTTGCAGTGACCAATGGATATATCATTGTCATGTTTCTATTAATGTGGCCAGCATCATTATGGACATCTAGGCTATCAAAAATCATCATTGTCTCTGGATTAACCATCATTTTACTAGGACTTGCCATCAATGATTACGCTTGGGCAATTGACTATGTTTTCCCTTTCGCAATTTTGATGAATATGATCCTATTGACTTTACTCATCTTACTTAATCGTAAAAAATGGTTTGAATACTTCGGAAATTTGCTTATTTTAGCAATCATCGGACTTATTCCTGGATTATTGAATCTCATTGATATTACAACCGTTACGTGGCCATCTTCTGCAACTTTCACTTATGCGGTTGTTACACTCTTAGGTATATTTATCTTACCTTCAAAATCAAGTCGTGAAGAATTTAAACGAAGATTTCATATATAAAAAAAACCGTCAAATGACGGTTGTTTTTTTAATCCACTTTATGTAATAGTTCATGATGTGAATGATTTAACGTTGATTCTTTTTGATTCATACGTTTAACCATATAATTGAAAATATCTTTTCTGGTGATAATGCCTATGAATGATCCAAAATCATCTAATACAGGAACAAAATTCTGTCTTGTCGCAACTTCGATAATATCTTCCATGTTTGTATGAATCGATACGGATACATTATCTTTGTTTCTTGGAACTTTAGAAACTGAGATCGATTCTGTTTTTTCAAAGTTGAGTTGATTGTCTTTAATGTACCAAAGGAGGTCTCCTTCAGAAAGTGTTCCAACATAAGATCCTTTACGATTTAAAATTGGAATTGAGTTATAACGATAAATCTGCATTTTTTCTAATGCCTGGCGAATCGTGTAGTCATCATAGATGTATGCGACTTTTTCTTTTGGTGTTAAGCTAAATAGTACGTTCATGATTCTCCTTTTCACCCTTTAATAATCGATTAATATGACGATTAAATGATTCAAGCGCTATAAAATACATATCCATTACAACAATTTATTATAAAAATGTAAGCGCTTTTCTACACTGTTATTATAACATAGTTATAATGCTTTGTAAAAGAATAATTGAGATTTCACACAATAAAAAAAGATAACCCAGTGGATTATCTTTAACTTTTTAGTTCTTTCATTAGTTTGTCTAATGTATCTTTTGCATTCCCTAAAAACAAATGAAGACCAGATTTTCTGTTATATATTGGATTTTGTACCCCTGAATAACCCGGGTTTAAATCATAATTGAATATGAAAATATCTTTAGATTCATCTACGTTTAAAATGGGCATACCATAAATAGGTGTATCTGGATTTGTTCTGGCTGTTGGGTTTAAAACATCATTCGCGCCGATTACCAATACCGCATCAGTGGTTTTAAAATCGTCATTAATATCGTCCATTTCAAATAATAAATCATAATCTACATCTACTTCAGCTAAAAGGACATTCATATGTCCTGGCATTCTACCTGCAACAGGATGGATTGCATATTTCACACTAGCCCCATTAGAGGTAAAGTAATCCTGAAGTTCTTTTACAAGAGCTTGGGCTTGGGCAATTGCCATACCGTAACCTGGTACAATGATGACTGACTTGGCTTCTTTTAATATATCGATGGGGTTTCTAGTATTTTTTATTATTGCTTCTTCATTGATATATTCAACGATTTCTTTAGGTTGAGAAGAGGAGTTCATCGAGGTTTTACCTAGTAAGATATCTAGTAGACTTCGGTTCATGGCTTTACACATAATTTGAGTTAAGAGTAAACCACTTGCACCAACCACCGCACCTACACTGACTAATAATGGATTAAGAATGGCTAACCCAGACAATGCTCCAGCTACACCACTAAAACTATTTAATAGTGAGATAACAATCGGCATATCTGCCCCGCCAATTTTCATTGTAAATACGATAGAGAATAAAGTCCCAATGATTAAACCAGCCCCTAAAATAATCCAAGGATTAACATAACTAAATAGTGGCACAAATAAGGAAGCTGCAAACACGGCTAGAGTAATGGTTAAAATAACTTGATATCCATTAAAATGAATTGGTTTTTGAGGTAACACCCTTTGAAGTTTTAAACCGGCAATAATACTTCCTACAAAAGTAACCAATCCAATAAAGAACCCTAGATATGCTGTTATATATGGAAAAATATCTAAAAGTGCATTGGTATCTTTTACTGCAAACCCACTCACTATCATTGAAGCAAGTCCACCTAAACCATTTAATGTCGCAATCATTTGTGGCATACTTATCATTTTTATTTTAAGAGCCAGAATAGTTCCAATTAAAGCGCCGATAGTCATATAAATATATAATGCCCATATATCAATAATATCATAATAAATCAAAGTGTTTATAATGGCTCCTAAAACAGCAAACCCACTAATAATATTACCCAGTCTTGCGAATTTAACCTTACTCATTAAATAGATACCTAATAAGACAAGGGCGACTAAAATTCCTGAAACAATATAGTAATTTGTGGATGAAAGAGAAACCAAAATAGTCATATTAATGGGCTCTCTTTCTGAACATCTTTAGCATTCTATCGGTTACGATAAACCCACCAAATACGTTAAGGGTTGCTGATGCAACAGATAACCCACCTATTACACTAGCAAGAAATTGGTTTTGATCTTTTAATACAACAGAGGTCGTTACTAAAGCCCCTGTAATAATAATCCCTGATAATGCATTCATTCCACTCATTAAAGGTGTATGCAATAAAGAAGGCACATTGTTAATTAATAAGTATCCCACAATCGTGAGTACAACGAATATACCCAGTAATATATACGGAAAAAGTTCCAATTTTATACCCCCTCATGCATCTTAATCGCCTCTAATGTGCCTTCATGGACCAATTTATGGTTATGACACACAAGAATTGATTTTACAATTTCATCAGTTAAATCTAGATTGAGTTTATCATCCTTAATCAAGTATTTTAATAAGTTATAAATATTTTTAGAAAACATCCAAGTTGATGAAGTTGCTAATAACCCTGGAAGGTTTTTAACCCCATTAATTGTCACATGATGTTTGATTGTGGTTAAACCTGGTTCTGTAATAGCACAGTTTCCGCCTTGGTCAATTGAAATATCAACAATGTAAGAACCTGGTTTCATCATTTTAACCATCTCTTCATCGATTATGATGGGTGCTTCTTTACCAAATACTAATGCTGATAGGAAAATAATATCCGCGTTTTTAACATAATTCATTAAAGTTTCTTTTTCATGTTCAAGCCATTTCTTAGATAAACTATTCGCATGCTTACCATCGGCACTCACAGCAACCTCTTGAGGTATACCTAAGTCGATAATTTTAGCCCCTAAAGATTTAGCTTGTTCAAGGGCTTCAAATCTAATATCTGTTGCATACACAACAGAACCTAAACCTTTAGCGGTTGCAATTGCTCTTAGTCCAGCAACCCCAGCGCCGATAACCAGTATATTTGAAGGTTTAATCATCCCAACTGCTGAACCTACCATAGGGATAAACTTAGATAACCCGTCCGCTGCCATAATAATCCCTTTATAACCTGCACAAGCACTCATGCTGGATAATGCATCCATCGATTGTGCTCTACTAATACGAGGAACCCCATCTAAAGTTAAAGCGATAACCCCTTTATGTGTTAATTCTTTAACCATCTTATGGTTCGATGGGGCTGCAGGGTGAATGAAGGTAATTAAAATTTGTCCTTCATGCATTAATTCGACTTCATGTTTGTTTAATTGCAAATTAAATTGTGGTTCTTTTACTTTTAAGATCACATCAGACTTACTATATAGTTCTACGACATTACTCGTTAATACCGCGCCAGCTTCTTCATATTCATGGTCATGATTAAAAGAACCTAATCCAGCGTTGACTTCAACCAATACTTGATGGCCATCTTTAATCATCATTTTGACAGTTTCAGGTGTTGCGGACACTCTTGATTCGCCTTTCATTATTTCTTTTGGTATACCAATTATCATATTCTATTTTCCTCCTGTACCACTATTAAAAATATACCATCAAAAATAGCAAATTACAAGCGCTTTCATTAGTTAAGACTTTAAATATGGGAAATAATCTAAATTTTTTAATAAATACAAAAGATACTTATAAAAAATAAACAAAATTAAAGACAATTTAATAGAGAAGCTTTATAAAAAAATTAAGTTCAGATATACTGAACAGAAAGGTTTGTGAAATAATGAAAAAAATAATTATGTTTCCAATATTTATCGCAGCCGTTGTTTTAATTATTCTGGGTATTATATGGATTAACGCTTATAATGGTGAAGTTACCAGAAACAATTTAATAGAAAAAAATCGTGGTGATGTCCACGCTGCTTTAGGCTCAAGGTATGATAAAGTACTGGCATTTATTGATGCTATTGAAGGTGCTGATACTACCGTAACCAATTATTTAAATATTATTAAAGAGGCTAGAACTGCTTTTGCAGAAGCCATCGACAATGGTGATATCATAGAAGCGGATGCAGAGGCAGGAACGATTGATTCTACTTTTGTCACTTTATTAGCTTACATGGAAGACAATCCAGCCAGTTATAATACAGTTAGTTTATATGCGGGCTTTATGAGTGAGTTTTCTGCGGCTACTAACGTGGTATTAAATACCATTGGTAAGTTCAATGAATCGGTTATGAGTTACAACAACCATATTCAAAAATTCACAAATAATATGTTTTTAGCGAATAAAGAACCTTATGCTACTTACTCTATTACCAACTATAACGCAACGCTTCCAACTTTTAACTAATCCCTATGAAAACCATTATATATAAATGGGTGTTAATGGTTCTTTATACGTTATTGATTGGGAGTTTATTAGTCAGTTGTAATAAAAAAACTACTCCTAATGTTATCAAATCCAACGAGTCATTTTATATTAATGATTATGCAGATGTATTATTAAATGCGACTCTATGTACTATATTAGATTATAGTATCGAACTTTATGACGATTCAAGTGTTCAAGAATATCAAGATTTAAATATAGACGGGGCTCAAATTGTTGTATTAACCTATCAAGGCCAATTGGGGGATATAAATACCACTGAGATTTTTAATAGTTGGGGTATTGGTAAAAATGATTTAGGGTTATTGATTGTCTTATTTTTTGATAGTGAAAAGAACTATCAAGAACTAGTGGTTGAAATAGGCGACAAAACGTCTGAATATTTATCTGCGTTTGAAGCTTCAAATATGGTTGATACTTACTTTAATAACCCTGATATAAATCCTTTAGATATTGATTTAAGATTAATTTCACTTTATTTTGCCTATGTTGAATTCTTTTACATGAATATATATGATTATGATTCATATGATTATCAATCGTTTTATGATGAGTATTTAGAAAATCAGTATACTTATTTCGGAAAACTTCAAACTGAAAATGATGACTTCTTTTATAATATGCCAATTTGGTTATGGATTATCATCATTATCTTTTTGCCAAACGCTTTTATACCTTTAGTTTTTATCTCTTCAGGTCGAGGTTTTAGAATTTCTGGTGGCGGTGGTAGATCAAGAGGGTACTGGTTTAAAAAA
>JAQVBA010000024.1:11808-14567 GCA_028690555.1 Acholeplasmataceae bacterium
TAAAAAAGGAGATTTTCATCTCCTTATATTTTTTATACATTAACCCCTCGTCTACCACGAATGAGTAAAATAATCATCATGACGAGCGTATAAAGAAAGCACCCCAATAGACTTAACCAACTCCATAATGTTTCATTTGGTGTTCCATAGGTTAGTGAAGGGATAAATAGAATACCAAAGAGTGGCAATGCCATCGTGATGGCAGTTCCTGATCCTAACACCATTTCTTCTGCGACTGGTGTTTCAAGGTTATGGTCAACCCCTTTTAATAGGGCTAAACCTGTGGATGCAACCCCTGTCAACATTCCAAATAGTCCAATGAAGTATTCATCTTGATAATTGCCATAAATACGTTTTGTCATCATTTTCAAATAGAATAAAGTGACAACACCCGCAACAATTGCAGTCACAAAGAGTTGAATCCCATAAGATGCTAAGAAATCAAGTGTGATTGTTAATACGGAACCCGCAATCATCACATTGAATGCAAACGATGAAATATTGGATAACATGTAGTTATTTGTAATAAACCGAACATTCTTACCTTTTTTAGCCATACGCCCTAAAATCTTTTTATAGACTAACGCATACAAGATACCGATGATAAAATTAAAACCTTTGAGTAGACCAAAAATTGTTTCACCGATGCTACCGAGTGGCGCTAATAAGTAAGTAGCTCCTAAAAGTGTTAAATATACTAAGCCATATATGATTGAAATGATCACGACTTGAGTCGTTAGACCATCAAGCACACTAATTTCTTTAATCGTGTCAATTTCTACGGTTGTTTTATTGATTGAATCTTCGGAGTAACTGCGGACTTTTTCTAATCCTTTTTTGCGAGACATGATATTAATTAATGATACCCCAACGGTCCCACCAAACACAAATCCTAAGAATGCATAAGACGCACCTAAAGTTGCACCATCTCCACCTAACATTGGATTCCACATTTTACCAATCGATATCGCTAAGCCAGGTCCTTGTCCAAATCCAAGGGCTACGAGCATGCCAGATCCAACAAACTTATCTGAGAAAAACAAGAATACTAAAAGCACACCAATCGCTGCTTGAAGCGCATATGTTGATGTAATTAACATTCCAGTTGACCATATTTTTTTCTTAATTTTAGAATCATCGCGTTTCAGAGCTAGTGCAATAAATCCGATTGCTAGCGCATGATACACGATGTATCCCATTTGATCAACATCGAAGAAAGTGTCTTCACCAATGATAATTGGTGCAAACACTAAAGATAAAACAAGACCAATGAAACCTCCTAATAATGCTGAAGGTATAACGACACGGTTTAATCCTGGAACCCATGTCTTTAAAATTTTAGCAATAAATAATAATATCCCAATTAATAAAAAATATAGTATGACGCCCCATTCTTCCATTGCTAGTTATTCTCCTTTAAGGTAAGTGATTGCATCTAAAAATAATTTACAATCTTTTAGTTTTAGTAAATAAGTTTTATCGCTAACATCAAATGAGATGTATTGTTTTTGTGTTAATACTAATCCTTCAATATCTTTGATCGGAAAAGAAAATTCAACATGCTTAGTTTTTATATGTAGTGTTTTATGAACCAACTCAACTTTTGATAACCCTAATGAAATTCGTTTGTTTTTCTTGAAATTAACTTCAAATAACTCTCCACTTGAATAAACTGGTTCTTTCAAGATATTCGGTAAAGCTTTTTGTTGCAGATGATCCCATTCAACTAAATTATCAAAAGGGAGCCCTTCTAAAAATTCATAGTCATTAATCGTTGAAATTTTCCCACATGTGTGACAATAAATATCATTTTTATAGGTGTCAATCGTTTGCGTGCCATGACATATTGGGCAATAGTACAAATAGTTTTCTAATCCAACAGCTTTTTCTTTGGATCGATAGATGATTTTTTGTTCTCTATTCCAATCATAGTCATTAAACTTAATCGCATGTGATAAAACATTTTCGATCTCTTCTACACTTGAGGTTTCGATTTGTTCTTTTGGCATCAAAAGTTCATAATCGATTTGGTAATGTCCTTTTTTCCTGAATTTACCCCACCTTGGTGATGCAAGATAACCACCACTAATTCTTGCATAGATTAAATCGTTTCCAACTTTTTTGACAAGTTTTGCCGTACTTTGATAATCCGTTTTGGTTTCTTCACCAAAGAATGATGAATTCCCCTCTGGGAAAATCATAATGCCCCTTTTATCTTCTTTAAAAGCCTTTAAGATACTTCGAATGGTTTGAATGTCACTTTGTCCTTTTCGTTTAGGAATGGATGTGACAATCTTCGTTAAAGCAAACCGCATGAGTGGCTGCGTATATAAAAGATTCGCTGCAACCGGATATGGATAATGCTTTAAATTCATTCCTACATACAAAGGATCATTTAATGAGGCATGGTTCCCTACTAAAAAGTAAGGTTCTTTGCGCTTTGGATCGAAATTATGGTAGGCAAACTTGAATTTAAACTGCGGATAAAATACGATGCGTAGGCCAATTCGACCCAATTCTTCTCTTAGTCTCATATCATTACTCCTTACGACCTATTATACGCTATTTAGTTTGATATTCCAATAAAATTTTCATATATAAAGAAAAGGTGGCTTCCATTTGAAAGCCACCGTAATGAATTATCCAAGATGAACGTATTCAAGGTTGAAGGCTTCACATACACCTTCACATGTACAATTTCCTTGATAAATGTTAACCCCTAATTTTAATGGTTCTGATCGATTCATCGCAATATCTAA
>JAQVBA010000113.1 GCA_028690555.1 Acholeplasmataceae bacterium
ATATAAAGATGTGATCGTTTATGGGAAGTTTAAACCCATCGAAACTGATGATGACTTATTTGTTTATGAAAGAATGAACGAAGATAAGAGATTACTTATTATCTGTTCATTTTCACTTAAGAAAAAAATCTTTAAAATTGATGGCAAAGTAAAAGAGATCATTTTATCGAATATCGATAAAACCATCATTAAAGATAACGATATTTATTTAAAACCATATCAAGCGATTATTTTAGAATTAGAGGAGAACATATGAGAAAAGCAGGGATTTTATGTCACATTTCAAGCATACCAAGCCGTTATGGAATCGGAACATTTGGCAGAGATGCGTATAAGTTTGTCGATTTCTTAGAAAAAAGTCATCAATCCTATTGGCAAATTTTACCATTAGGACCAACATCTTATGGCGATTCACCTTATCAAACATTTTCAGCGTTTGCGAATAACCCATATTTCATCGATTTAGATATTTTAGTGCGTAAAGGGTTATTAAAAAGAGAAGAAATCGTCTCAACGTTTGAAAGTGAAACAAAAGTTAACTATGGTAACCTTTATCATGAACGTTTTACAATTTTAAGAAAAGCGTTTGAACGCTTTAATTTGAAACAACTCAAATATCGTAAATTTGTGGAACATAACAAATATTGGTTAAAAGATTATGCATTCTTTATGGCTTTAAAGATGCATCATGATGGCGCATCTTGGATGAGTTGGGATGACAAAATTAGACTCAGAGAAAAAGAAGCGATGGCTTATTATCGTAACCTTTTGAAACAAGATATTTTATTTTATCAATTCATTCAATATATGGCCTATGATCAATGGATGAAATTGAAGAAATATGCGAACCAAAAAGGTGTTGAAATCATTGGTGATATGCCAATCTATGTCTCTTATGATTCATCAGATGTTTGGGCGAACCCTAAATATTTCCAATTGGATGAAAAGAGAATGCCAATTGAAGTTGCAGGAGTACCACCAGATAATTTTTCTAAAGATGGTCAATTATGGGGAAATCCTTTATATAATTGGGAACAACTTAAAAAATCAAATTATTCATGGTGGGTTGATCGCGTGAGAGCATCGATGGAAATGTTTGATATGATTCGTATCGATCATTTTATCGGTTTCCAAAACTATTATTCCATTCCTTATGGTCATGAAACTGCACGTCATGGTGTATGGAAAAAAGGACCTGGATTTGATCTATTTAGAGTGATTAATAAGAGAATCGAACATGCGAATATTATTGCTGAAGATTTAGGTGTGGTAACACCCGAAGTCAGACAACTTTTAAAAGATACGAATTTCCCAGGAATGAAGCTCTTACAATTTGCTTTTGATCATAAAATTGATAGTGAATTCTTACCGCATCATCATTCAAAAAATATGGTGGTCTACACCGGAACTCATGATAATGAAACGACACAAACATGGTTTAGCAATTTAAGTAAAGAAGATCGAAATTTCTGCTTAACATATATTAATCATGCTGGTAGAAAATCGGAAGTGGATAGCCTCATTAAAGCAACTCTCTCGAGTGTTGCAGATACAGCGATTATCCCCATTCAAGATTATTTGAATTTAGGAAAAGAAGGAAGAATGAACGTCCCATCAACCACAGGTAATAACTGGGTGTGGCGGATGAGAAGAGAAGATTTGAATGCGAAGTTATTGAAAAAGATTAAGACATTTACGGATTTATATGGAAGATCTGTCAGTCGCCAAAAAACAGATATTTAAAAAAACTATTTTGACCTTCAAAGAAGTTAGATTGACTTATAAGTTAAAATAAAATATAATAGATTTGTTGCAAGTAGGAGGAAAGAAAATGGTATTTGAACGCATCAAAGCAATGATCAAGAGTGAACTAAACGTTCCCGAAGAAAAGATCACAATGGAATCAAGACTCGCTGAAGACCTCGGAGCAGACTCAATTGACGCAGTTGAACTCATTATGAATCTTGAAGAAGAATTTAACCTTCAAGTCTCAGATGAAGACGCACAAAACTTAAAAACGGTCGGAGATCTTGTAAAGTACATTGAATCACAGAAGTAATTGAAAAAAAAGGGAAACTAAATTCCCTTTTTTATTTTGATTATTATATAATAGATTATAGTATCGAAAGAGGGGTTACTTATGCAATATAATCATCAAGCAATCGAAAAGAAGTGGCAAAAGTATTGGATGGAACAAAAAATGTTTCAAACAAGCAGCCATAACCTTAAACCTAAATATTATGTCTTAGACATGTTTCCATATCCATCAGCTGCTGGATTACACGTCGGACACATTGAAGGCTATACAGCAACTGATATCATCAGTCGCTTTAAACGTATGCAAGGCTATAATGTATTACATCCGATGGGATGGGATGCTTTTGGCTTACCTGCTGAACAATATGCATTAGCTACAGGAAAAGATCCAAGAAGTTTTACATACCAAAATATTGAGAATTTCAAACGACAAATTATCGAATCCGGTAAAGGGATTGATTGGGATAGAGAGTTTGCAACAGCAGATCCTCAATATTTCAAATGGACCCAATGGATTTTTAAGAAGATGTATGAAAAAGGTTTAGCGGTTTTAAAAGATGTCGAAGTCAATTGGTGTGAAGGATTAGGAACGGTTTTAGCCAATGATGAGATTGAACTCATCGATGGTAAGATGGTTTCTGAAAGAGGAAATTATCCAGTCGTTAAAAAAGCGATGCGCCAATGGGTGCTTAGGATTACAGAATATGCAGACCGTTTATTAGAAGACTTAGATTTACTTGATTGGCCAGAGCATTTAAAAGAAATGCAAAGAAATTGGATTGGTAAATCTTTAGGTGCGATGATTTCATTTGAAATTGAAGGAACACAAACGAAATTTGATGTCTTTACCACACGTCCGGATACGATCTATGGAGCAACGTATTGTGTGTTAGCTCCAGAACATCCTTTAGTATTATCAATTACCAATGAAGATGAATATGATACGGTTAAAGCTTATATTGAATCAACCAAACAAAAAACAGAAATCGATCGTCAAGTCGATAAATCAAAAACCGGAGCATTTACTGGAGCTTATGCAATTAATCCATTAAATCATAAAAAAATTCCGATTTGGATTGCAGATTACGTCTTACCACATTATGGCAC
>JAQVBA010000114.1 GCA_028690555.1 Acholeplasmataceae bacterium
AAATCTTATGAACAGTGAAAAAGTATGAGAAGTAAACTAGAAGACTATCAAGAATGCAATGAACTAGAAGCGATTTACTTCTCATAACAAATTATCTTAAATACTATTTTTCAGCCAATTAAGAAGTTCATTTTTTTCTTCCTCTGTGTAACCAATGTTGTCACCAAGCAGTGTTTTTGTCGCTTCTTCTATTCGAATCCGTTTGATTTCCGGATTGGCTTTGGAATAGATTTCAGTGGTCATTACGCTTGAATGTCCGAGCAGGTCTCTAATATAGATTAGATTCACATTGTTTTCCAAAAGATGCATAGCCCGGCTATGTCTTATGCAGTGAGGGGAGATTGTTGGCGGGAATATCTCGGGACGATTTTTCCTTGCCATGCAGAAGTACTTCTGGAGTACATAGTTCAAGCCTTCTCGGGTTAGAGGCTCCCTTCTAGTGTTGAAGAATAAGGGTTCATCTTCCTTCACCTTATAGATTTGTCTATACCTATCAACTAGTTTACCGACAGACTTATCAATCGGTACGATTCTGGTTTTCTTACCTTTCCCGTGAAGCAGCAGGGTATAAGGGTTCTCACTCTTAAAATCGAATGACCGTATTCCAGCAATCTCAGATACTCGTCCTCCACTCTCATACATGACAGCAACAATGCATAAGTCTCTCATCTGCTTTTTATCATCGACATTAAATGAGGCGAGCAGTAGTTTGTAAGCATCCAATGTCAAATAGTTCATTGGTTTTGGCTCGAATTTCTTCTGTCTAATCCCGAGAATGACCGTACAAGTGGAAAGGAATTCGGGTTCCCTGTAACTGAGATAACGAAAAAAGGATTTGACAGCACCAAGTCTATTGTTTCTTGTTGCAACAGTTACCTTCTTCTCTGACTCGATCCAGTCAAGAAAGCCGGTTATGACCTCTGGTGTTAAGTCCTTGAGTCCAACCTTGTCGGAACGCAATCCTTTTGTTTCGTAGAGGTACTCCAATAATTGCACGAATGCATCCCTATATGTCTTGGATGTATTGGTGGATGCCCCTCTTTGAGTCTGCAGATAATCAACCAGGAATTTTGAAATGTGGAAGGGAAAGTCATTTTTCATCGGATAACCTCCCTTCATATGTACCAACACATGCATCAAGAATCCCTGTGAATCGCTCCTTTGTAAGTCTGAGATAAATTTCGGAACTTTCAATATTAACATGGCCAAGATATGTGGAGAGATAAGGAAGAGTACAAAAAGAGTCTTTTCCATTCTCAATCATTTTATTCAACGAGTGACAAGCAAAGGTATGCCTCAGGCTATGCAAGCTAATACGCTGTCCTACAGCTGGCACAATTCCCGCAGCAGGAAGGAGCTTGTTTTTAAACATCCATTGAACAGTAACTACAGCATACCTTTCATTTCTTGGAGATCTGAAAAAGTAATTGTCATCATGCCTGCCAACCTGAGTGAGATATTCCATCAGCCATTTATGAAGTGATTCATCGTAGGGGACCAGTCGAGAAGTACCCCCCTTCGATTTGTGTACAGTTATGATTCTGTTTTCAAGATCAACACTACTGACATGAAGCCCCAATGCCTCATCAATCCTAAGTCCAGTCGAATACAGCAACCGCACTAATACACGGTAGAATAGTCCTGTTGAAGCTTTGTCCCGGTACCAATCAAGATTGTCAGTAGCTCTAAGAATCCTTACAATCTCGTTTTCCGAGAAAACATACGGCACGAAATCAGTGCCACTTTTGGTAATTCCTTCCGGGAGGATGTGGATGTCATTGTAGCCACAGTTTCTTAAGTACATCCCCAATTGTCTAATCATGCTTTCATAACCGGCACGGGTACTGCTTTTATGGCCGTTAGTCCTTAATAGGAATTGTTCAATATCAGCCTGTGTCATACAAACTGTACTAGGATGAATTTCCGTAAGGAATGCACTGAGGGCATTAAGTTTGCAGATCACGCCTTGGCATATCGATTGTCCCGCAGCCCTTTTGAATTTTATATAGCCGCCAAAGGGTTCTTTGTAAGGTCCCACAAAATTTTCTTCAGTTATTTTCATATTCTGGGACCTCCAATGACAGAGCCCTCAGCTCTCCGATATTGATTGACAGATATTGTTTGGTGCTATTCATGTTCTTATGGCCAAGAATCCCGGTTATGACATGTATCGGAGTATTATCTTTTAGGAGCCGTGTTGCCAAAGAATGCCTTAACGCATGGGGCCCATGCTTTCTAAATCCAATTTCAACATTGGATTTTTTGAAAGCCTTGCTAACGATGTTGTATAAGATATTGCTAGTGTATTCCTCTCCTGTTTCCTTCAAGAAAACGTGTTCAGATTCTGTCTTTGGTCGTTTGTTCTTGAGGTAATCTATCAGAAGCAGTTTAATATTTTCCGGCATTGGGACGGAAACAGTATTACCTGTTTTTCTCTGGGGCAATTCTATCAGGTTCTTGTCCCATTTTATTTCTGAGAGCTTCAAGTTAAGGATGTCACTAACCCTCAAACCCATCAGAGTCGCAATCAGCACCATACACTTTCTTTTCAGAGGGTTCGTTGAACGCGATTCTAATGATAAGAGCATCTGCTGGATTTCTACATCATTGTAGAATGATGGGATTCGGTCTCGCTTGTTGCTGTGAATAACAGGAAATATTTTCCTTCCATAGGTATCGGTCATCCGTGCATTGTAAAGAGAATCGAAAAACATCCTAATGTTGAATTTAATCAAACACACAGTGGAACTTGAATACTTCAAGGTTAGGATGTAGTCATAGACAATGACTATATTAAATTTCTTGAAATCCTCAATGCCTCTTGAGTCTAGATAGCTGAGAAATCCATCGACTGCATACATTTTTAGTTGTAATGTACTTTTCGATAAATTTGGTCCCAGACTTTCTAAAAAAACCTGACGATATTTTTGTCTTTGAGCTGGTTGCATGTTGTCCTCCGTATGCAAAGCATAGAGGACATAAGTCAATATGAGAAGAGTAGTATTTATAATTTTTTACATTATAGATAGTTAGAAGTGATACTTCTCATACTTTTTCACTGTTCATAAGATTT
>JAQVBA010000115.1 GCA_028690555.1 Acholeplasmataceae bacterium
CATGTCATAGTCATTCTGATATTAATTTAAAGAAAAATGTGGAGTATATGTAGAAATGAGTAAATATGGATTAGATTTAATTAATAAAATAAAACCTTGCACATTTCAATATAAACAAACGAATGAAAATGGTGTAATTGACGATAACAATTTAATTCATTTTGGTTGTATTGCACAAGAATTAAATGAATTATTGCCAGAAAATGAATTTGCTCTAGTTAAAAAAATGGAAGATGGTTATTATGCTGTTAATTATATAGAATTAATTGCTCCATTAATCAAAGCTGTACAAGAATTATCAAAGAAGGTTGAGAAATTAGAAAATGATATTAAAACCTAATTATAATAATGATACAGAATATAGATTTATTTTATTATATGATGAAAATATTAATAAGTATAATTTAAATTATAGTTTATTTATCGAAGACTCTGATATTACATGTAAATTTATAAATAAAGATTTAGAAAATAAAATAATTGAAGCTATATTAAACAGATTAAATATTACATATAATAATAGTAATATAGATATATCACACGAAATAATAATTGATAATGAAGATGATTTAAATATAGACTATAATATAGAAAGACAATATCTAAGATTTTTTTTACAGGATGTTGGTTTACACTATAAAATAGAAGAACCTTATTTGGATAATAAAATTATATCTATCGAAGATTATAAAAAATTTTTTGATGTTGGAGATAATATAAATCTATATAGTGAAATTTGTGAAGCAATAAATGAAAATAAATATCAATATATACCAAAATTAAATGAATGTGGAATTGATGATAATGGTAATAGTTTTGAATCATATAATTCAATAATAATTAATAATATTAGTTATCCTAAATGTTTAATATTTGGTATGGAAGATAATTTTAATTTTATGGAGATTGATAATAACATGATGTCAATGCGATTAAATGTAAAAGATGTTGGAAATATGTATGAAGTTATAAGTATTAATGATGCTGAAACTACAATTTTAGGTCATGTTAATAATACTTATGAGATATTTTCTTGGTCTATATATGAACTTATATGTCAAGCATTAATGGAAGGTAAAACAATATATTTACCTAAAAATAATTATTCTCAATTAACAGTAGATGATATTGTTATAGTAGAACAAGAAAGTGAATTAGAAACACAAAAAAAGATTGCTATTAATAAAGTAAAAGATTTTTTATATTCTACTAGAATTAATAAATTACAACTATTGGATTATTATACATTTACAATACTGAATAATTATTTTATTAATATGGGTTTTGTTATAACATCTCAAAACAGAGAAGAAAAATATCTTGAAATTATCACTGCTATCAGTGAAATGGAAGATGAAAATGAATCAGAAATAGCTATAGTTAATCTAGAAAACTATCTTAATATTTTAGATAAATTAAAAGAATTAGAAGGTTTTGTAGTTAGATTAAATACAACAATAGATGAAATTATATCTTGTGAGACAGTAGAAGCAGTAGAAACAGTTGTAAACGACTTTTTAGACTTCTTTAAATAATAATGTATGATAAATATACTATAATTGGATGGAACGACTATTTATCTAAACGAGGAGCATATTCAGAAGCTTATAATTTACAATCAAAATATTCTTCTTATATTAATGTTTTAGATGGTTATAAATTAATAAGTAATGATATAGATAAGATACATGATAATAGTAAAAGAGTTATATATACTTATCAAGATACAACCAATTATAGAAAAAAGAATCTTATTCATGTTAAGTATTATAATGAAGATATTGTTTATTGTAGATATGAGATTTTACCTGGTGTAAAATATAAAACTACTAATGGATTTAGTAGTTATAAAAGTAATAGTAGTTTTGTTAATTATGTTCCAATGCTGTTACCTACTGAATTTAAATATAATACTAATGTTATAACAGATAAAATTGTATTGGGTTATTATTATCGACCAGTTTATAGATACGATGATTTTATTATGTTTTGCAATTTTGTTAAAGAATTAAATATAGATGTTGAATTATATGTTATGGGTGGTTATAGTTCACCTTATCCCTTTGATAAACTAAATAGTCATATTAAAAATATTATATACACTAAAGATAATAATATATTTTTTAGTAATATAACTCATTATGTTTATTCTGAATCTGAAGTACATGACCCTTACCCTACTACTTTACAGGAAGCAGTTAATACTAATAAACAAATTATATTTTTAGAGAAAAATAGAAACTTTAAAGATGGTATTAGCGACATTAAAGAACTAATTAAATATCACACATATCTAGATACTGAGATTTATCATGATAATTCTGATTGTATATTAAATAAATGGAACTATAATAACTTTTATTCTATAGTGTTTGACAATAATTTTATATATAATTTTGATAGAGATAAATATAAATACTTTGACGATTGGTTAAGTCAATGGTAAACATAAAATAAATATTAAAACTAACTATCTCATAGTTAGTTTTTTTATAAGTTAAAGTTAATATATATAACAAATATAATTATATGCTTGGTGAGATAATGAATAGAAATTATGGATTTACATATGAAATAACAGCTAATTGTAATTATCATTGTGAATACTGCGGTACTTTTAGAATAGGAGAAAAAATATCTGATATTAATGTTATTGATAATGTATTGTATTTTCTAAATCAAGTTTATAATAATTTAGATGATACTGATACATTAACTATTCAAATTATGGGTGGAGAGCCAACTGTTCATCCTTTATTTGAATATTTTATGACAGAGTTATGTAAATTAAGAAATATTAAGCTTATATTATTTACTAATTTTAGTGCTGATTTAGAACTATATGATAGATTATGTAATATCTTTCCTATTAATACTGATTTTTCTATTTCTTATCATCAAAATCACATTACATTAGAAGAATATTTATATAAATTAGATTGTTTAATTAACAAATATACTAATGTTATATTTCATCCACAAATTATGTTGGGAGAAAATAGAAAGACAGTAGAAGAAATAATGAATATCTTTAGTAAATATCAATCATTTAAAAATTTT
>JAQVBA010000116.1 GCA_028690555.1 Acholeplasmataceae bacterium
GTGCCACCCTTAATTAAAATCCGATGTCTTGCTCCATTGGATAATGCGGATAACATTGCAGGTGTTATGGAAGCAACTAACGCACAAGGTGAACCAACAACTAAAACGATAATGCCTCGATTAAATGCATATGACCAAGACCACCATTTAAATAATGGGGGAAAGATCATAAAGATGATGGCAAGTAAAATTACGATGTAAACATAATACTTTTCAAATTTATCAATAAATGATTGTGATTTTGTTTTGTTCTCTTGAGCATCAGAAACGAAATCGATAATTTTTTGAACAACAGAATCTTTAGGATCTTTAGTCGTTTCAACAATAATTGTCGATTCAATGTTAAGTGACCCGGCATATACCTCTTCACCAACTGATCTGGAAACAGGAACAAATTCACCGGTAATCGCAGCTTGATTTAGAGAAGTAGAACCTTTAATAATTTTTCCATCAACTGGAATTTGTTGACCAACTTTTACAATCACTTGATCGCCAACCGTAAGTTTTGAAACTTCAACTTCAATTTCTTCATTATCTTTAAGTAAAAGGGCTGTTTCAGGAGCTAGTTTGAGTAAACCCGTTAATTCTTTTTCACTTTTTGATGTTGCATAAGATTCTAAAACACCACTGATAGAGAAAATCAGAATCAAAATTGCACCTTCTGAATAATCCCCAACGATAAACGCACCAAGTGCAGCAAGAATCATCAAAATTTCAACATTTAATGATTTGTTTTCTAATGTTTCTAAAACGCCTTCTTTAGCTTTTGCAAATCCACCAATTAAAAACGATAATCCAAAAAATAATGCTGCAATCCAAGGTTGTATATCTTGATTTGCTTGAAAGATAAAGCCAAGAATAATCAGTATAATCGATATTAGCACTGAAGTTGTTTCAATGATGAGTTGTTTTTTAGTCATATATGTCCTCCTAATTACAAGATTAGTATAACACAATTTACTGTAAAATTATAAATAAAAGCTTACTTTATTCTAAAAAAGGCCTTTATTTAGAATAAAAATAAATTTTGATTAAAATCACAACTAAAACAAAAATAAAAATATTTATATTATATTATATCAATTTAATTCACAAATAACTATCTTTTGTTATACTATATTAAGGGGGTATGAAAAATGAATTTTATTTATGAACCACATCGAATATACGTGAATAATGAAGAAGGTAAAATGATAGTAAATGCAACCTTTCCATGGTTAAAGCCGGGGGTTGTAGTCGTTGATCATACATTTGTAGATCCATCACTTAGGGGTCAAGGTATTGCGAGTCAGTTGATGTTTGAAGTTGTTAATTATTCAAAAAAACAAGGGTATAAAGTGACTGCAACTTGTCCGTATGCTGTAACCTGGTTTAAAAAACATCCAGAGGCATCAGATGTTTTAGACGAATTGGAACAAGCAAAACTGGCACCAGAATGTCAAATATAATGGTGGCATCATGAATAGACCACTCCTTATTTTAGTTGCTGGAGGATCAGCATCTGGTAAAAGCACCGTTGTTCAAGAAATCCTAGATAAAGCTGGGATTGAGGATGTTTTAATTATCAAACATGATGATTACTATTTAGATCAAACAGACCTTCCTCTTGAAGTACGCTACTTAACCAATTATGATCATCCAAGTTCATTAGATAATGATTTACTTTATGACCATTTAACAAAACTATTAGATGGTAAGGCTATTGATAAACCAGTTTATGACTTTGTGATGCATACAAGAAGCCAAGAAATCGAACATATTTCAAGTAAACCAATTATTATTGTTGAAGGCATTTTGATTTTAGAAAATGAAAAAATTAGAGAACTATCCAATATGAATTTATTTGTTGAATTAGATGATGATACGAGATTCATTCGCCGGATGCTTCGAGATATGTCAGAACGTGGACGTTCTCTCGAAAGTATCATTCAACAATATGAAAAAACAGTTAAACCTATGTTTCATAAATATATAAAACCAACAAAAAGATACGCAGATGTCATCATTCCAAACGATCGAAGACATGATATTGCTGTTGATTTGATTGTTACAAAAATTAACCAGTTTACAGGAGGCAAATTATGATTCTTTTGTGCATTGCAATGGAAAGCGAAATGAAATACATTGTGAAACATAAATCATTTAAAAGTAAGCTCATATTAACTGGAATTGGTAAAGTTAACGCTGGAGCTCACCTTGCAGAATCGATTGCGAGAAATCATGTCGAAAAAATTATTAATCTCGGTTTTGCTGGAGCATCTACAGGCTATCAAGTAGGAGATCTTGTTTTAATTGAAAACGCGAGATATCACGATTTTGATCTTTCAATGTTTGGTTATGAAAAAGGTCAAGTTCCCGGATGTCCAGCTGTTTTTCAAACAGATCATCAATTGATCGAAGATGTTTTAAAACACTATCCCAATATTCAAAGAGGAAATCTCTTTACAGGTGATTACTTCATGACACACAATTTGGATCATCGAGCGGTTGTCGATATGGAAGGTGCAGCTTTATATCAAGTTGCAGAAGCTTTCAATATTCCAATCGTCAGTGTAAAAGTAATCTCAGATATCATTGGCCAAGGAGATACACAAGCCTACGATATCTTTGATGCTGATCAAGGAGCAAAAAAGTTAGAAGAAGTATATCTTAAATTAATGATGGAGGCTTAAATATGAAAGGATTAATGATTTTAAGTCATCACATGGAAGATGTTGAAGCTCTAGGAACCAGAGCACTTTTGAGACGTGCTGGCATCGATTTAGTGACTGCAACTTTTGAAGATACATTAGACATTCAGACATCCTATGGTTTAATCGTGAAAGCTGATGGATTTGCTTTTGATTTTCACATGAGTGATTATGACTTTTTAGTCATTCCAGGTGGAAGATATGTGGCACAAATTGTAGATCAAGATACGTATATTAAACCTCTTTGTCAATCATTTCATGAAGAAAAAAAGATGATTGCAGCCATATGTGCAGGTCCTAGATTTTTAGGACAAGCAGGTTTACTGGATGGCGTTCATTATACAGCATATCCAGGAAGTGAAGT
>JAQVBA010000025.1 GCA_028690555.1 Acholeplasmataceae bacterium
TTTTTTATAGATAAAGTTTAAAATCATTTTTAAAAAATGTGAATAGGGTCGCATTGACTAAAATAACGAGTAAAACAATTAAAGTATATATAGCAATTGGATATGTCCTATTCCAACCAGTAACACTAATGTGTTTCATGAGAATTCCCAAATAAGCCCAAATGATGACAAAAACGTAGAGAGTATTTCTTGTATAAAATAAGACAAGCATAGATAGTATGACACCAATGATCAAGATAAATAGTAACCAATAAATCGGGTTTATGCCAAATCCATTAAATTGATATTTCGTCAATAAAACCGTCACGTTCGCAATCGTTGCTACAGATATCCAACCAAAATATATACTAACCGTGATTTTAATCAGCGTTTCACTTGCCGGAATTAATGTGAAAAGAATGCCTAAAATCACGAGTAAAAATATCATGACAAATAAAGTTAGAATAATTTGATCATAATGCCATAAAACAATCCATAAACCATTAAAAAATGATAATGCGGTTAATAAAATAATGATTTTCAAATTAACTTGTTGTTCAAAATATGTATTTGGTTTAAAGAGTAAATATACCAAAACTAGCGATAATAAAACATAGATTACTCCCCAAATGGAAAAAGTCATCCCAGAAGGAGTAAATAAATTGTCATATTGATCTGAGACTTGGCCAGTTGTCTTACCATTGAATGGTAATGCATTGGCTAATATGTTCAAAGTAATCATCAATATGAATCCAATAGCAAACATGATTTTCACAATCAGCATTTTGAATCACCTCTTTTTATCTGTTAAGAAATAAAAATCCAGTGTGTTTGCACTGGAGTATTTTTATAGCAACTCTTTAATAAAAGATTCAATTTTTTCTGGTTCATAAGATGGCGCAAAACGTTTTACAACATTTCCATTTCGATCCACTAAAAACTTCGTGAAGTTCCATCTAATTTTGTTATTACCAAATAATTTAGACATGAATGCCACTTTATTACCTTTATAGTCTTTTCTTTGTTCCGATTTTAAGAACTCATAAAGAGGAATTGCATGATTGCCATTGACATCTATTTTAGCAAATGTTTCAAACTGTGTGCCATAGGTTAGTTCACAAAATGATTTGATTTCTTCATTTGATCCTGGTGCTTGATTCATAAATTGATTTGATGGGAAATCAAGAATTTCAAATCCCTTGTCTTTATACGTTTCATAAAGTTTTTCTAACCCTTCATACTGAGGAGCAAATCCACATTTAGGTGCAGTATTCACAATAAGCAACACTTTTCCTTTGTAGAGATCGAGCCCTACATAACTGCCATCCATTTTTTGGACTTTGTATTCATAAATTGACATTTCAATAATCCTCTTTTCCATGATAGTTGATTCTACCCTCATTATACACGTTTAATACAGTTTTCATCTTCATGAAGACTTGAATTGACATATGAGGACACTTGATATGATTGCATTTGATGATCATCATATGGTTTGAGACATGAAAGGATTTGTTGAATATTTTGATTGTTTAAATTAAGCCAAATCTTTTCGGACTCTTTCGTTAAAATCACAGGCATGCGTTCATGAATTTCTTTCATGAATTGGTTTGCTTCAGTTGTAATGATAGTTACTGTGTGAAGCTTTGATCCATCTTCTCTTTGATAAACACTTCTTAAACCAGCGAGTGGGAATACTTTCTGATCTAAAATTGATATACGATAAGGCGTCTTAATGTGCTCATCTTTTTTCCATTCATAAAAACTATCTGCTAAAATCACACAACGCTTCGTTTCGATAAGTTTAGCAAATGATGGTTTTTCCAATAATGTTTCTGCTTTTGCATTTATCATTTTAAGACCAATTTTTTCATCCTTTGCAAAAGATGGAACAAGCCCCCATTTTAAATAACCGACACGATATTTTTCTCCATCGTGAATAATAGAAATAACATCTTGTGTTGGAGCTATATTATATCTTGGTAGTTCATGATTTGATTCAAATGATTTAATCTCATAATTTTTATCTAAGATCTCGAGTAATTCTTCATAAGTAACTACCAAAGTGAATCTACCACACATTTTCATCATCCTCCGAATCTAAAACTTAACCTTGATAAAACATCATATGAACAAATAAACCAAGAAGCGATAAAAGATTTAATAGGATCGCAAATATTTTAAACCATATGAGGTGAGTCTTATGCAATCCAAATTTTTTATGAATATAAACTCGATATAATACCAAAAAAATTAAAATAATAGGAATTAATAATGCCTGCCATTCGATTGTCATCAAAGTTGAATAAATCACACGCGAAATCAGCAACATCGATAAGCTTATCGCAAAATAAAGATCAACATAAAGTCTTGTTACAAGATCTTTTTCTTTGTATGATTTAAGGAAAAATAATAGGATCGGTGTGATTAAAAAATAGAGATTAAAAAACATTGTTAAGAAAGTATATGCGCTATGTCCAAATAACGTGACATAAACATAAAATTGAAAAATATAAAATAACATTGCAAGATCAAATGTTATGTATTCAATGATGTGTTTTCGAATGAAATCTTTTTGAAACATCGAACCACCCCTTTTAATCACATCATATCACTTAAGCTCACATTAAATTTAGATGATGCTCTATCCTTTAATTAATCTCCAAATGCCTCTAATCGGATGATGGTTCAAAAGATCAATCATCCCTAATGCTCGGTCTTTAGATAACTTACCATCGCTAAATAATACGAGAGATCTTAAAGGCATTTCATTGACAGATGCCTCTAGCATATCAATCATCGCTTGAGTAGGATGTTCACCAGCGACACTGGCATATTCCTTTTTAACCATCTTATAAAGCATCTTTCCAATCGTGGTATGCTTGATTTCACCAATGGTTGAATTTAAATGGTAAGGTTTCACTTGTTGAATTGATGGTATTATGTATCCCAACAATTTTTCATAATCACTATTCGATGGATTAAATGATTTATTGATATCATGATAAGCTAAAATATTATCAGCAACAACTTCATCACTAGATTCAATGATCATTTTTTCAGATAATCGGATATCAGAAGATGACGCTCCAATATAAAAATCGTATGTTCCGGATTCTACTTTGAATCCTTTTTGATAGATAGCTAAATCATGAGTTGAAATCTCAAATGTTATTTCCTTTTCTTCTTGAGGATTTAATTCAATTTTCTTAAATGCCTTAAGTTCTTTTCGGGGTCTATAAACTTTACTCTGATTTAAAGAAACGTAGAGTTGAATGATTTCTTTACCTTTTCGATCACCAGTATTTGTAATTTTCAATGATATTTTAATTAAGTTAGATTCCTTTTTAATAACTAAATTGGAATATAGAAATGTTGTATAAGATAATCCATGCCCAAACGGAAACAATGGTTTGATATCCATTGAATCATACGCACGATATCCAATATATAATCCTTCCTTATAGAGCACTTGACGATGATCTCCCGGAAAATTTTTAGAAGATAATACTTCTTCAAGGTTGTTTGGGAATGTTTCAGCAAGCTTTCCTGAAGGGTTAACATCACCTAAAAGAATATCACTAAGTGCTAAACCTGATGCTTGACCACCTAAATATCCTTCAACAATCGATGAAACCTTATCCTTCCAAGGCATTAAAACAGGGGCGCCATTTGATAAGATGACAACCACATGCTTACATTCACTTGAAATGGCTTTTATAAGCGATTCTTGGTTTTTAGGAATACTTAAATGTTTTCGATCAAACCCTTCAGATTCATAGCTTTCTGTCAATCCAGCCATAATGATAACCACATCGGCTTCTTTAGAAATTTCTAAAGCTTTTTGTTCGAATTCTTGATTAATGACATCCTGCATTAAATCATATCCTTCAGCATATGTTAAGTTTGAATTCATTCGATCATAAAGTGCATCATAGAGTGAAGAAATTTGAGTAGGTTTAATTAAACTACTTCCATTACCTTGATATCTTGGTTGTTTCGCAAATGCTCCAATGAGTGCTACTTTTTGATGTTCCTTAATCGGTAATAATTGATCATCATTTTTTAATAGTACGATGCCTTCACCAGCAACTTTTCTTGCAAATTGATGATGGAGTTCTTGATTATATGGACTTGTTTGCACTTTAAGATTTTCATTACTTTTTTGAATGAGTTTTAAAACATTCATGACTGCGAGATCAAGTTCTTCATGGTTCAAAGTCTGATCCTTTAAAGCTTTTTTGATTTCCCGGTGATGGACACCATGACTTCCGGGCATTTCTAAATCAAGGCCAGCTTTTATGCCCAACACTCGATCATTACAAGCACCCCAATCCGTCACGGTGAGTCCTTGATAATTCCATTCTTTCTTTAATATATCAGTTAGTAATACTTTGTTTTCACTCAAGTAAGTACCATTCACTTTATTATATGAACACATCACTGTCCAAGGATTCGCTTCTTTAACCGCAATTTCAAATGATTTCAAATAAAGTTCACTCATCGTTCTTTCATCAACAATTGCATCAACAATCATGCGATGAGATTCTTGGTTATTCATGGCATAGTGCTTTAAAGAAGCTCCTACGCCTTGACTTTGAACTCCCTTAATCCACGCAGCAGCAATTTTACCAGAAAGTACAGGATCTTCACTGAAATATTCAAAATTTCTTCCACAAAGTGGGTTCCGTTTAATATTTGCTCCTGGTCCTAATAAAACTGAAACTTCTTCACTTCTACATTCAAGACCTAAATGTTTTCCCAAGTCTTCAATTAAATGAACATCCCATGTGCTAGCAAGCAAACTAGCTGTTGGATAGCATGTTGCTTCAACACTTTCTGATAAACCGATATGTTCACCTTTAACTAATTGCTTTCTTAACCCATGAGGGCCATCCGTGACCATAATAGATTTTAATCCGAATTGATCTAAAGCATGTAGATGCCAAAAGTCTTTCCCTGAAATTAAATCAAGTTTTTCTTCAAGTGTTAATTGCTTTAATATGTTTTTCAAATCTTCCATAATTTCACCTACATTTCTTGTTCAATAATCAGTTGTTGTTCCTTCATTTCATTAACCATGCGTTCAACGTCTTTTTCTGATAACTTATACCATAGTCCAAAAATAATAAATGCAATGACTAATCCAATGGTAGGAATTAAACTGATCGTCACCCAAATACCTTCAAGTGCTTCATCTGTTTGGCTACTCGCAACACCGGAATATCCATAAGCTCTAATGACTAAAAGTGACAAAGCACTTGCGATTGCACCACCGAGTTTTGTAGAAAATGTTTGAACGCTAAAAATAACGCCTTCGTTGCGTTCTTTCGTTGTATATGCTCCATATTCAACACAATCTGCACTAAATATTCCCATCATAAGCATGGGCATAAATAGACCGATACTCTTTAGTGCATTTAAAATGAGAAATAAAGCAAAGTTGTTGTACCCTAAAAAATATTGAATCACTGAAAGTATGATTGAGGATCCAAGTCCATAAATTAATAGTTTTCTTTTACCAAATGTTTTAACAAGCCATGGTGTTAGGATGGGAATCAAAAACATAGGTAAAGCCATCGTTGCCATAATTGTCGTTTGCGTACCAATATCACCTAAATTCCATTTTGCAAAATAAGGAGCAATTGTCATTGAAGTTAGAGTCGCTGTAATGGCTAAGTAACCACCATAAAAAATGAGCAAATACTTATTTGAAAATATCGCATGAAACATTGATTTCAGTGTTACCATGCTATTTCTCTTGTATAAGATACGTTCTTTAACAAAAAATCTCAATGGTAACATTAAAACCAAAGCTAATGCCATTAAAATGATGACGGTTGTCGCATACCCAAGATTTGAAATAAATTGAGGTGCAACTAAGCCCACAGATATCGAAGCGATTGCTGCTGCTAAACGCCCAATAGACATAATTTTAACTCGCTCATCAGGTATATCTGTCATCGTCGTCGCCAGTGCGAAAATTGGAACATCACTGATGGTATAAAGCATTCCCCAAACAATGTAAGCAATATATGCATAAACAATAGTAAATGTCCCAGATGTATCAAATTTCCAAAATAATGCAATCGTGATCAATGGGATAAAAAGTGTAACACCATCTACCCAAGGTTTAAATTTACCTTTTTTGGGTTTAACTTTATCAACAATACCGCCAAACATCGGATCATTGACTGCATCCCATATGCGTGCTACAAGAAAAAGTGTAGCAACCACACCTTCAACAATCCCAACTTCATCGGTTAAAAATATGGCTAAATATGATGTAACAAGCATGTAGATGATATTTTGTCCAATAAACCATCCACCATAAGATAATCTCTCTTTTTTCGATGTCAAATACATTGTAAGCTCCTCTAGTTATTTGTTTCCATTATACAATCAATCTTGCCTTTTCTTTTCATAAAAAACAGATGTTTTACCATCTGTTCTAAAAATATTTTTTATAATTTCAGTTTTAAAATTTGTTCTCCATCGTTTAATCCAGTATCCATAAAGCCATAAGTGATGTAGAATTGGTAAGGCATCGAATCTTCCATCTCACAAGATGTATATAAATATTTTTGTTTTTCTTCTTTCGCTTTATGAACAATGATATCTAGGACTTTTTTCCCAAATCCATGGTTTTGTGCATCCTTTTTAATCATGAGTCGCCATAAATAATAACTAGGTTGATCTTCTTTTGGAATATCTTCATCATGCAATGAGATCATAACAAATCCAATGATTTCTGTATCATGATAGATGACGCGTGGCCATGTTTGTGGATTCACATAAGCTTGTGCAATCGATACAACATTAGGTGCAACACATCTTTTTTGGTATTCCGTGAGCGTATCGTGAATTTTAATTACTTCAAATAAATTATTTTTATCGAGTTCTTTTAAATGAATCATATGATCATCTCCATCATGATATTATCACAATAATCACTATTTATAATAGAGATAATCAGTACTTCATCGATGAATACTTACAATGATCATGGATTGCAATACTAATTAAATTAATGAAGTAATTTTGAAACAATTTTTGCCTGTTTAATATCAATGTGGTGTAAACTAATAATAACAATAAACAAAATATCGGTTAATTGAGGTATCGTCATGCAACATAAAAAAAGTCGAAAGAGTCTTAAATTTATTATTGATGATTGGATAGCCATCAAAAAGAACCCCTACATTTTATTTTTAATCATCATTTTATTACCACTGATTTATTTTTTAGTTTACTCAACTGGTGGTATTAAGTTTGTCTATTCTCATTCAATGTATATTCCAATTATTTTAGCAGGTATTTTTTATGGTCCATATGTTGGTGGATTTATCGCTTTTGTTGCGGCTATTCTTTTGGGACCTTTGATGCCAATCGATACACTCACGAATGAGATGCAAGATCCTGTGAATTGGTTATATCGAATGCTCATTTTTATCTTAGTGGGTCTTATTATCGGTTATGCTTCAAATCGATTAAGAAAAGATGCAGATCACATCGAAAACCTCATATCAGTCAATCAAGAAACATTAGTGCCGAATACAAACCATTTGAAAAAAATTTATGAGTCACTAGACTTTTCAACATATTCGATATTTACAGTATTAATCAATAATCACCAAAATATCATTGATATTCTTGGTATTCAAATTTATCACAGTTTAATTCATCAAATATTTGTCGATTTAAAGCGTGGTTTGCCAGAAAAATCATATATCGTCCAATCTGATAGCAACAAACTTTGGGTCATGACTCCTTTTAACGACTTAGAATCTGATGTTAAAAAAGTGATTACCATCATTAAAGAAACAAAGCAAATTAAAAATGTCCCACTTTACGTAGATTTTTCAATTGGTGTAACGACTTGTCATTCGTTTGGTGAATGTAAAACTGTTACCGTATTTGAGGACTCTGACGTATCGGCTAGACATGCCCAGATTAACAATTTACTCTATGTCATTGGTGATAAAGAAAAATATAAAAGACGAACTGATTACGAGTTACTCGCGTCTTTTAATGAAGCACTGATAAACAAAGAAACTTTCCTAGTTTTTCAACCTAAAATTGATTTATCAACTCAAAAAACTTTCGGATTTGAGGCTTTAACACGCTGGAATCATCCAACAAGAGGTAATATTCCACCAGATGTCTTCGTTCCACTGATTGAAGAAACCAAATTAATACACACTTTTACCGATTGGGTATTAAAAAATGCACTCATCAAGTGCAAAGAAATGATGAATCAAGGTCATAATCTCCCGATTTCAATTAATGTATCTGCAAAAAATCTATATGATCCAAAATTTTATGATCGTTCCATGGAAATCATCAAAGATTATGATGTGCCGACACATTTAATCGAGTTTGAACTTACAGAATCTACTTTAATGATTAATCCCAAAGAAAGTCGTAAAATTCTTCAAAATTTTGTCGATCAAGGCATAAAAATATCATTAGATGATTTTGGTTCTGGATATTCTTCATTAGCTTATTTAACTCAATTTCCCATTCATTTCATTAAAATTGATCGTTTCTTTATTCAAAATATTGTCAATGATCATTCAATGCTAACAATCGTAGAATCAACGATTGAGTTATCGAAAAATTTAGGCTATAAAGTCATTGTTGAAGGTGTTGAAACCAAAGAAGTTGCAGATCTGGTCATTTCAAAAGGCTGTGATTATGCTCAAGGATACTATTATGCCAAACCTATGACGTCTAAAGATGTATCTGAGTGGTATGAATTGAATAGTTAACAAATTAAAAGCTTGATATCGATATGCTTTCGACATTAAGCTTTTTCATATATTTTTTTTACTTTATATATATGGGTAAAGAATTGATGTTATTTGTAAAAATAGATAAAAATGCTTTTTAAATGACGCAATCACATTTCCGATATATAATGTATGTCACACATAGAGCTTTTGAAAGGTGGAATTTTTATGGAAAACTTATGGCCAATTTTATTATTACTTCTCATCTCTACTTTAATCTCATATTTTTTAACATCTTTAATTACTAAAAGGAATATGAAATTGTTATTTTTAATTCCAGGTATATTTCTTACAGTAACAATTGTATTTGCTATTCTGGGGTTTTTATCTCAGGACTGGGGTAGATTGGGCTATTTAATTATGGCATCCATTGCTTTAGGCATGTTTATAGGTTCTCTCATTTCTTCATTCATTATTAAATCGAGAAATAAATCTTAATAAAATAAAAATGCCAGTCATCAGATTGGCATTTTTTATGATTTTATTGTTCCATTTGATACCTATGTGCGAGATTTAATAATTCATGATCGTGATACTTTTTACCTACAAAAACCATCGATTTTGGTAATCCGTGATATATGCCTTCAGGAATACATACGGATGGATTACCATAAATTGGAGCAAATCCCATCCATAGTGGCGCTGCAACCGAGATTAAATCATGTTCAATCATTAAATTTTCAAGAATACTCGCTTCTTTTAACAAGTTTTCTCTAAATTTTTGATATGTATTCCCCTTTAAGTCACCATCTGTTTGATTGGATGCTTCCAAAATCGTTTGACCATATTTTAAACATCTTTCTTGATGTTTTTTATTAAATTCGATAATATCACTTAAACTTTGATGTGGTGTATAGCCCTTAACTCCTTTTAGAAATTGGTTCATCGCATATTTAAATTCAATAAGAAGTGTTGATTGGTTATCTAATTTAGGATGTTCAATGACGAGCTCTTTCACATTGAAGCCTAGATTTAACAATTTTTGTTTTGCATTTTGGTATACTTCTTCATCTTCACTACTATAGGCGTGATTTGACAATTTAAGAAGCCCCACATTTCCTTTAACCTTATGTGCTTCAATATACTTAACAAAAGATGAACAACGTTTAAGTCCATGCGTGTCCAAATCGTTAATATCTTCTTGATTAATGGCGTCCATGATCATAGCGCAATCATAAACCGTTTGTGCCATAGGACCTGCTGTATCTTGTGTTGGAGAAATTGGAATAATGCCATATTTCGAAACATAACCAAATGTTGGTTTATAAGAAACAATTTGTGTTTGATAAGCGGGTGCCATTAATAATCCATTCGTTTCTGTTCCGATTGCACCTGGAACGATACCTAATTTAACAGCTACCGCACTTCCAGTCGATGATCCATATGGATCTATTTTTTCATCAAATGGATGTTTCACTTGGCCATGCATCGAGCCATAACCTGATGGCATTTTATCATCGCTCATGAAATATGCAAACTCTGATAGGTTTGCTTTCCCGATGAGGATTGCTCCCGCATTTTCAAGCATTGCAATAATCGATGCATTATAAGGCGGATAAAAATCATGAAATGCATATGAATTACACGACGTGATTGTGCCATCTTGATATAAGATATTGTCCTTGATGACGATCGGAATGCCATGAAGTGAGCCTTTAATATTCCCTTTTTTTCTTTCTTCATCACATGTTTTAGCAATCTCTAATGCTTTTGGATGAATGGATGCAATAGCATTTTTATCTAACCAATTTTGGTGATTTTTAATCGCTTCTTCGACCAGTTCAACACTTGTAATTAAGCCTTTTTCTAAATCCTTTTTAAGTTCTTTAATCGATTTCATGTCTCTTTGTTCAAAATGATTGAACTTCCTCCTTATGATTCATTATCTTCTAAAATACTTGCTTTACCACCAACCCAAATGGTTTTGATTTCCTGATCCATCAACTCTAGGTGAACCTTAATTTCTGATGGTAGATTCATTTGGTAGCCTTGTCTTAAAATATACGATGTTTTTTGTTGATGAAATCTGTATAAATAACATGCTAATGCACCATTTGACGTCCCAGTAGCACTCTCTTCATTAATTCCAACCATGGGTGCAAAGTTTCTTCCATATGCATCAATTTCATCATCTAATGAAAATACGTGAATACCTATGACTTGGTATTTTTTTGATATTTCAGCAATCTTATCAAATTTCGGGATTAAATCATTTAGTATTTTTTGATTGCTGACTGGTACAAAAATTTCGCATAAACCTGTGGATACAACCATCGGTTGATAAATTTCATGATATGCAATGTGGTCAAAACAGGTTTCAATTTCATTTATGTCAATATACTTTCCATAAACGGGAAGTTTTTGTTGCATATAAATCTCATCATCTAAAATATGTAATTTTAAAATACCCGCTTTAGTTTCTTGTGTGTAAAACCCTGGTTTAATAATTTTAAGTTCTTTTAAAACATGAAAAGTTGCAATTGTGGCATGTCCACATAGATCAACTTCATTTAAAGGTGTAAAAAATCGCACTTTAAAATCTGCAACCTTGCTTTTCATAACAAACGCTGTTTCACTATAGCCTAAGTCATGAGCAATAGATTGCATTTCTTCATCTTTTAAATCATCTGCATTAAGGTATACACCAGCTTTATTTCCACCTTTTGAAAGGTATGTAAAAGCACTGACTCGATAAAGGTTTTTCATTCTAATCTCCAATTTTTTGATAGTTTTATTATAGCATGTGAATCCGATGCTTTTAGTGTGTTTAGATGAAAATGATTTTAACTCTAGAATTTATATATAACTCTTATCATAAAAAAAGACCTATCATCGGATAGATCTTCTAATTTCACTTATATATTGTGGATGATATTTTGTTTTTTCCGCTTTCTTTGCTTGCATATAATTGCAAATCTGCAAGACTTACAAAATTATCAATGGCCTTATGTGAATTGGGATGTGTTGTTGAAATTCCAATGGAAATAGTGACATCTTTTTTAATATTAAATGATTCGTTAATGCTGTGAAGTTCATTTTGTAGTTTAGATGCTAATAAATTGGCTTCATCTAAATTACAGTTAGGCAAAAGCATAATGAATTCATCTCCACCATAACGGGCGACAAAATCTTCTTCATTTCTTCTTCCATCTAATAGTAGAGAAGCAACCTTTTTAATCACTTCATCTCCCGTCATATGTCCATAGTGATCATTAAAATCTTTAAAATTATCAATGTCAACAATCATCATGGATAAAGGTTCGTTCGCATCAATAGCTTGATTCCACAATTTAGGAATCATTTCATCATAAAGTCTACGATTAGCTACACCAGTTAATCCATCCTTTTCGGATAGAATCTTTAATTTGTTGTTCAATTTGGCAAGTTCTTCGGTCTTCATGATATTCTTAATCGCAATGGCGAGATATGATGCAAGAGTTTGTATTAAATCTTTATCGTTGTCTGAATACGCATTCTTTTCTTTCGCTTGAATACTGAAAACCCCAATAACTTCACCTTCAACCATGAGTGGTGCATACATGGCTGAATAGTTTAAATGTCCACGTGTGGCAGCAAACCCTTCAATGTATTTTTGATATTCTTTTTCGATATCATTAATTTTGATTGTTTGACGATTTACAAAGCTGAACACACTCCAACTTTTCTTATTGTCTAAGGATAAATCAAATGGGTCTAATGCTTGACCTTTTTCTATGAATAAATCAAATCTTAAAGCATTTGCTTCGGGGACATAGAGCCCAACTCCAAGAGATTCAGCGTTCATCAATAAATTAACATTCTCATAAAGTTGTTCAAAAATATCTGAAAGCTCATGGGTTGATGTCATTGCTTGTCCGATATTACTTAAAATGTGCATTTGTTGATAACTTCTTCTAAGTTCGTTTGAGAGTTGACGATAAATTCTTGTTTCTTCAAGAGACGCTGTTAATTTTGATTGATATTCTACACTTTTGATTCTTTCAATTCGTCGGTTTTCTTCAACAACTTTACTTGCTTGAAAATAAGCTTGAAAGTGCTTATATGCTAAATCAGATTGATTATTTTTTTCATAAAATTTGGCCATGCTTTCGTGGATGCGTGGCATCAATTCATCCATCCCGATTTGTTTGGATAATTCAAATGCTTTTAATAAATAATTTTCTGCATTTTTATAATTTTCAACTAACCCGCATACTAATGAGTGCTCAATGTAAATTCTAAAAAGGATGTATAAATCTTTACTTTCATTCGCTTTATCAATTCCTAAGCGTAAATATTTAATACTTTCTTTAAAGTCTTTCTTTTCTTTATACAATCTTCCAAGTGAATAGTAGCAATGCGCAAGCAAAAGTGTTTTTTGATTATTATTGCCATAAGTCACAGACTCTAAAATATATTTTTCAGATTTCTCTAAATCATTCAAGCTCAAATATACATTCCCAATATTGATGTTTGCAATCACTGTACCATAACCATCATCCATTTCGACTGTTTTTGCTAAACTCTTTTGATAATAATCGAGTGCAAGCGGATAATTTTTTAAATCTTCGTGAAGTGTTCCAATATTATTATAGATCTTTGATTCTAATTCTCCGTATCCATGACTTTCAGCAATCGATAATGCATTATTATAATGCGTGATTGCTTGGTCAAGTAAACCAATCGTTACATATACATTACCAAGTCCAATTAATGCATCGGATTTTGTATAGGATTCATTGATATTATCGGTGATAGCCAAGCCTTCAGTTAAAAATTCAATGGCTTCGTTATAATTACCATTGATCCAGTGGCATCTTCCGATACGTACATCACTTCTGGCTTCTTGTTTCTTAAATGTATACTTTTTTGAGAGTTCTAAAGCTTCTGTCGCTAACTTCAAAGCTTCATCGGTGTTTTTTTGTTCCGCGTCCAAAGCTTTTTCTAAAAGTGATTCTACATAATCTAAATTTGATTGATTCATTTTGGTTAATGGACTCATAAAGCACCTCGAGTATATAATAAATTGTTTGAGAAATCATTGCAACTATAGGAATGATTATACCTAATTATCATAAAATATGCAATAAAGCGTTAAATCTAAACTTATAACAAGTAAGTCTATTATGTATGCATATAATAATTTTATGAAAATATCAAATCAGTAAACTCGTATTTTCAAATATGTCTAACTAATATGATAAAATATGAATATATGAACTTATTGTAACATGATATGACTTTAAACCTATATCAATATATTTAGAGGAGAATAATATGGATAAAAGACAATTTTTAGAAGAAAAAGCAAAAGAAATCAGAAAATTAACCATCAATAGTATTGCAACACTTGGTGTAGGACATGTTGGAGG
>JAQVBA010000026.1 GCA_028690555.1 Acholeplasmataceae bacterium
CATAAGATTTCTTTTGATGATTAAATGCTTTAACAATTGTATGACCACTATAAGTTTCTTCAATATGGCCATTTAATTCACCATATGATTTTGCTTGACTTCTAAAATAGCCTTGTGAGAGTTTAACAAATCGTCTTGCGATCAGTAAACTTGAAATGGTTGTAAGTAATACGATGCCCGTTAATATCGGACTTAATAAAAACATAATCACAAAGATACCTAAAATAAGCGCAATCGATCTAAATATTTCAGACACACTTTGTGTCAGTGTCGCATTAATCGTTTCAACATCATTTGTCACACGCCCTAAAATATCACCAAATTGTTGATCATCAAAATATTTGAGTGGCAAACGATTGATTTTGCTTGATAATTCACGACGCATCGAATACGTTAAGTTTTGTGTCATGCCAATCAACATAAATGATTGGAAATAGTTAAAGAAGGCCGCTAAAATGTAGATACCTACGATCACTAATGCGACTTCACCAATCGATAACTCAATCCCCCAAATGACATCAATCATGCCAATTTGTAATCTTTCTCCTGGTATATTTGTTTTAAATGCATCGGCAACTTCAGAGGTGATAAGCCCTAATAACCAAGGACCTAAAACTGAAATGAGTGATGCAGTAATCGCCATCATACCTGCTGAGATAATTTTCCATTGGTATGGCTTTAAATATTTCAATAATTTTTTCATGGTGCCTTTAAAATCTTGAGGTTTTTCGATATAACTCATTCTTCCGCGTCCACCCATAGGTGAACTTGCTGGAGCTTTTTGTTGTTTATCTTTTTGATCGTTCATCTTAGAGTTCCTCCTTTGATAATTGTGAGGAGGCAATTTCTTGGTAAACTGGACATGATTTTAAGAGTTCATCATGTGTCCCTTTACCAACCATGGTGCCTTGATCTAATACGATGATTTGATCTGCATAACGAATCGTGTTGATGCGTTGTGCAACAATTAATTTGGTTGCTTTCACTTTTTCATCCATCATTTTCCGTAATTTTTGATCCGTTTGATAATCGAGTGCAGAAAATGAATCATCAAAGATATAAATAAGTGGTTTTTTAGCAATCGCTCTTGCGATAGATAAGCGTTGACGCTGACCTCCTGAAACGCTCGTACCACCTTGGGCAACATTTGTTTCATACTGATGTTCCATTTCCATGATAAAATCATGGGCTTGAGCAATTTTTGCTGCTTCAATCATATCTTCTTCGGTATATTCACCTTTACCAAACATAATGTTTTCAGCAATCGTTCCACTGAATAATACACCTTTTTGTGGGACATATCCGATCAATCCATGAAGATCTTCTTGACGCATATTTTTAATATCGATACCATCAATCGTAATCGATCCACAACTTCTTTCATAAAAGCGTGGAACTAAATTGATCAGTGTCGATTTCCCACTACCCGTCGATCCAATAAAGGCTGTTGTAGTGCCTGCTTTCACTGTGAAATTAAGGTGAGATAATACCGGTTCATCGGCATCTGGATATTGGAAACACACATCGTCAAATTTAATTTCACCTTCCATAACTTCTGGAAGAATCACCGCATTGATGGGATCATTAATTTTAATATCCATTTCTAAAACTTCTTTGACACGACGTGCTGAAATTGTAGCTCTTGGGATCATAATGAAAATCATCGTTAAGAACATAAAACTCATGACTGCACGCATGGCATATTGCATAAGTGCCATAAGTGATCCTGGATCAAACCCATCGATACCTACAAAATATTTAGCTCCTAAATAAACAATCGCTAATGATGTAAATCCCATAATTAGACTCATAATCGGCCACATTAAACCCATCACACGATTGACGAACACATTTAAAACCATGGAGGCTTTGGATGCATCATCAATCCGTTTTGCTTGAAATTCTTGTGTATTATATGCTCTAACCACTCTTAAGCCTGTTAAGTTTTCACGTGTCACTAAATTTAGACGATCCACAAGTTTTTGAACGAGTTGGAACTTAGGAAGTGTAATCGAGAAAATGATCACGAGCATAATCACTAAAGCGGTGACGGATGCGATTAAAATCATTGATAATGTTGGATGTTGTAATATAGAGAATGTCACGGCACCAATTGCTAAAAAGGGTTGTAAAATGAGCATACGAAGCATCATATTGACATAATTTTGGAGTTGCTGAATATCGTTCGTTGTTCTTGTAATTAACGAAGATGTTGAAAAATGGTTTACCTCACGCATCGAAAATTGTTCGATTTTATGATAAACCGCTTTTCTTAAATCCACAGCAAATGATGCTGAAATTTTAGATTCCATATAACCTGAAAAAATGGTCACACCAATGCTCACTACGGTAATGATAAACATCATCAGTGAAAACTGATAGACTTTCGTCATATTTGGTTCTACCACTTGACTGCCTAACCCAATCCCTTGATCGACTAATAAACCTAAAATCATTGGGAGTAAAAGGTCTAATACTGCTCTAGATGCCACCAAAATAAAAACGAGGATAACTCCCCATTTATATGGCTTCAAAAATGATAAAATGCGTTTCATATGTAGCCTCTCTTCATAAATCTAGGATATTACTTTTTCATGTGTGAAATTTTGTCTAATAGACGCATTAACGTTTCAGTATCTTCTGATCCTAGATGATCTTTTAATGCTTTAAGTGGTTGATAATAAGTTTCTCTGATGGATTCAACATACGTTTTACCTTGTGGAGTAAGCTTAATATATGTCACTCTTAAATCTTTTTCTGATGTTTCTTTGGTTAAATATTTTTGTTCGACTAAATCATTAACCTTATGCGTTACTGCTGGTAATGTGACACGAAGTGTTTTGGATACATCGGTTAACTTGATCTTTTGATTCAAATCACAAAAGGCAACACAAAATAAAACCATGATGTCAGCATCCGATAGTTTTGTAGATGTTCTTTTATAAATACCGCTTCTGCGGAATGCTTGCAATGATCGATCTAATTTTTGAAGTATTTGATACTCGTTCATATAATTCCTCCTAAATATGTCGTACATAGTTTATTTTACCCATTTTTTTTACTTTAGTAAAGTCATTCGACATTGAAATGTTTTTTTCTTATAAAACAGACTGATAAATAGCAATCAAATCTTCGATTTCACGTCTTCTTTTTAGATCCACTTGAAAAATCAGTTTAGAGAGTAATTGGATTTTACGTTCATAGTAAGGTTTTGCTTCTGGTTTATCTTTTAAATATGGTCCTAAAATAAGATCTTTTTCTTCTAAAATCATTTTTCCACGTTTAACTTTCATCACCACATAATCAAAACGATCACGGATGACGTATTCATCAAGTATCATAAAACCGTGATCTTTTAAATATGCTCTTAAAACCTCAGGTTTATCATTTGCTTGTAAAATATAAGTCACATCGAATGATGGTGCATGATCTAAAATCTCACCAATCAAATAAGCACCCATTCCTGCAATGATCGCTAAATCAAAACTTTCATGGATATTCAAAAAACCATCCGATTGAATGGTTTTTGCGTGATATCCTTTTAAATTCTTTTCAGCTTGCATGAGTGGTTCAATTCTTAAATCACTTGCAATACCATATGTGATATAACCTTTTTGTAAAGCCTCTAATAAGACATAACCATGATCAGATCCGATATCTAAAACGACGTTATATCCCTTAATGAGCTCTGCTAAAAAGGTAATACGTTTACTTCTTGCCATAATAAAATTCGCGCAGTTTATTTTGTCTCGATGGACTTCTTAATTTACGAAGAGCTTTCGCTTCAATTTGACGAATTCTTTCACGTGTAACGCCAAATTCACGGCCCACTTCTTCAAGCGTATGATTTTTACCATCAAAGAGTCCATATCTTAA
The DNA here is from genome assembly GCA_028690555.1 of Acholeplasmataceae bacterium. Taxonomy (GTDB): domain Bacteria; phylum Bacillota_I; class Bacilli_A; order Acholeplasmatales; family Acholeplasmataceae; genus UBA6181. Next base: position 3,877 of record JAQVBA010000026.1, read on the forward strand.
GCGAAGCACTTTTTCTTCACGATCTGTCAACGTTTCTAAGACTTCATCTAAGGTTTGTTTTACCATTTCTTGAAGCATATATTCATGAGGTGTTAATGCATTAGGATCGCTAATGAAATCACCTAATGATGAATCTTCTTCTTCACCAACATGTGCTTCTAATGAAATAGGCTCTTTCGCAATTCTTTGGATGTTTTGAACCTTTTCAACGGTAATCCCCATCTTTTGAGCGATTTCTTCGAGTGAAGGTTCTCTACCTAAATCCTGAATGAGTTGTCGTTGAATACGAATCATTTTATTAATCGTTTCAACCATATGTACTGGAATACGAATCGTTCTTGCTTGGTCAGCAACCGCACGCGTGATGGCTTGTCTAATCCACCATGTCGCATATGTTGAAAATTTAAAACCTTTTTCATAATCAAATTTATCGACAGCACGCATTAAACCCATGTTACCTTCTTGGATTAAATCTAAGAATAATAAACCACGGCCAACATAACGTTTTGCGATACTTACAACTAAACGGTAATTCGCTTCAACAAGCTTATTTTTTGCATATTGAGCACGTTCGATCGATGTCTTTAATTCTAAAATATCTTCATCGGGTAATTCTAGATTCCCGAGTTCAACTTCTTCAAGTTGTTCTTTGGCATATCTTCCATTCGAAACCATGATCGCATATTTGCGTTCATCTTCTTGAATGAGTAATGGAATTTGTCCGATTTCTTTTAAATACATCCGAACGGGGTCGTCAATTTTAATATTAGATGCGATGGTTTCAATGTTGATGAGTTCTTCTTCTTCAACTTCTAATCCTGATAAAGATAAATCATCTGGTTCTTCTTCATCTTCGACATCTTCATCCTCATCTTCATCTTCTTCATCGATAAATGCTGCAGATAACACATCAACTTCTTCATCTTCTTCATCTTCAATCGTGATATCGACATCATTATTGAGTAATTCACGTTCAATTTCATAATAAAGATCTGTTCCTGGTTGTGCAAACTCTAACACATCATCTTGATCAATAAATTTCTTTTTCCCTGCTTTTTTAACCAATTGTTCAACAATTTTTTCTAATTCCACACTTATACCTCCCTGGGTTTGTGTTTCAATTCTTTTAAGACCAGATCCCGTTCTTTTAAATCTTTATCTTTGGGATGATCTCCACTCAGTTTTATTTTTTCATTTAAATATTGTAATCTTCTTTTAAGACTTGCTTCTTTCACAAGTTTTGCATAATCTAAAATTTCAATATCTTGCATTTCTATTTTCATTTTCCAAAACCAATCGTTTAAAATGATGTCTTCTAAAAATGATCTTTCATCAAGTGGTAAGGTATCCATGAGGTCATCTAATAAAAGCACTTCATGCTCCTCATAATAATCGATAATTTTTGAACGAATGGATGCAGCCACATGATCTGCAAAGTCTGTTCTTTTTAACTGTTTTTGAATGGTCTTCGCGTGTTTTTTATCTCTTAACATGGCGAAAATTAAATAATATTCAGCCCGCGTATGCCGATCGATCATCGATTTTTTATCGGGTTTCGGAAGAATCCTTGTTGGAATATCCATTTTTTTCGATGTAATATCTTCGATTGGAATTCCTAAATCTTCAGACAATTTTTTTAAATAGATCTGACGAATGGATGCATCTGCATAATCAATCATCTTAATCACATTTAATTTAAATGTTTTGATATCATTGGCATTTTGAAGATCCTTACCCATTTTATAATAGGCATAACGAAATTGATAGGGATCTTTCAAAAATTCTGCAAATAAGTTCTCATACTTTTCTGCACCGTAAGCTTTAATGAAATCATCTGGATCCATTTTTTCAGGAATTGTTAAGACTTCAATTTTTAATCCTTCTTTTTCTAAAATGGATATCGCTTGTTCTGAAGCCTTTAACCCCGCACGATCACCATCATAAGCAATGATCACTGATGACGTCACGTTTTTAATCAGTTTTGCATGTTCTTTTGTGAGTGCAGTCCCCATTGATGCCACACCATTTTCAATGCCTGCTCCAAAAGATGAGATCACATCAAAAAAGCCTTCATATAAAATAACTTGTTTTGATTTTCTAATCACTGAAGAGGCTTCAAATAAATGATAGAGTAAAGATCCTTTTTTAAAAATCACTGATTCAGGACTATTGATGTATTTCGCAGCTTCTTTTGGATTTAAAGACCTGCCACTAAATCCTACCACATTTCCTCTAGGATCTGTGATTGGGAAAATTAAACGATCAGAAAACAGATCATAATATGAACCATCGTCAGATTGTTTAACAACACCAAGCTTAATCATATCCGATGTATCATAACCCTTATCTTTTAATAGCTGATAAAGTGTATTTCCAAAAGGAGGTGCATAACCTAATCGAAAGTGATCAGTCAGTTTTTCACTAACTTCTCTTTTATTCAAGTAATCTAATACTTCATGGCCTTTTTCACTATGTTTCAAATTGAATTGATAAAAGTTTGCGGCTTCATCCATCAATTTGAATTCTTTCTCAAATGGTTCTTTACGTACATTTGTAGCTTTCACTTCAATGCCTGCACGAATGGCTAATTCTTGACAAGCTTGTTCAAAACTGATGTTTTTAATCTTTCGATAAAAATTGATGGGACTTCCACCTTCACCACATGACATACATTTGGCAATATTTTTTTCGGGTGAGACGGAAAACGAAGGTGTTTTTTCTTGATGGAATGGACAAAGACCCATATAATTTTTTCCACGCTTAGAAAGCGAAACAAATTCGCTGACTAAATCAAGGATTGGGGTTTTCTCATTGATCTCTTGAATCAATTTTTCATCCATCGTTTAACTCCTTATTAAAATTCAATCGCTTTTTCAATATATGCTCTAAGTTCACTGATCGGAATTCTGACTTGAGCCATCGTATCCCGATTTCTTACCGTTACTGTCTCTTCTTTCATCGTATCATGGTCAACGGTAATGGCTAAAAATGTTCCAATCGCATCTTGTCTGCGATATCTCTTGCCAATATTTTGAGTTTCATCATAGGTCACATCAAAATATTTTGCTAATTCTTGATATATTTCAAATGCTTTTTCGCCATGTTCTTTCTTAATCAGAGGTAATACTGCAGCTTTATAAGGGGCAAGTGCTGGATGAATTCTTAAGACTTGACGAATCTCATTATTTTCCAATCTTTCTTCATCATAACCATCATTTAAAAATGCGAGTACTAAACGTTCAACACCCACAGCAGGTTCAACAACATAAGGTAGATAGCGTTCATTTGTATCTGGATCTAAATACGTTAAATTTTCACCTGAATGATTTTGATGTGCTTTTAGATCATAATCTGTTCGGCTTGCAATTCCCCATAATTCATCAAATCCCCATGGGAATTCGTATCTAATATCTGTGGTTGCATTCGAATAATGGCTTAACGCTTCAGGTTTATGATCATCAAATGCTAAATGTTCTTTTTTCAAACCTAAATTCGTTAACCAATCCATACAAAAGGCTTTCCAATAGGTAAACCATTCCATTTCAGACCCTGGCTTACAAAAGAATTCCATTTCCATTTGTTCGAATTCTCTTGTTCTAAAAATGAAGTTACCTGGTGTAATTTCATTTCGAAAAGATTTCCCAACTTGACAGACACCAAATGGTATTTTCTTTCTTGTTGTTCTTTGGATATTTTTAAATTGAATAAAAATCCCTTGTGCAGTTTCAGGACGTAAATAAATTTGGTTGGCTTGTTCCAATACGACACCTTGGTGAGTTTGAAACATCATGTTGAATTTACGAATCGGAAGAAAATCCGATTTACCACAAGATGGGCAAGTCACTTTATGATCGATTAAATATTGATACATTTTTTCTGTAGACCAACCATCAGGATGAACATTATGATCGTGATCTTCGATCAGTTTGTCTGCTCTAAAACGTTGATTACATGATTTGCATTCCGTTAAAGGATCACTAAAACCACCGACATGTCCACTTGCAACCCAGACTTCTGGATTTAATAGAATTGAACTATCGATTAAGACATTATATGGATTTTCACGCATGAATTTTTTAATCCAAGCGTCTTTAATGTTCTTTTTTAATAAACTCCCCAAGGGACCATAATCCCATGTGTTTGCTAATCCACCGTAAAGTTCACTCCCTTGAAAAATAAAGCCGGTTGATTTTGCGTATTGAACAAGTTGATCAAGTGTTGCCATTATTCCACATCCTTTTATGGTTATTGTAAATTTTTAAGTGTTGTTTGTAAATGGTACTGATAGTATTTATAAATAAAATATTTTATTTTATTGAGTAATTCATGATCTAATGCTTCTAATTCTTCATAGGGTTTAAGATAGAGTTTCAATAACTCTAATGCATCTTTCGTATCTAGGTCAACGATGTCTTCTTCATCTTCATAGACTAAACCGCCTGTTTCAATATTAACACCTTTGATTTTTCTTCCGTCAGGTTTTAGATTCAATCCATACCCTAGTTTTTTTAATATTTTAAGTGAAAAACTTAAACTCGATAATTCAATATTCGTTGATGCTAAAACTTCTTTAACTTCTTGATAAATTGACTTGTGATCTTCTCGATCAATGACAATATGGTCAATAATCTCAAATACAACCGAGGCCATTTTCATCAAATCATAATTTGATTTAATCTTTTGATAGTCATCGATTATTTTTCCTTCTTGCAATGTTAAAAATGATTTATTCCCCTCTTTAAACGTTATGCATGTTAGGGTTTGTGATAGGATTCTTGAAGGATGATTCACTTTTTGAGCACCTTGAGCTAACAAAGTTTTCTTGCCAATCGGTGAATAAACGAATAACAATCTTCCATGTTCTTGATAAGGTTGAACCCGATAAATAATTCCTTCCACATCAGTCACCATATCCAAATGCTTTTAAGTCTTGGGGACGATTACGCCAGTCTTTTTTGATTTTAACCCAAAGTGTTAAATGTACTTTTTTTGAAAATCTTTCATTGATTTCAAGACGCGCTTCAGTTCCGATTTTCTTAATCTTTTCACCATTTTTGCCAATTAAAATTTGTTTTTGAGTGGCACGTTCTACAATGATTAACGCAGACACATCCAATGTTTTTAATTCTTTATTCTCTTCCATGGATTCAATCATTACTGCAACGGCATGTGGAACTTCTTGTTCAGTATGATATAAAATGCGTTCACGAATAAACTCTGCCATGAGTTGTTCCTCGGATTGATCACTTTTCATCTCACTTGGATAAAATTTTGGTCCAAGTGGAAGATAAGGAATTAGGGATTCTTCGAGTCGATTTAAATAGGTTTGATTCTTTGCTGATATCGGAAAATACCCTTCATATTCATAGCTTCCTAAATAGGTCATGATGATTTCATCAATCTCTGATTTTGAACTAAGTTCATCAATCTTATTAATCACAAGAAAAACAGGGGTCTTTTGTCCCTTAAAGTACTCGATGATATGTTCTTCAGCGCTACTTTTCTTACGATCAACCACAAATAGTACGAGATCAACATCTGAGAGGCTTGATACAGCGATTTGATCAATCGTTTGATTTAATAGATCTTTACCCTTGTGCATTCCTGGGGTATCTACAAATATCATTTGATACTCATCTTTTGTTAAAATGCCAGTAATTCTATGCCTTGTGGTTTGTGGTTTTGGACTCATAATCGCAATCTTTTCACCAATGAGTTGATTGATGAGTGTCGATTTACCCACATTAGGTCTTCCAACAATTGCGATAAATCCGGAACGATAAGGATTATTCATGTGGTTTTTCATCTAAAACAAAAGCGTAAGGAAGTAACTCATCCGTGTTTGTTTCTTTCATTTCACCTTTTGTATTCGCAAGATAGATTTTTGCTGTCTTTGGAATGAGTTCATGCATCACTTGGCGACAAGCCCCACATGGTGAAACTGGACCATGATCGTTTGCAATTACAGTCATCGAGACGATATCTTTTGGGTCATAGCCTTGGCTGATTAACGAAAATAATGCACTGCGTTCAGCACAATTTGATAAACCAAATGAAGCATTTTCGATGTTTGCTCCATGGATGAATGTTCCATCTTTTAATTCAATTGCTGCCCCTACTTTAAAATGAGAATAAGGGACATACGCTTTTAAGCGCGCTTTTTTTGCTTCTTCGATATTTTTCATAGTTTTCGCTCCAATTTCGCACGTTTTAAAATATTTTCTTGCATGGCAATCATTTTTTCTTCATCTTCTTTTGTATGATGATCATAACCAATCAAATGGAGATATCCATGGACTGCAAGGAATCCTACTTCACGTTCAAAGCTGTGACCATAACTTTCTGCTTGTTCTTTCGCTTTATCAAGTGAGATAAAAATATCTCCTAATGTTTTATCTTCGATATCATCATTTGGAAAACTTAATACATCGGTTGCTTTATCGATTTGTCTGAATGTTTTGTTTAATTCTTGAATTTGTTCAAGTGAAACAAAAACAATTGACATATTTTTCTTTTCTTTAATTTTTCTAAAAATCTTTTTCAATAACTTTGAAAATGCTTTTGTTTCAAGACTGGTTTGGTTATATATTTTGATTCTCATGTGCTTCATACCTTTCAAGAATCCGTTGAACGAGTGGATTTCTAACGACATCGAGTTTATCAAACTTGATAATTCTAACATTATCTAAGTCATTTAATAAATCGAGTGCTTGATTTAAACCAGATAAAACTCCTCTTGGTAAATCCGTTTGACTGGGGTCACCTGTGATGACCATTTTCGATGCAAATCCCAATCTTGTTAAAAACATCTTCATTTGAACTCTTGTTGTATTTTGTGCTTCATCAAGTATGATAAACGCATTTTCTAAAGTTCTACCACGCATATAAGCAAGTGGAGCAATTTCGATGATATTTTTTTCCAATAAACTCATCGTGGTTTGAACTCCAAGCATTTCATATAATGCATCATATAATGGAACCAAATAAGGATCAATTTTTTCTTTTAAATCACCTGGGAGAAATCCTAAGTTTTCACCAGCTTCAACAACAGGACGCGTTAAAATTAATTTTTTGACTTTCCCATTTTTCAAATCAGCAACTGCTTGAGCAACTGCTAAATAAGTTTTACCTGTTCCAGCGGGTCCAACACTGATGACTAAATCATGAGTTTCCATCGCATCCACATAACCTTTTTGGTTAAATGTTTTTGGATAGATGGATTTTCCCATATCATTCACTAAAATTTTCTTGCGATTTTTATAAAGCTCAAAAACACCATCCAATTCATCTTTTTCAGCAAGTTTAATGATATACATGACATCACGTTCAGAAAGTTGTACTTGATGTTCTGCTAAATCTACTAAAACCGAAAAAATAGCTTCCAACAATGGTCGAGTATTCTCTAATCCATCCGTGACAATTTCTGATCCGTGGACAGACACGTGAATACCTAAATATTGTTTGAAAACCAAAAGGTTACGATCTTGTATGCCAACTAAACGGGCAATAGCTTCAGCATGATGAATTTGTCGATTTAATTTCATTAAATCCGCTCCTTATCGTGTTTCAATTATACCATATGGAGAAATAAAAAGAACAATCACTGTTCTTTTCACTTATTTTTCGATAAAAACGCACCCCGAGAGGTGCGTTCATATTTTCATTATTTCTTCTTGGAGCGTGCTGCACGTTGACGATCTTTACGTTCAACACTTGGTTTAACGTAAAACTCACGTTTGCGTGCTTCTTGGAGGTTTCCTGACTTAGAAACATCGCGTTTGAAACGACGTAAAGCGTCTTCAATAGATTCTTTTTCGCGAACAACTGTTTTAGGCATAGTCTGCCCTCCTTCCACGCTTAGATTAATTAGCCTCAATTATTATATATGATTTTTCGCTATTTGTCAAAACATTTAGAGATTTTCGAGTTTAGAATACTTAGTGCATAAAGCGATGCAATTTCAGAGGATAAGATATTGGAGCCAAGCGAAATAAGTTTCGCATGATGCATCTTTAAAAACACTCTTTCTTTTGGATCAATCCCGCCTTCTGGACCAATGATTAACGCCATTTTTAGTCCTTTAATTTGATCAGGAATTGCATCATTTAAAGTAACGGTTTTCTCATCTTCATCAGCAAGCAAAATCAGATCATATAAACTCCAATTCACCTGTTCTAATCCTTTTTCATAACTTAATGAAGGGATTTCAAAACGATGGGATAATTCGGATGCCTCTTTCATGATCATGTCATATCTTTTTTTCTTTAGATCACTTGGTATACCGCCTTGTATGGTCCTTTTCATGTCCACTAAAACGATATCAGAAACACCATACATCGTGGCATATTTCAACGTAATTTCAATCTTATTGCCTTTAGGCATACCTTGAAATAATGTCACATTGATTGATTCATGTTTGATAAGTTTCTTTTGGATTTGATATGATACATCGTCTTTATTAATTGTAATCGATGATTCATAACATTCACCATCCACACAAATAATGATGACATCGTCATTTTTCATGCGCATCACTTGTTTAATATGATGGGCATCTTGACCTGTAATCAGTCCATTATTTTCTTCTAAGAAGTAACGCTGTGGCATACATGTCTCCTCCATAGCAAAAAAAAGTGCTTCCCTTGGAAACACTTACTCGTTTAATTAGTGCAAATTATTCGATAACACAACGCCGACAATCAAGATCACACTGACAACAGCTGTAAAACGCATTAAGAATAACTCAAGACCTCTTGTCTTACGATTCTTGAAAAGTTCTGATCTTTCTCCAGAAAATGCGTCTTTGATATCATCTTGTGAACTCATGAGTGCAACGGATGCCACGAGTAAGATGGATGCGATAATTACGATATAGTCTACCCAAATCATGATAATTCCTCCTAAAACCCTATTCATTCTAACAAATAAAAGATACTTTGTCAACTAAATAATCGTGTGATTCAATGATTTACCATTTGATAACGATTTCATTGAAACAAAACCTCTTGATAATCCCATATTGTTATGCTATATTTAACTCATAAAGGGGAGTAGTTAGCCCTAAATTAATCGTCAAGACGGTATTTATTACCCGGTTAATTTCAAGAACTCTTGTAACGAGACCTTTAGGACTTTTTGTCTTAAAGGTTTTTTATTTCACATAAAGGAGAATATGTCATGGATATTGTATTGAATTTTTTATTGCTCGTCATCGGATTTATATTTCTGATCAAGGGTGCAGATTTCTTTGTGGTTTCATCAAGCTCCATGGCTAGAAAACATAACATTTCACCTTTGATTATTGGATTAACACTCGTTGCATTTGGAACTTCTCTTCCTGAACTTGCAGTCAGTTTTGTATCCTCATTAACCGTTGAACCTGGTATGACGGCAGATATTGCATTAGGTAATGTTATTGGTTCTAATATCGTCAACATCACCTTGATTTTAGGATTAACTGCACTTGTTAGAGCAGTCCCAGTAAGCCCTACAATGCATAAAAGGGAATTCCCCTATTTGATTTTAGCTACAATAGTGATTGCAGTTTTAGTTTTCTTCTTTCAAAGTGATTATCTAATTTCTCGATGGGAAGCTTTAATCTTACTTCTTCTTTTTGGATTTTACATCTATCTCATGATGACCAATAAAAATCAACCAATTGATAACATTGAAATTAAAGTGCTTGACTCTAAAAAAGCAATTCTATTACTGATCGTTGGTATTGCTGGAGTTTCATTAGGTGGGTTTATGGTTACAAAAGGTGCTGAATTTCTTGCAGTCAAATTACTTGTTGAATCAGTAGGAATGACAATTACAAAAGCGACCACACTCGTTGGATTATCGATTGTTGCGGTTGGAACATCACTTCCTGAAATGGTAACATCTGTGGTTGCTGCTAAAAAGGGAGAAAATGAAATTGCGTTTGGTAACATTGTTGGATCGAATATCTTTAACATTTTATTTATCCTTGGTTTATCTGGCATATTCACGCCACTTGGTGTGAATACTGATGTTGCGATTGATACATTAATCTTAATTCCTATCACTTTATTTGCAGTTATTTTTGCAATCAGCAAAGAAAAAGTTTCACGTTTAGAAGGCTTCGTACTTGTATGCATCTATATGATGTATCTCGTCTATATTATTTTAAGAGCTCTTTCAATTTTTTAATATTTGATAATTTAAAA
>JAQVBA010000117.1 GCA_028690555.1 Acholeplasmataceae bacterium
TGATTAGGCCAACGACTTTCTCACCATCGACTGCAAGAAGAGTGAGTTCTTTAATATAATCAGGGTGGTCTCTTAATTTATGAACCAAATAATGTTCACTGCACCCGGGAATATAAAGATTCCAAAAAGCTTTCTGTGTCATGTGTTCAGATTGGTAATAATCTTTTTGTGTTTCTGGGCGATAGATAATGTTAGGGTTGGTCACGACGCTTTTGATGTAACAAAAACTTTTAAAATTTGAGTTTGGATAAATTGGTTTATTATCTTTGCTCATTTATGTATTTTGACACAATTAGCAATCAAGGTAAAAAACAATATCCGCTTTTCCTTCTTGAGGGGTACCTTGATAAACATTGTTGTCAAAACCTCCGATCTTGAATCCTTGATTAATATAGAATAAACAGGCAGAAAGATTATTGTCTTGTCCGATAGTGAAAATACCTTTCATGTGTTCTGTATTAGCTTTTTCTAAGCAAGCCCTAATTAGCATAGCTCCAACACCTTGGCGACGGTATTTAACATTAATTTTTAAATCATCCAAATATAAATATTTGAACATTCCTTTTCTTAGTACAGCGACACCTATGCATGTATCCCTATCATAGGCACCATAGAAAATACTATCCTCGTCATTTACATCATAAAAGCAATCTGGAAAGCACATTTCTGTATTTTTGGTAAATTCTACTATTTGATAGTCCCATTCCCCATCACGAAGAGAAGGAATCATTTTCCCCCAAATTTTAAAAGGTTGATTGGGGATATTCGCATCGTTTTTGTTTTCGGGTAATATTTGCTTTATTTCAATCATTATTCTTCTCTTAGATAATTATCATATTTTTATCAATGTTTTAAAATCACAAAGTAAAATAATCTTTAATAACGAGTAACTCAAAAAGATACTTACCACTATTTATCGATTAACATTGCCGATGATATTCTTAAGAAAAGACTTGAAATTCCTAGGTAATAAAAAAGACCACAAGCGTGGTCTATATTTTGAATGGTTGCGGGGAGTGGATTTGAACCAACTGACCTTCAGGTTATGGGCCTGACGAGCTACCAAGCTGCTCTACCCCGCGATGTTCTGGACCTTGATTAGGTCCAGTAATTGGCGATTAGTTATTTGCGGTTTTTACGACGAGCGTTATCGCTTTTAACTTTTCTTTTGAGACTCTTCTTTAAGAAGAATTTTCTCTTGCGAGCTTCCTGGATGGTGCCCGCTTTGCTGACTTGACGTTTGAATCTGCGTAATGCATCATCTAAAGTTTCGTTTTCACGAACAGAAGTCTTTGGCATAAGTTTTCACCTCCTAAGTTGCTTGCGCTTGTCTATTATAGACTTATTTATAAATAAAAATCAAGAAATAAAAAGGGCCTTTCGACCCTTGATGTATTTTATTAGATTATCTTGCAGCCGTTGCTAGTTCCAATACGACTCGCTCCTGCTTCCACCATAGCGAGAAGATCCTCGTGAGTTTTCACTCCTCCGGAAGCTTTTACTCCCATTTCTAAACCAACAGTTTGACGCATTAAAGCAACATCGTGTACAGTGGCGCCACCAGTAGAGAATCCAGTGCTAGTTTTAACATAATCAGCTCCGGCTTTCTTACTTGCTAAGCAAGCGCGCACTTTTTCATCATCAGTGAGCAAGCAAGTTTCGATAATAACTTTCAAAACTTTTTTGCCACAGGCTTGTTTGAGAAGAGAAATCTCTTCTTCGACATAATCATCGTGTCCAGCTTTGAGCATTCCGACGTTGATAACCATGTCAATTTCTTCAGCCCCTTCTTTGAGAGCAAGTTCTGTTTCTTGAAGTTTTGTCTTGGTTAAGTTCATTCCTAGCGGAAAGCCAATGACCGTGCACACCTTAACATCGCTACCTTTTAGGCATTCGTGAGCTAAAGGAACGTAAGCGGGATTAACGCAGACACTCATAAAATCAAAAGCTTTTGCTTCCTCGCAAAGTCTCATGATTTGTTCAGGCATTGCATCTTGTTTTAATAAAGTATGATCGATGAATTTGTTGTATTTCATAAAAATTACCTCTTTTATCATTATAAACAAAAAGAAAAGGTCGTGGGACCTAATCTTTTATTCAGCTTTTGGTTCAGCTTTTTTTTCGACTGATTTTTTGGCTGGTTTGCGAGTTGACTTTTTTCCAGCTTCAGCGGCTTTCTTTTCTGCTTCTTTAGTGACATACTTGCCGTTTAAGTAAACGACTTTGCCATCATAGAATCCACATTTTGGGCAAACATGGTGAGATTTGATCATCGTGCCACAGTTGGGGCAAGTGATTAAACCTGTAACGTTTAATTTAAAATGTGTTCTTCTTAATCTTTTTCTTGTTTTCGAAGTTCGTCTTTGTGGGACTGCCATAGCGATATCCTCCCTTATTTAACCTGATTAATTATATTAATACTATAGGGGTTAGTCAAGCCAGTTTTTGACAAGTTCTAAATATTCTCATTTTACTTAGGCAATATCATATCTTTTGCTAATTTAACATAAAGATGTTTGCCAATCATTCCTTCTTTAGAAGGAACTTTAACTTCGATATAATTCGTTGTATGACCAATATTAAAACCTTTTTCAAATCTTTCGACTAAAATTGTGACAAATTTACCAATGAAATTAGATGTATAACTTTCCCATAACTCTTTTGAAAGATTAATGAGTCTATTAGCTCTTTGCTTCTTTATCTCAGGAGTCACTTGATTTGTCATCTTTGACGCGGGTGTTCCTTCGCGAGGAGAAAAGGGAAAGACATGTAGAAGATGAAAACCGCAATCCTTAATAAATTGATAGGTCTGTTCGAATTCTTCATCGGTTTCGCCGGGAAAACCAACAATCACATCAGTAGTGATAGCGATCCCTGGGACCTCTTCTTTAATTCTTTTAATTTTTGCAAGAAAATCATCAGTAGAATATCGTCTCGCCATTCTTTTTAATACTGTAGAAGAACCGCTTTGTAAGGGGATGTGCAAATGTTTGGCTAAGTTATCTTTTTCCTTTAATAGATGAATTAGATGGTCATCAA
>JAQVBA010000118.1 GCA_028690555.1 Acholeplasmataceae bacterium
TATATTCAAATGTTGGATGTTCGATATATGTTATTAGAACATTAAGTTCATAGGAGATGTTTAAGTCTTTCATCGCACACTCCAAATGATAGATGGCAATTCCCATATCTAAATACTGAATATCATAAGGAAGTTTTTCTGCATATCTTGGTGTTCTTTCTAAATATAAGTGTATATGATTTTTTTCGACTAAAAACCGCCAAGGTTGTTTATTTGAAGCCGACGGTGCAAGTTGAACATAACGAAATATGTGTGACCATTTTTGATGATCTTCACTTAAGGAATGATGAAAATCATTCATATAAACGAACTCTTCCATGCTTTTTCTTCGATTTGATTTTGCAGCAATTCGAATTAATTTCTCTGAAATAGATTTACAATCTTCATAACCAATTGGTGAAATTGCAGGGATGAATAAATCATCTTTTATGTAGGATTCAAACTGGGATCTATGAAAAGTACCACCAAGCCATACGGTTCCAAGATCAAGTGCTGTAAAATCTAAAATAAGTTTTTCAAAAAGATATCCAAAATCGATAAGTTCATGTTTAAAGTTTTTTGTGGAAGCACCAAAAAAAGCTGGAGCATTTTTAACAAATCCATATGTTCCAATTTTCTCTTGATCTTTTACTTTCTCTTGCACAATATAAAATGGATGAATGGATGTGAAAAAAGGTCCAACCCATGTAATGCACTCTTCCAATTTATCGGCAATTTTTTTTGCATCTTCTACTGATAGAGGGACATTTTGATATGTTCTGACAGAAATCCGATGTTCAATTTGATCGATAAACATTAAATTTTATGCCCTTCCTCAGGTACAATACAAATGAATTTAAACATTTTATTTCCAGCATTCTTAAACTGGTGAAGTTTATTTCCTGGAACAAAAGCATAAGAGCCTTGCGTCACTGGATGAATCTCTCCATCAATCATGAGTTCTCCATCACCTTCGACAATATAATTAATATGTGGCCATGGATGGCTATGCTTTGGTGTGTAACCAAATGATCCAACTTCAACTAGTCGCATGACATATCCATCCCAGCCTTCATTAGGTGAAACTAATACTTTCATTGAAGCTTCTTTAATATCAGGGTGAGTCATTTGAATCGAATCTAAATTTTTAATATGTCCTACCATTTTAATATCTCCTTTTATTCGTATAATTGGTATGATTTTGCAATACGATCATAATATTCTACACCTTTGAGTAAAACTTTTTCATCAAAATTAAATTTAGGATGGTGTAAGGGATAAATATAATCTTTGGTTTTGTTTCTCGTGCCTAACATAATGAACATTCCTGGAACAACTTGTTGATAAAAACTGAAGTCTTCTGACACTGTCATTTTTTCAATGAGTTGATACTCAGATGCTTTAAATTGCTTTATCACATGATTAAAAATCTCTAAATCATTATAAACTACCGGATAAAAATCTTGAAAATCTTGTTCGATTTTAACCCCAAAGGATTCTTCAATGCCCTTCTCAATGGCATGCATTCGATCTTTAATTTGCATATAGACATCATCGTTAAAAGCTCTGACTGTACCTTTGATTTTAACAGTATCTGCAATAATATTTCTTGCTGCTCCACCTTCAATCGTTCCTACGGTTAAAACACACGGTTCTAAAGGATTGATATTCCGGCTAATCACGGTATGATATTGGCTAATCAAATGGCTAGTTGCCAATATGGCATCGACGCCATGATGAGGTTGGGCTCCATGAGAACTTATCCCTTTTAGCGTTAAATTAAATTCTCCGTTTCTTGCCATCATTGCTCCAGGAACAAAACCATACTTAAACTCATCAAGTCCTGGATATAAATGGATACCAAAAATCTTGATTACGTTAAATCGCTTTAAAAAGCCTTCTTCGATAATTACTTTTGCTCCGCCTGGAAACTCTTCAGCTGGTTGGAAAATCAGCATGATGCCATGATTTTTTAGAACTAAATCCTTAATTTTATAGGCAAACCCTAAAAGCATCGCCATATGTCCATCATGTCCACAAGCATGCATACATCCATCGTGCTTTGATTTAAATGAAACGCCTGTTTGTTCACTCACCGGTAGTGCATCCATATCTGATCTAAATGCAATCATTTGATTAGATACACCATGTTTAATAGCAATAATACCTGTTTTAGCTGTTTGATAGGTTTCATAGCCCATCTCAATCAACAAACTTCTCACATATTGATGCGTGAGTGGTAAATCAAATGATAACTCAGGAATTTGATGTAAATCTCTTCTTGTTTTCGTTAAAAAATCTAACATAGAATTCTCCTTTATATATAGTAACTGATTAAAAATAACACAACAATGTGAATGGGATAATAAAGATAGAAAAATCTCAATTTGTGTTTACCCATTAGTCCGTTATACTCATGTATGAAAACAATTGAAGTTATCGCAAACAATTGAACATAATTGATACCTCTAAATCCATCTTGAGGAATTAACAGCGGCATAAAACTATATAAAATGGTCAAAAAGATGAAAGCTAATTCTTTTTTGCGCATATCTTTTAATAATCCAAAGGCTAAGATGATTCCAAAGCCATAAAAACTGTAGGATGAAAAATAAGATAAAACAATCAAAGGAATTAATAAAAGAATTCCTTTTTTATGATAATGGTCAATCACATAGAGTCCTAGAAAGCCTAAGATTAACGTCCACATAATATTGACAAGTGCAACCCGGTTTTCAGTAAAAGGAATATGGGTCATATTATAACCATAAATTAAATAGATAAGATACAGAACAGCTTCAAAGACTATCGCTAAACTTAATAGTCTTAAAAAATAGTGCTTCTTATTTTTTGTGTGATAATACCCCTCTGCAATCATAAATGCAAAAATTGGAAATGCTATTCTTCCAATCATTCGAAAATAGAGATAAAACTCTGAAGTGTTTGGAATTAAAAAAACGCCAATGTGGTCAATGGTCATCGTGATTAAAGCAAGTATTTTTAATTCCATACGGTTCATTTTTGCACCACCATTCACTCTTATTATATCATTAATAAATG
>JAQVBA010000119.1 GCA_028690555.1 Acholeplasmataceae bacterium
TCGCAATCCCCCGTTCAGTCACAAAAATATCTACTGTAGAACCAGGTGTAGTTAAGGCAGTGACAGATTCTTTAATGATGGGAGTTCTTGATTTAATCAAATTTGATGTGATAATGGATACTTTAGCACCAAAAGCTGTATCAGAATGACCACCACTACCTCCCATTAAATAACCATGGGAATCTGTTGTCACATTAACATTAAAGTTTAAATCGATTTCGGTTGCTCCTAAGATGACGACATCTAAATCGTTGACTAATACTTCAGAATGACAAGGATTTGCGTATTTCGATGCACTCATCGGATGATGTTTTGGATTTTCCCGATAACTTCTGATACCTTCTAAATCGAAACATTGAACATCATAGAGTTCATCAAATAAATTTTCTTCATACATCTTGACTAAGTATGATGTAATACCACCTGATGCAAAAGAACCCTTGATCTTTTTATCAATCATTTTTTGACGAAGTAGATCTGCAACGGCGATACTTGTTCCACCGGCACCCGTTTGGAAACTTAAGCCTTCTTTAATGAGATTTAAAGCATCCATGACTTTAATCGTATCTTTTGCAATCTTTAATTGAACTGGATCTTTTGTTGGCTTTGTTGTGCCAGAAACAATTCCCTTAGGATCGCCAATTTTATCAACTTTAATGACATAGTCTACAAAATTGCCATCAATTTCTTTAATCATTAAATCATCCGTAATAAAATCTGTGATGACGACTTTGTGTTTGGCATAATATAAATCGCTGATGATATAACCTAAGGCACCACACTGTGAGGGACCTTGGATGCCATTTCCATCACCAAAAAGGTTTGCTGCTGGAGTTGCAATAAACGCAACATCAATCTTTAATTCACCAGATTCAATGGCTCTTGGTCTTCCACCATGGGTATCCATGATGAGTAATCCTTTTAAATGACCTTCACTAATTGATTTAGCGACTGGACCATTGACGTAATTTGTATAAATATTCTCAATTTGACCATTTTCAATCAGTTCAACCATCGGTTGATGGATTGGAAAAATAGAAGATGGGGCTAATGTCATCTTTTTTAATCCACGTTTTTTAATTTCATAAAGCACCATATTTAAGACATCATCACCATCGCGTAAATGGTGATGAAATGATAATGTCATACCGTCTTGAATTTGTAATAAATCAAAAAGTTCAGATATTGAAGATACCTGTTTATCTTGAGAATGTGACTTTATTTGTTCAATTTTTTCACATGAATTCAAATGCTTGGTTCCATAAGGTGTATATGTGTTAGGAACCATACGATTTAGTGTATTTTTAATCATTTTCATAAAAGATGCCATGCTTTCGCTTTGTCAATGAGTTTTAAAGCACGATCGATAATTGGCTTATCCACCATTTTACCATCTAAAGAAAATGCACCTTTATGCATATTTTCAGGCTTATGATAAGCTTCAATAATTCTTTGAGCTTGTTTAATCTCATCTTTCGATGGTGAAAAAATATCATTGATGATTTCCACTTGATTTGGATGAATACATGCTTTTGCGTTCATGCCTAATTGTTTGGCAAATTTAGCATCTTTCATTATACCATCTTCATCATCTTTATGAATAAAAGGTGTATCGATGGCATCAATTTTATTGGCTTTAGCAGCTAAAATAGTGAATGCTCTTGGCATTAAGATCTCTAGACTATCAATCGATCTTGAAACTTCCAAATCAGATGCGAGATCTTCAGCGCCAAGAAGAAGACCATTGACTCTTTCTAGTTTTGCAATGTCTTTAACTTCTAAAACCGATTCAGCCATTTCAATAATCGGAATAATTTGTATTTTTTTTGTTAACTTTTTTTCAATTTCAATTTTTTTAAGCTGACCAATCAAAATCATCGTTGAAGAAACGGTTGCTTTTGGAAGCATAATCGTGTCAATTTTATCAGAGACAATCAATTCTAGTTCCTTTGATTCAATTGATGATTCAATTTGATTGATTCTTACGATAATTTCTAAATGATTTAATGGATACATTGATAAAAATGTATCTAAAAGTGTTCGAGCTGCATCTTTTTCGTGGATGGAAACTGCGTCTTCTAAATCGAATATAACGCCATCAGCACCAAAAATATCCGCATTTTGTAACATTGCTGGTGAATTGCTTGGAATAAAAAGTAGACTTCGTCTCATTTTAATTTCTCCAATCTTTCAAGTGCAGTTAAAAGACGCGCTTTAATGGTATAATCGAGCGCTCCTTTATCTTGACAATGCACATATAGTTTTTGATATCCCTTTTCTTTCAAGGTATCTCGAATGACTTTTTCAATTTGATCTTTAAATTGTTTGTAGACGATGCTTTCTAAATCAATTTTTAATTGATCAGATTCACTCACAATCATCAAGCAATCATTCGATTCCATGGTTCCGGCAGAAGCAGTTAACAAATTTGCCACCTATTTTCTATTTGCACGTGCTAAAACACGTTCCATTTCATTTTTGACAATCATGTAGCCACCATCAACATCCATACCTGGTTTAGCTAAACAAATGTCTGCTTGACAAGCAATCGCAACATTCGTGGTTGCCATGGCACTGATATTTGTTTCATTACATGTTCCACCACTATAAGCACCAATCTTTTTTTCTTTACAGTAAAGAATTGCTTCAGCAATATTATTTAATCCACCTAAATCAGGTGTTTTAATTTGAAGGACATGACCTGCTCTTTCATCTGCAAAATATTTAATATCTTCTAAGGAGTTACACCATTCATCTGCAACGATTTCCACATTGATTTTTTCTTCATCAATCCGTCTTGTAATTTCTTTTAAAGCTAACATAGTGCCTTCACGGTCTCCAGTATCAATTGGACCTTCTAAACGAAGTTTGAAGGGATTTGCAGCTTCTTCAAGTTCCCGACAATAAGAAATGATGCGATCAATATCATTATTGAATGCAATCCCTACTGTGCCATAAACATCGACGTGAAGGATTGGCATATAGTCATCTCTTTGGCGATACTTAATGATACGATCTCTCATCCAT
>JAQVBA010000027.1 GCA_028690555.1 Acholeplasmataceae bacterium
GAGCTGATAATTTTTGGGAAATTGGACCTGGCCCATGCGGCCCTGATACAGAGATTTATTTCGATCGTGGAAAGTCCTATGATTCACGTGGCGTTGAACTCATTGTTGATGATATTGAAAATGAACGATATATCGAAATTTGGAATATTGTGTTTTCACAATTTAATTCAAAACCAGGATTAAAAAGAGAAGATTATCCGGAACTCCCATCAAAAAATATTGATACAGGTGCTGGTTTAGAGCGTTTTGCATGTGTTATTCAACAAACGAAAACTAATTTTGAAACCGATCTATTTTTACCAACCATCAAACACACTGAAAAATTATCTGGTGTCACTTATGAAGGACAAATGGCGTTTAAAGTGATTGCAGATCACATTAAAGCTTTAACATTTGCCATCTCAGATGGTGCAATGCTTTCAAATGAGGGACGTGGCTATGTTTTAAGACGTCTTTTAAGACGTGCCGTGAAGTATGGAAGAAAGATTGGATTAGTAGAACCTTTTTTATACAAATTAGTAGATGATGTGATTGATGTCATGGGTGTTTTCTATCAAAATTTACATGAAACGAAAGACATTGTTAAAAAACTGATTTTAAAAGAGGAACAAAAATTCTTAGAAACCATTAATGAAGGCGAACGCCATCTCATGGATGCGATTGAAAAAGAAGGTTCATTGATTTCTGGTGAAACAGCTTTTAAACTCTATGATACATATGGATTCCCCATTGAACTTACGATTGAATACGCAGAAGAACAAGGATCTAAAGTTGATATTGATGCTTTTTATCAAGCATTAGAAGAACAAAAGACAAGATCAAGAAATGCGAGAACTTCACATGGTTCGATGAAAGCTCAAGATGAACAATTTTTAAATTTCACTGAGAAATCTACATTTATTGGCTATGATACTTTGCAAGCTGAAGCAAAAGTCATCAAAGTTTTTGAGCAAGGCATTGTGCTTGATCAAACACCTTTTTACGCGACTTCAGGTGGACAAGTTCATGATCATGGGACCATTAATGGACTCGAAGTTCTTGATGTCATCAAATTGCCAAATGGGCAACATTTGCATGTCGTTGAAGCTAATTTTGAAGAAGGTGATGATGCACTAGCCATCGTTGATCCTAAAAAACGTTTAAGAACGATTCGAAATCATAGTGCTGCACACCTTTTCCATCAAGCGATTAAAGATATTTTTGGAAAGCACGCAAATCAACAAGGTTCTCAAGTTTCTGAAAAGAGTTGGCGATTCGATTTCAATCACTTTGAAACAGAATCTGATACTCGAATATTAGAAGTTGAAAAACTTGTGAAAAAATATATATTAGAAACACCTCTTGATGTGATCATTCACCAAATGCCGATTGCAGAAGCTCGTAAAATTGGAGCGATGGCGTTATTTGGTGAAAAATATGGAGACATCGTTCGTGTCGTTGACATGGGGTGGAGTAAGGAATTATGTGGTGGCACACACGTTAAAAACACCAAAGAAATTATCGATTTTGCGATTGGATCTTATGAATCGATTGGTTCTGGAACATATCGTATGGAAGGTGTCACAGGATCAGATCTTCAAAAAGAGATGACCATGTTTTTAGAACCATTTTTGAATGAAATTGAAGTACTTCATGAAAAATTACATCGATTAAGTCCATCGATGAAAGCTCCAAAAGCACCCAAAATCATCGGTAGCTATCAAGATGTGATGAACTATCGTCAATACATTATGGATTTAAAAGAGTTCATCAAAAATACTGAAAAAGATTTAAAACGGCACAAAGAACAAGATATTTTATCGGACATTGATGCATTTATTTCAGATCATGATTCAAAACGACAAATCATTCTTACTGAGAATTTAGAACCTACGGTTTTAAAACAACTGATTGATGCGATTTATGATAGAATAAAGGCAGAAACAATCCTTTTAGTTAATGTTTCAGATGATAAAGCAACTTTCTTATGTAAAAGTGCTCGTGACAATGCAAATTTATTGATTAAAAAAGCTGCTGAGTTAACGAAAGGTTCTGGTGGCGGTAAGCCTCAATTTGCCCAAGGTGGTACCCAAGAGTTATCACTTGTTCGTATGATGATTGAAAAAATGAAAGAAGAATTATGACATATTTAGGACTTGATTTAGGAAGTAAAACCATCGGTGTAGCCATCAGTGAGTCAGGAATTATTGCTCATACATTAACAACTTTAAGATTTAGAGAAGATGATTATAATGAAGCTTTAAAACTGATTAAACCATTGATTGATGAACACCAAGCAAAAATAGTGATTCTCGGTTTGCCCAAGCACATGAATAATGATATTGGTATTCGCGGGAAAATCAGTGAATCATTTCGTGATGAACTGATTAAAAATGGCATTGATTGTATTTTATGGGATGAACGATTATCGACAAAAACAGCGTTACAAACCATGGCCAAAGGATCAGAAAAGAGAAGTAAACAGAAAGCGAAAAAAGATGAACTCGCTGCTGTATTGATACTACAAAATTATTTAGATTATAAAGGAGCTAACCATGTTACAAGATAACCAAATGATCGTAACCGATCAAGACGGCAACGAGTCAGTCTGTGAAATTTTATTTACCCATGAACACGAAGGAAAAAATTATGTCGTGTTTGAATTCGTCGATTCAAAAGAAGTCAGTGCAGCACGCTATATCCCTGGTGAAACGGACGATGAAGGATCATTTGAAGATATTGATACCGATGAAGAATGGGATATGCTCGATAAAGTGCTTCAAGCGTATTATGATGACATTGAAGCGGATTTAGATGAAGAGGAAGAAACTGAAGTTTAATGTTTAATGAACTCAAACAATATGCGAAAGACCATCATATTCCCATTATTTATGATGATGGGCTTTTGTTTTTGAAACAGCTAATTACATCGCATAACGTCAAAGACGTCTTAGAAATTGGAACAGCCATCGGTTATAGTGCTTTACAGATGGCTTCTTTTGGTTGTCATGTCGATACATTTGAACGCGATCCAAATTTAGTTGAAATCGCGAAAGAAAACATTAAAAACTATGGATATGAAAATCAGATAAAAGTCATCGAACATGACGCCCTACATCCATATCACGATCTAGGGATGTATGATTTAATTTTTATTGATGCCGCTAAGGCACAATATCAAAAGTTTTTTGAAATCTATCAAGCTTATTTAAAGCCTAATGGGATGATTGTTTGTGATAATTTATCGTTTCATCACTTAAAAAAAGAAGATGTCAATCGTCATACAAAGCAATTATTAGGTAAAATTGAACGATTTAAACAATTTTTAGTGCAACATGAAGATTTCATCACTGAATTTGATGATATTGGTGATGGAATGAGTGTCTCAAAAAGGAGAAATCGATGAAAACTTTAATTACATTAAATGATAAACATCATATCAAAGCCATTAGTCCATATGTTGATGGATTCATTTTTGGTGCATCAAAATTTGGGGCAAGATTAGCATGCCAATTTGATATGGATGAAGTTAATGACATCATTTCTCAAGTATATGCATTAAAAAAAGAAGTTTTTATTCAAGCCAATCAGCTGATGATGGATGAAGAACTTCGGGAGTTTAAAGATTTTCTTAAACAATTACCACTGGATAAAGTTACTGGCTTTATTGTGAGTGATGTTGGGGTTGTTCAAGTTCTAAAGAAGTTTAACTTAGGAGATAAAGTTGTTTATCATCCTGAAACGTTATTGGCTAATTATTACGACCTTAATATGTTTGCTAAAGATCATATTTATGGAGCTTATGCAGCAAAAGAGATTACTTATGATGACTTAAAAATCTTATCAGAACATAAAGAAACGAAGCTTTTTATGATTGGCCATGGGCATTTAAATATGTTTTATTCAAAACGTAACCTCATCAAGAACTTTAAAACAAAATATGATTTAAACGATGATCTACATTTAGATTATGATTTGAAAATCGTTGAAGAAAATAGACAAGATGAAGCTTTTCCGATTCTAGAAGATGAAGCGGGTACTCACGTATTTAGAAGTCACGTGATGCATGTATTAAATCATCTTGATGAACTCAAAAACATGATTGATTACTTGGTAATCGATACTATTTTTAAAGATTCAGATTATGCGCTGAAAATTGCACAAATTTATCAAAACCCTAACGATCAAGAAAAAATTGAAGCATTAAAAAACTCATACCAAGAACAGTGGGATGAAGGTTTTTTCTATAAGAAGACGATCTATAAACAGAAGGTGTCCATATGATTGAACTATTAGCACCTGCCGGTGATTTAGAAAAATTAAAGATTGCTTTACTCTATGGTGCAGATGCATGTTTTATTGGTGGGCAAAACTTTTCATTGCGTGCGAGAGCATCCAATTTTTCGATTAAAGATATCAAAGAAGCCACTGATTTTGCACATGCACGTGGAAAAAAAGTCTATATAACGACGAATATTATTCCTCATAATGAGGATTTAGGTGGTCTAGTTGAATATTTAAAAGATTTAGAATCATGTCATGTGGATGCGATTATATCCGCATCTCCATATATCATTGATCATGCATTGAAATATACATCGCTTGAAGTGCATTTATCCACACAACAATCGACAACGAACATTGAAGCGGTGAATTATTGGTACGAAAAAGGTGTTAAAAGAATTGTACTCGCAAGAGAACTTGATATGCATGAAATTAAACATTTAACATCAAACGTAAAGGCAGATATTGAAGTGTTTGTGCATGGCGGGATGTGCATGTCATTTTCGGGTAGATGTAGCCTATCGAATAACATGACAGATCGTGATGCAAATCGTGGTGGATGTGCGCATTCTTGCAGATGGAATTATACGTTAACCAAACATGATCACATCGTGCATGAAGAAAACTTTTCAATGTCCTCTAAAGACTTAGAAGCGCTAGACTATGTGCCTAGTTTGATTGATGCCAATGTGAAGTCTTTGAAAATTGAAGGTAGAATGAAAAGTCTACATTATATTGCAACTGTGGTTGGAACTTACAGAAAATTAATTGATGATTATATGAGAGATGGAAAAATTGATGATTTTTCAATCTATGAAAAAGAAATTCAAAAAGCAGAAAATCGACAAGCATCACATGGGTTTTTTAGAGGGATGCCAGGCATTGAACAACAACTTTATAATCAAAGAAGTGAGCAACCAACACAAACCTTTATCGGTTTAGTCCAATCTTATAATCCGGATACAAAAGAAGCGATTATTGAACAAAGAAATTATTTTGAAGTTGGTGATACGATTGAAGTATTTCAACCTAATGGTTCTAAAAATGAATTTAAGTTAACTCAGATGGTAGATTTTGATAATATAGATACTCCAGTCGCAAGACATCCAAAACAAATCTTAAAAATTAAGATTCCATTTCGCGTTGAACCTTACGCGATGTTAAGAAAAGTATGACAAAAAAAGTATGTAAAAATCTTCAGTGTATCAGCTATGTATACACTAGAAAAAAGATCAAGAATACATATTTTCGGATGCGACAAGGTATCCTCTATATTTCATCACCTAAAATGCTAAGTGAACGCGATATTGAGAAGTTTATTACGGATAAATTTGATATGATTTATGAAAAATTAAACCATTATCAAAAAGAATCGAATGAGTTCATCACTTTATGGGGGAAAACATATCATTTATATGTATCTAAAGGTAATTTTAGATATTATATTGAAAATGATGCAGTTTACGCTCATCACCCAAAAGAAGACATTGAACTTGTAAAGAAACGGATTTATCATGTCGAATTGGATCAAAAATTACAATTGATGAAAACTCATATTCAACAAACGATTGATCGAGTTCATATCAAACCTTTGCCTTATAAATTAAAGTATCTAAAATCAAAATTTGGAAGTTATCATAGAAAACATCAAGAAATTACTTTAAATACGTTTTTAGCAAGATTAGAACCAATCAAATTAGAATATGTCATTTATCATGAATATGCACATCATCTCATCTTTAATCATTCCAAAGCATTTTATGAGCTTCTATCTTTGATGATGCCAGATCATAGGGCTCATCAAAAAGACTTAAAAAACATAGCAATTCTATAAGAAATAAGGTATAATAGTTTAGAAATTAAGGAGGAACATCCATGGCAGTCAAACAAACATTTCAGTTGACCCAAGAAGGTGTCGATAATCTCAAACAGGAATTAAGTTATTTAAAAGATGTGAAGCGTGGTGAAAACCTAGAAGCACTTAAAGAAGCTCGTGCGCAAGGTGACCTTTCAGAAAATGCGGATTATGATGCTGCTCGTAATGAACAAGCACGTATAGAAGCAAGAATCGCTGAAATTGAAAACATCATTAAAAATGTAAAAATTATTAAAACAACGTCTGAAGATATCGTCAATATTGGTAAAACCGTCAAAGTGAAGTTTCTTGCAACTGACGAAATTAAAGAATTTTATTTAGTCGGTAGTATTGAAGCTGATCCTAAATTACGTAAAATTTCAATTGAATCACCCATTGGTCGAGCAATGCTTAATAAAAATGAAGGTGACATCGTTGAAGTCAAAACTGAAACTGGTCGGATATTTTCGATCGAAATCGTGGAAATTAACTGATGTCAATGGTTCAAAAATGTATACCTGATGATTATCATGCTTCCATTTTTGAAATTCCATATCACTTATTGAAGAAACAAGGGATAACCACCTTGTTTTTTGACTTAGATAATACCATAATTGCTTATGATGAAGATCAATTAAGCAAAAGAGAAATTGATTTTTTGAATGAGCTTAAAAAAGATTTTAAGATTGTTGTTATGTCAAATAGTGGATATAAGAGAGTCAGTCATGCACTTATAAATACAGATTTTATGTTTTTATGGCATTCGATTAAACCAACGAAGATTGGTTTTAAGAAAGCCATTAAGAAAGTGAATGAAACGAAAGATAAGATCATGATGATTGGTGATCAAATGATGACGGATATTTATGGTGCGCATCGTATACCAATTAAAGCGATTTTAGTCGGATCTGTTAAACGCTCATCTGATCGAAAACTTACAAAATTTAATCGATTTCTTGAAAAAATAATTTTGAAGAAAATTATGCGTAAAGAACCTAAACTTTACGAAGAAAGGTTATCCGAATATGTCAAAGATCATGCACTGTAAAGGTTGTGGAGCTAAACTCCAAACGGATGATCCAAAACAAATTGGATATGTAAAATCAATTGATAACGATTTTTGTCAATCATGTTTCAGGTTAAAAAATTATGGAGAAAGTCATGATCATTTTCATCCAGAAGACTTACCAGTTTTAGAAAAAGATGCTTTAATTGTCATGGTAAGTTCAGTATTGAATTTAGATATGCTGTTCGAATATCCGGTGTATCGATATCAAAATGAAGCGACATTTGTTTATTTAATCAATCAAATCGATTTGCTGCCTAGACAGACAAATACCGATTTATTATTAGAGAATATCACAAAAAAAGCTAAACACATGAACATTCCATATTTGGATATCATCATGATGTCAGCTAAAAACCTACAAGATATAAAAAATCTTAATGACTATTTAAGTACATTTAAAAATCACCACATTTACTTGATTGGTGTTCAAAATAGTGGTAAAACCACCATATTTAAAGCACTCACACATAATCAAGATGCATTAGCTTTTAAGAAAGCTGGTTTGACTCAAGAGCCACTTTATCAAAAACTAGATCATCAAGTGATTTGGGATATGCCGGGTTTATTTCAAAAAGGATATATTCACGAATTTTTACCATACGAAACATATAAAAAAATGATTCCAGATCGTGAAATTAAACCTCGAATTTACCAATTAAAAAAAGATCAAGCACTCATGATTGAAGGGTTAATTTCAATTACTGTTCCTAAAGCTTTGTCCGTGGTTTTATATCTTGATGATCAATTAAAAATTCATAAAACAAACGCCATGAGAGTCAAAGATTTATTAAATGAAGGAGATAAGCATTTTGATATTTATTATGAGACCTATGAACAAAAAATGCTTAAAATTCCTGAAGGTAAACATCAAATGACTTTCGCAGACTTTGGATTTCTTCATGTTGAAGGACCAGTTACTGTTGAGATCATGTTGCCTAAAGGACTTCATTTATCATTAACGGAGGCTTTATTTAAATGAACGAAAAATTAAGAGCATTCGTTAAAGAAAAATTTATCAATCATAAAGAGCGGTATCTACACACATGTGGTGTTGAAGAAGTTGCGATTGAACTTGCGCGTATTTATGATATATCGCTTGAAAAAGCTTCAATTGCTGCGCTTACTCATGACATACTTAAATACGATCCAGTTTTAGATCAAATCAAATATTTAGATGAAGAAACCATTTCTAAATTTAAAGATATCCCTGTGATGTATCATGCATATGCAGCAGCAGCGTATATTGAAAAAGAATTAAACATAACAGATCAAGAAATCATCGACGCAGTTAAGTATCACGTATGGGGAAGATCCCATATGACAACACTTGAAAAGATTCTTTATGTGGCTGATTTTGCTGAGCCAAATCGGGCATTTCATGAAGCTAAAAAGATTCGAGAAATCGCTAAAAAAGATTTAGATCTAGCTTTGGTTTTAGCGATGAAATCAAGCATTGATTATTTAATCGAAAAAGGGATTAAACCATCCATTGAACAATATGAAGCATTCCATTATTACGAGGAGGTAACACGTGGAAAAATTAAATAAAATTATTAAAGCATTAGAAGATTTAAAAGTAAAAGATTTAAAAGTATTCGACTTTGAAAAAACATCACCATTTTATGATTATTTTGTCATTGCAACAACCAATGAACGCCAAGCAAATGCAGCGATTACACATTTAAAGACGGCCTTATTAGCGGATGAAATTCGCCATGTTGAAGGTAAAGGTGGCAGTTGGGTTTTAATTGATGCAACTGACGTAATTATTCATTTATTTAACGCAGATGATCGAGCTTATTATGGGTTTGATCAAAGATTATTGGGCATTAAACGCGTTCAATAATGATTGCGAAATCTTATGATTTATTAATGGCTGATGTGGATTATGAAAAGTTGTTAAACTCTATAGAACCCTATTTAAAAAAAGAAGATTTCATTTTAGATGCTGGCTGTGGTAGTGGATACCTTTTAGTTGAATTCATGAGTAAAGGATATCATGCCATCGGTGTTGATTTGGATTCTAGAATGTTATCACTTGCTTACGATAAACTCATTGCACTCAATTTTAATCCTGCACTCTATGAACATGATTTAAGACTTCCATTTCATGTTAAAGTCGATGTCATCGTCATGATGTTTGATGTCTTAAATTATTTTAAAGGTATCAAAAAAGTGATTAAAGAAGCTAAAATGGCATTAAAACCTGGAGGAAGATTAATTTTTGATGTTTATAAAGCATCTGTATTAGAAGATTATGATGGCTACATTGAAGCTGAGGAAGAACCTATTTCATATGTTTGGAAAATTAATCGAGATAAAAATCGATTGATTCATCAAGTCATGATGGATGAAGAATCTGAAAAAGTCATCCAATATGTTCATCCTTTGACATATTATCAAGATGTTTTAGATAGTTATGGATTTAAATATGAAATCAAAGAGGGAATTGATCCCAGAAAATATTACATCATCGCTTATGTTTAAGCGGTGTTTTTTATTTTTTTAAAGTAATTTTAATGGGTTGATGACTATTATAGGTTGAGGATAAAAATATGAAAAAAATATTGATAGTCTTTGGCCTAACACTCTTTTTAGCATTTGCAGTCATTCCTAAAAAAGAAGATCCAATTTATGTTCATCAAACTGCTGTTGAACTTAACATGTTCGAAGTAACGATTGAAGGACCTTTTCCTTATGCAGGAACGTATCATTTTTTTGAACCAATCACCATATTAGAAGCATTAAAGTATGCAGGAGAACCTTATCAAGAGATCGATGATACATCAATTGTATATTCAGAACTTATTACAAGAAATAAAACGATTGATGTTCCTGAAGTTGGTATGGAACCAAATCAGCCACACTTATTAGTTAATATTAATGAAGCAAGTTTTAAAGAATTACTCGAAATTCCACATATGACCGAACAAAGAGCAGCATCCTTAATCATTTATAGAGAATCAAATGGGCCATTTTTTAGTATTGATGACTTAATTCATGTGAAATATATTGGGCAGGTAACCCTTGAAAATCTTAGACCATATATCACGTGCTCGTGATCTCCATGTTGAAGGATACGTAATCTTTTTATTTTTACTGAGCTTAAGATTCTTTTGGATGATTCCAGTTTTGATTTTATATGTATATTTGCTCAGAAAGAAAATAAACTGGACATTATGTTGGATTTTATGTTCGATTTTATGGCTTCAACACCTTTGGATTACGATTGATCACACACATGATTCAATTAAAGATCAAGTGTATGTCAATGAAGTGATTAGAACAGGTGATTATGATATTGTCATCATTCGATATCAAATGATGAAATATAGGTTTTATACATCATCTAATCTTTATGATTCAGGAGACTTGATTTTTATCGATGGTGATATCAATCAATTCCGTGGACAAACGATATGTCACGGATTTAATCCAAAAAACTTCTTTTTAAGTCAAGGCATAATGGGTGAGATCAATATTCATGACATTGAACTTGTAGAAAAAGGATTTAATTTAAATATCTTAAAAGATAAATTGAGTGAGCATATCGATCAATTAGTGTCAAAAGATTATATCAAATCGTTTATTTTCGGAGAAAAATCAATACCAATCGAAGAACAAAACACGTATCAATCTTTAGGGATTATTTTTTTGTTTTCGATCTCAGGGCTTCACCTCTATGCTTTAACGTTCATCATTAAAAAAATCATGTTTTATTTCAATTTAAATCAACGAACACAAAAATCACTCATTTTAAGCGTTTATCTCATTTTTCTTTATTTGTATAGTTTTTCTACAACAATCTTAAGAATTTCTATGTTATATGTTTTCCACTGGATTAATGATCGGTTTTATTTAAAACTCACACACCTTGATCTCATCCAATGTGTTTTTTTCACACTCATTTTGTTAAATCCTTATTTAATCTATGATCAAGGACTATTCATCGTTTATCTCATTTTAAACTTGCTTGTTTTATTAAAACCGATCCTTCAAAGTAAGTATCAGATGATTCGACAGTTAAAGGTAAGTGGTTTAATTCAAATCGTTTTGTTGCCATTTAAAACGATGAATTATCTCGTTTTATTGGTTTTAATGCCTCTCATTGTCTTTTTTCTTTCGGGTCCAGCATTTCTTTTAGCTTTTATGGCTTTATTTTTTAAACCGATTGATTACTTGTACTTAAATCTAATGACTTTGTTTTTTAGTTTTATTTCGAATGTAAGTACATTTGGCATTCGATTCTTTTTACCTGCATTACCTGCATTTTTCATCATGGTTTATTTCATAATCATTCTCTTAATTTTTTATACAAATAATATCAAGAGAAAACTCATGGGGATTTTACTCGTTTTTTTATTGTTTTTTATCCAGACACTTAAACCTTATGATTTTAAAGTAGAAATCATGATGCTTGATGTCGGCCAAGGAGACACCTTTTATTTTGAAAGTCGTGATTGCAAAATGATGATTGATAGTTATCAAGGCTCCTTAGATTTTTTACAAAATCGAGGGATTTATCAATTAGATTACTTATTTTTAACCCATTCAGATACTGATCACATCAAAGAAGCTTCTGAGATCACGAGACATATTAAAGTTGATCAAATCGGTATTTCCTATTATGAATCATATCCAGAATTATACGGATCATTAATGCCTTTGAACCAAGGAAAGGAAATCACATGTGGAGATTTTAAAATTGATGTTTTAGGACCTATCAAACGCTATGAAAACAATAATGATAATTCACTCGTTTTAAAAATTCAAATTTATGATAAAACCTTACTATTTACTGGAGATATTGAAGAAGATGCTGAACATGATTTGATCCAAATTTATGGGATGAATCTAAAAAGTGATCTCCTTAAAGTGTCACATCATGGATCAATTACATCCACCAACAAAAATTTTCTAGAACTGGTCAATCCAACCATGGCTTGGATATCTGCGGGTTATGAAAACAGGTTTGGTTTTCCTCACCCAGAAGTGATGGAGCGGTTAAAAGAAAAAAGTATTGAAATTTATCGAACAGATCAAGAGGGAACTATCCTTTTGATCTACGACGAAAAGAAGAGAAAGTGGATGGTTCATCTACCATTTAAAGACGATTTTTAGTATAATAGAGATAACATAAGGGGGCAATATCAAATGGCAGAATCAATCTATGTAATTTATGGCAATAATGACTTTTTACTCAATCTAACACTCCAACAAAAGATTGAAACTTTTGAGGTCGACCCCTTTAATATTATTCACTACGACCTTTTAGAAAATGCATCAGATGATGTCTTAGAAGACTTACAAACGGTTTCTTTTTTTGCTGAAAAGAAAGTCATTGTTGTGAGAAATATCCAAGCACTTGAACCCCAAGGTGAACCAGTGATTCAACGATGGGCATCTTATTTTGAAAAACCAAATCCAGATTGTATCTTAATCGTTGTTTTACAAGAATTATTAAATGAATCTTCTCCAATCGGGAAATTACTTCATACCTATGGTTATTTAGAAAAAATTAAAGAGATGGATAAAAAAGAATATCCAATCTTTGTTAGAAATCTATTTTCAAAGTATCAATATCAAATTACAGATCAAGCAATTGATGCTCTTTTAGAGAGAACCAATATGGATTTCCAATTAATTGCACAAGAAGCAGAAAAACTGATGTTGTTTTCTTATGACTCTAAGGTGATTGATGAAAAAGAAGTATTACTTTTAGTAAGTCGTAATTTAGAAGAAAACATTTTTGAACTAACCAATGCTTTATTATCAAGAAACCAACAAAAAACGATTGAAATCTTTTATGATCTAGTCGCAAGAAATGAAGACCCCATTCGTATATTAAATAATATCGTTGGGAAAGTCAGAGAATTAATGCATGCAAAATTACTCATTGAAAAAGGCTATAGAAAAGATCAAATTGCAGATCATTTCAGAATTAAAAGCGGTAGAGCTTATTACTTAGTAAAAAATGCACAAGGTGTGACTTTTGAAATGTTAGAAACACATTTATCAAAACTTTCTAAACTAGATTATGAGATTAAAAGTGGACAAATTGATAAAAAGCTCGGTTTAGAACTTTATTTGTTAGGAGCATAATATGCTAAAACACGATAAAATTTTATTATTTGATTTTGAAACGACCGGCCTTGATGCTAGATTTGAAGAAATCATTGAAGTCGGTGCAGTCCTTTTAAAAAGAGTTGATGGACAATATAAAGTCACAGATGAACTTTCCTTACTTGTCCAACCACACAAAAGATTACCAGATAAAATTGTTGAAATCACACATATCACCGATGAAATGCTCTTAAGAGAAGGTGTTACTCAAGAAGAAGCATTTCAACGTTTTTTTGAAATGTATGAAGATGAGCACACATTACTTGTCGCTTATAATATTTTATTTGATTTATCATTCATGATTGAATGGATGAAAAAATATCATAACCGTCATTTTATATTAAAAAATGACATTTTAGATGTCATGGCAATTTATAAAGATCGTCATCTTTTTCCGCATCGTTTAGAGGCTGCAGTCAAAACCTATATGATTTTAGAACCTAATACGCATCGTGCACTCGATGATATTAAAGCAACCCTCGAAGTGTTAAAAAAGATGGCATTAGAAAAAGATAATGTTGAAAAATATGTAAATGTGATTGGATATAATCCTAAATACCGTGTCACGCTTCAAATTCCATATGTGACATATGTTGCGCAACGCGGTGGACAACTAGAAATCGAAAAA
>JAQVBA010000120.1 GCA_028690555.1 Acholeplasmataceae bacterium
TTGATTTGTTGATGGATCGATTAGATACAACGATATTACCCATTTCAGCAACTAAGAAAACAAATGTCTTTAATCTTATTCAAACAATTAAGAAACAAGATTATCGAAAGAACAACTATACCCATTTCTATGATCATATCATGGAAAAGACGGTTGAATCGATTGAAGCAGAAATCAATTTAAAACATCAACGATTTGTTACGATGAAAATGATTGAAGGCGATTTAAGTTATGATCATTACATAACAGAATCGATTTCTGAAAAAATACAAAATTTAAGAAAGAATTATCAAAGAGATTTAGAACAAGTTATTGCTGATGAAAGATATCGTTATATCGAATATATTCGTGATGAAGCAATCGATTCTAAATTAGAAAAAATGACGTGGACAGATAAGATTGATAATATTTTATTAAATCGATATTTAGCCATACCTATTTTTGTTGTGATTATGTTTCTCATTTATTATTTTGCTGCAGGACCTGTAGGTGGATTTACAGTTGATTTTGTTAGTGGATTCATGGAAACTCTTAAAGTATGGACTCATGAAACTTTAATTTCTCTTAATGCATCGACATGGTCAGCCAGTCTTGTTACAGATGGTATCTTAGCGGGTGTTGGGGCGATTTTAAGCTTTTTACCCCAGCTCATTATTCTATTTTTCTTAATCTCACTTTTAGAAACGACGGGATATATGGCTAGAATTGCATTTTTCTTAGACCGTATCTTTCAAAAAATGGGTTTATCAGGTAAATCTTTAATCCCGTTTATTATTGGAAGTGGATGCAGTGTACCTGCTATCATGTCAGCAAGGACCATCCCAAATGAGACTGAAAAAAAGATGACCATTATGTTAACGCCATTTATCCCTTGTTCGGCAAAATTACCAATTATAACTTTATTTGCTGGTTATTTTTTTGAAGAATATGCTGGACTTGTTTCAGCATCACTCTATTTTTTAGCCATCATGATAATTATGGTTTCAGCTTTGATTTTAAAAAGGATTTTTGTAAAAGGGAAACCTTCCACATTTATCTTAGAACTACCACATTATAAAGTCCCACATATGCGATTTATTATTCGTGATGTATATGAAAAGGTGAAAGAGTTTATTTCTCATGCTGGATCCGTGATTTTATTTGCATCACTGGTTATTTGGATTTTAATTAGTTTTTCATGGTCATTTAAATATGGCATTCATCCAGATCAAAGTATTTTAGCATCGGTTGGTAAAATTTTATCTTATATCTTTTATCCGATGTTAGGAACGTTAAATTGGGGAACTTCAGTTTCTGCCATCCAAGGATTAATTGCAAAAGAACAAGTGGTTGCTTCGATGGCAATCATTGCGGGATTATCTGATACAAATACAGATGGATTACTTATATTTGGAAGTCAGGCATTTGCCTTCTTTACAGCACCTTCTGCTTATGCATTCATGGTATTTAATTTATTTAGTGCACCTTGTTTTGGATCTATTGGTGCCATGCGTCAAGAGCTAGGAACTACAAAAAGAATGTGGACCGCTGTTTTATTTCAAACCGGTATGGCTTGGTTATTAGCAGTGATTATCTTTCAGTTGGGTTCACTTATAGGAGGTTTAGTTTCATGACTTTAACCGATGTTATTATCTTAATTGTTGTTTTAGGCATTGTTGCAATCATTATCTATAATCGAATTAAAACAAAAGATGAAAGCATATGCGCATCTTGTAGTTATGCAAAAGGTTGTAGTGATAAAATGGTAAGAAAAAAGGCTTAATAGCCTTTTTATTTAGGTTGATGAACCACAACTTGTGGTAATGAGATTTCAATGTTATTTTCATCTAATATAAATTTAATTTGTTTTCTAATCTCACGTTCAATGGCATATTGCTTTTCTTGAATTGTTTTAGCAGTCACTCTCAAATCAACACTGCTTGTATTTAAATTAGTAACACCGACCACTTGAGGTTTATCAATGATTTCTTCATAAGATGCCATAACAATGGGTAGTTTTTCATTTAATACAGCAATCGTTTTATTAATATCTGCTTTATATGAAATACCAAATTCAACTACAGCTATTGAGAAATCTTCAGTGTAGTTTATCACTGTTGTGATTTCGCCGTTTGCAACTACTTTGATGTCGCCTTTCCAATTTTTTAAACGTGTTGTTTTTAATCCAATATCAATGACTTCACCTTTGAATCCTTGGATTTCAACAACATCTCCAACATCAAAATGTCTTTCAAAAATTATAAAGATTCCGGCAATTAAGTCATTAATGAATTTTTGTGCACCAAGACCGATGACAAGTCCAGCAATACCTAATCCAGCAAGAGCAGGAGCAACATTAACACCCCATACAGATAAGATAACTAAGAATAGAACAATCCAAACTAAGTATTTGATAATACTATTTGATACTTTTGCAATCGTTTTTTTACGTTTATGCATTGGACTATTTTTTTTGCTAATATGTTTAAATGTCATTCGTGCTATTCTAAGGACAATTAATCCTACAAATAGAATTATTAAACTTGAAACTATCCGCCCCATATAGACATTTAAGTTGTCTTCAAAATTAGCATAACTTTCATTAATCATACCAATTAAGTCGTAATTCCATACACTTAAAATAGCAATCAATCCCGCAGCAAGCAAGAAGAAAGATAGGATGTAAATAATGGTAATAAACCATTTTTTAAGTTGTTCTTCATAACGATTCATGAGTTTTCTTTCAATGTAAAAGACAGTGAATAAAAACCCAATAATTAAAACGGTGTAGAGTGTATTTGTCGTAACTGCACTCATGAATATTAGATTAGGCATAATAAAACTCCTAATATATATATGTAGTCCTCAGATATACATTAGATCTCCTTCTTTTTAGATTTTTATAGACGGACTATTTTATAATTGAATTATAGATCACATCACAGACTAGTTTTTTTCCTCCTTACAGC
>JAQVBA010000121.1 GCA_028690555.1 Acholeplasmataceae bacterium
TACAGTTTAAATTGACACTTCAAAGTTCCTATGATACGATATTCTTGACTAGAGAGGGATTATATATGAAATATATACTTGTAATATTGTCTTTGTTTTTACTTACCGGATGTACATCTAATGAAAACAAATCCGATGACACACATATAAAATTAAAAGAAGATGCTGAAATACATCTTGATGGTACAAATCTATATATTGAAGAAGGTATGACAGTGAGTGAAGTCATTTCTTTTATTGAATCAGTGGATGGTAGTAAACAAAGTTATTTAGGTGTAACGAATAGTCGTACACCTAAAGAAAAAGATGTTTTTTATCATTATGAGTATTTATTAGTCACTTCAGAAAGTGGTAAATATAGACAGTACTATGCGATAAATATTATCGGATAAATATATAAGGAGATAAGGAATGCCACAACAAAAGACATATCTTAAAAAGAAGCACCAAAATATTTCTCCTAAAAAGAAAGTTCATAAAAAAAAGGTAAATGCTGAAGTGATTGAAGATAAAAAACCTTCAGTAATTTTTAATATGCTTCATAAATTTGTTTCATATTGGCACATTTGGAGTATCATTCCTCTAATCATCATCATTGGTATCATTCCCTTGATTGTCTATGCAAAAGTTGTTGAACTAACACCCCTAGAAGAACGTAACTGGACTGGAGGCACTTTACAACTTGATTTTTTTAGTTACTATAAAGCATATTGGTTAATTATTTTTACCATAATTCTCGTTTTATTTTGTCTTGTATTAGTATTATTAAAAAAAATACACATAAAGAAAAAAGGATTTATGATTCCACTTGGCATCTATGTGTTATTTTCTATGTTATCTACCATTTTTGCATTAGATCAAGAAGTGGCTCTTCGTGGATTCATGGAAATGTTTCAAGGTTTATATGTATTAATGAGTTATAGTTTGTTAATGGTAATTGTTTACCATCTGGTTGAAAAAGAGTTTCAAATTAAATTCATTATCGGAGCTTTCATTTTTTTAGGGATTGTGATTGGGTTAATTGGGTTTTATCAATACATTGGACAGGATCTTTTCAGAACACCATGGGGACTAGATTTAATTTTACCTAAAGTATTAGAACCAATTAAGGATGACTTGACTTTTATATTTGATAAATATGATATTTACGCAACCCTAGGAAATACAAACTTTGTAGGTAGTTATGCAGCTTTAATGATTCCCCTAGCTTTTGTTTTATATTTGTATAGTAAAAAAATTGTGTTTCAATTATTTAACATCATCTTTTTGGGTTTGATGTTACTTGTAGGGTATGGTTCTAACTCACGTGCGGGTATTATAGGTATTATTGTAAGTTTACTCATGATTATCATTGTTTTTAGAAGAATGTTTTTAACTAAACCTTTTAAAATTTTATTTCCTTTCCTATTAATGGGAA
Source organism: Acholeplasmataceae bacterium (assembly GCA_028690555.1). Lineage (GTDB taxonomy): Bacteria > Bacillota_I > Bacilli_A > Acholeplasmatales > Acholeplasmataceae > UBA6181. Next base: position 1,418 of record JAQVBA010000121.1, read on the forward strand.
GCGTGGGATACATTTTAAATGTTGAAACTGATGGTAGAGTAATCAACGAGCTTCAATCCATTAATATTTTTAAAGCGATTGAAGAAGCTGAAATTTATTCGGAAAATAGAGTTTTTATCACAAGACTTGAAATTGAAGATGACATGCTTTATTTAGAGACTGAAGAAGAAGGACTCGTTTTAAAATGGATGAATCATGGATTATGGCCATATAATTTAGATGGTGAAGTTCTTGAAGTTCTTGTGAGTGGAAGAAATGTCTCATTCGTTGATGAGACATATAAAGATTTTAGAATTCGAATTTTTGAGGATCGAAATGCATTCACCATCATTGTATATGGAAGATCATTCGATTTATATAAAACTGATGAGGGATTTAAAATATTAAGCAATGGTGGCTTCCTAGATCAACCCGTGGTCCCAGACAGAATCGAAGCACTCGATGATTATGGTATCTTATTTTCCAGTAGAGCATTCATTTGGTCTAGAAGTATTCCTTTATTAAAAGATTACTTTTTCATTGGAAGCGGACCGGATAACTATCCAATCGCTTATCCACAAACCGATATTGCAGGTAAACTTAATTACATGGGGATATATACAATTGTTGATAAACCCCATAATATGTATATCCAGACAGGTATCAATACAGGTGTGATATCACTTTTAGCACTTTTATCAGTTTTTGTGATTTATTTCATTCAAAGTTTTAGGATTTATATTAAAAAATTCGAACATCATTTTATGCATATGATTGGTTCAGGTTTATTCTTAGGTGTCATTGCATATTTGTTTGCTGGGATATTTAACGATCAGAAAGTATCGGTTGCTCCACTATTTTATATTATGATAGGGTTAGGCTTTACAATCAATGAAATGATTCAAAAAGATACAAGTAAACCCTTAGAAGATAATGAGGGTTTAAGTATATAAATTTGCTCGTTTTTAATATAACACCCGAAACCGGTTTGATGTAAAAAGTCAAAAAAGGAAGGGTTCTATACTTGAAAATAGAAAATGTAATTGATATAATACTTACAAACCAGGAAAAATCACCCCTGGAATTTGTTTTTGTTACCATGAAAAGCGAGAAATTTCAACCTTGAAATAATTACCTCAGTTTCTGGTACAGATTCCCTGAAGTGGGAGATTATTTAAAGGGTGGGATTGGTGACTCCACTATTTGGAAAAACGAGTTATTATAGCCATTCATTTACTTGACTATTTATAGTCTTCCATGTATAATGAACTATAGGATTAGTAACTCATCGACTTTATGGAAGAGGAGTGATTTTATTGAAAATGAGCTTGGTCACTTAAAGTTTAGATTAAGAGCTATGAATTTTTAATTTGTAGTTATTAATCCAAAGATTCAAATGTAACACAAAGTAACAACACTTAGTAAAGTGAAAGAAATTATAGAAAAGGGAGGAAGGGTGTACTCTAAAACACCTAACAAATTATGAAATCAAAAAGAATTTTATTACTTTTGATCCTTTCAGTATTCCTATTCACACTCGCAGCATG
>JAQVBA010000122.1 GCA_028690555.1 Acholeplasmataceae bacterium
ATATTATCTTCATCATTTTCATGTTTATCATATGTCTTTTTCTCTTCATCTAGGGAAACATATAAAGATTCATCTTTGAAGATAAACTCACAAAACTCACATTCATGGAATAAGGCTTTTGTTTTTGGATGAATCCATGGCTTTGTTTTTTGACCACAGATCTTGCATACATGTTCACTCATTAAAACATCGCCATGACTAAGTAATAAATCACAGGAACTAAGAGTGCAGGTAGCATATTCGCAACTTTCACTTTTTTTAATTCCATAAAGTTAATGCCGATTGCAATTAATAAAATATTTCCTACCATGGATACAGATGCAAGCATTTCAGGTGTTAAAAAAGATTGTACGGTGCCAGCAAGTACAGTAATCGCTCCTTGATAGAGTAATACACTGAATGCTGAGAACATGACACCAAAACCTAGGGTTGCTGCTAAAACAAGTGCTGTCACAAAATCTAGAGCACTTTTAATGACTAATGTTGTAATGTCACCATTGAGCCCATCTTGAATTGATCCGATGATGGCCATCGCACCCACACAGAAAATTAAAGTTGCCGATATAAATCCTTTTGCAAGAGGTGGAAGTTTATATTTGGTTTCAATGGCCATTGCACCTTTGGTTAATCTACCGTCAATATCAATCCATTCACCAATCGAAACCCCAATGACTAAACTAATAATCACAAGCAAGTCGCCTTGAGTTGCAATTTGATTTTCATGGATTTGAAAAAAATCTTTGAAAAACCATCCTAAAGAAAGCGCAGCAAGCCCAAGACCCATTGCGAACATGATACTTTTTTGTACTTTATCAGATAATCCTTTTTTAAGTAAAACACCTAAAAGGGTTGCAACGATAATAGCTGCCGCATTAATTATTGTTCCCATACAAACTCCTTATTTTATTAAAAAAGGCATCTAAGATGCCTTAAAATAGTGTCTATTTGCTTACCAAGTCAAAGGATCATCTTTGATATATGACTCATAAACATCGATAAAAGCACGCTTTAATTCATCGGATAAATTAAAATTTTGATGATTGATATGATCCAAGAGTTGTTCAATCGATTTAATACCTGGAATTACGACAGAGATTTCATCAAAACTTTTAATAAATCCCATCGCATATTTCGTTAAATCGCTTTTGGTCGTAATTGATTTTAGTCTTGAAACCAAAAATGCGCGTTTTTCGATTGTTTCATCATCCCACCGCATTCTAATCCCGTGAAACTCTGAAAATTCATCATATTTACCCGTTAACCATCCTGAGTCAAGCGGAACTTTCGCGATTAAATCAATATTTTTCTCATTGACTTTTTGAAAATAGTCCATAGGTTCTTGAAAGAATATATTAAAGATGACTTCAATTAAATCAATATCAAGATGGTTTAATACAAGTTCTAATTCTTCTCCTGTATCAATACTCACACCAAAATATCTAATTAAACCTTCATCTTTTAACTTCTTGAGTTCTTGTACATGTGTTGTTAATCCCTCTAAAATGTCCCAAGGAGGATTATGAAGGATTAAAGCATCAATATAATCGGTTTGTAGACGTTCTAGGCTACTATATATTTGTTCACGTAGCGAAAAAACGCTAAAGTCTGTTTCACCATCAGCAGTATGCCCATATTTCGTTGTAATAAAAACATCTTCTCGATGACCTTCTATCCCCATGCCAATGATGGATTCACTCACACCAGCTGCATAGCCAGGAGCAGTATCAAAAAAATTGATGCCCTCAGAAATTGCTTTTTTAACGAGTTCAACACCTTCATCTTGAGACATATGTCCCCAAAACTCAGTGTTTCCGAGTTGCCACCCACCAAAGCCAAGGCGATTAATCGGTTTTTTTGATTTAGTTTCAATACGCTTTGCCATAGATACCTCCTATGTACATTTCTATTCTATCATATTTTTTGACGCAAAATCATAAAATTAGCGTATGATAGAATAGAAGTTGAGGTGAATCGATATGAGAGAATTAATCATTACAAATAAACATTCAAACTTATTGGATAAAGAAATGACCATTCGTATTTTATTACCAAATCAATATCAAGAATTAAAGAAATCTTTTCCTGTTTTATACATGCATGATGGGCAAAACTTATTTGATGATCAAACAGCAACTTATGGATATAGTTGGCAAATTAAAAAAACGATGGATTCTATGGTGTCAAAACGTGAGATTAAAGATATGATCATTGTCGGTATCGATAGTGATGATACGCGCCTAGATTTATATTCTCCTTGGAAAAACGATCCGAAACACAATGAAAAATTAAATAAAACATATGGAGGTTTAGGAGACCTTTATGTAGATTTTTTGGTTTTAGAACTAAAACCATGGATTGATGACATGTATCGGACTCTAAAAGATATGAAACATACTTATATTGCGGGTTCATCGATGGGAAGCTACATTTCACTTTATGCAATCAGTAAATATCCAGATATCTTTAATGTCGCCGGACTATTTTCAACATCCCTATGGTTTCATGAGCTTCCGATGATTGATTATGTTAAGTCATCATTTTTATCACCACATCACCGTATCTTTATTAGTGTGGGCACGATGGAAGCAAACCCTGATCCAGATCATTCTTCGAATTTAGTCTACGTCAAAGGATCCAAAAAAATAGCAGCGATATTATCTGATTTAGGCGTGAAACATTTAAAATTGCTCATTCAAAATGAAAAACACCACGAACAAGCGTGGAGTCATCAGTTTGTTGATTTCTTAAAATTTATAAATCAGTTACCGGTTCGTTGAAAAGCCATTTGATGGCTTTTTCTATATAACAATCCCAAAAGTCCCATGTATGAGCTCCAGGTGATGTTTCATAGTAAACATCAAAGCCTTGTTCAACTAAAAAATCGTAAAATGCTTCATTATCTTGAAATAAAAAATCTTCAGTACCACATGCCATATAGAGTT
>JAQVBA010000123.1 GCA_028690555.1 Acholeplasmataceae bacterium
ATATCATGGAGGTTATCTTTCAGATATTCTGACGATGCTCAGGGAGTTTAAAAATTCAGGTGTTGTATGTGATAATTTCCATCCAAAAAACCTTCTTTGCAATGGAACTTCCCTAAAATACGTGGATATAGGTTCATCCTTGATTCCTTATAGTGAGATTGAATTTGTCCAGATGTGTAAGCGGGCATATTTAACATATCGATGGCACTTTAGAGAGGATATTTCAGAAATAATGGCTGCGAGCCTCTTTGATGACCATATCCCGGAACTCTATGGCTTTGAATATTTTATGTCAGCTCTGGAAACAAAAACCAAGAATATGCTTATCAATGATGATATTATTCAGCATGTTCTGGCAGTTCATCCAAAAAACGTGCTGGATTATGGTTGTGGTCGCGGCTCGATTACCGAGTCTTTGGCGAAACATGGTTTACGCGTTACGGGGTATGACCCTGACGAAGTAACGATCCAGAAAAATCTGGCGGTGAATGAAACCTCCTCAATCTATATTGGTAATGCAGGGCTTTCAGAATTAAAAAGGTATAAGACAAAATTTGACTGTGTTGTATGTAATCTGGTTCTCTGTACGATTGCCGATAACAGTGAGGCAGCAGAGGTAATTTCCAACATTCGTCAACTCATATCGGAGACCGGTGAACTGATTGTGGGTATATGTAATCCATTTTCCAGTTTTGTCATGGAGTCAGAAAGTCATGTTAAACGGAATGATTTTTCAGATACTGCATATCAATCTCAGTTCGTCTACCAAAAACAGATGAAGGAAACGAACAAAATTCGACATGAATGCCATCGTCCATTTTCCTGGTATAAATCTCTCTTTTATCGTGAGGGATTTAGCATAAAAGAGATGCAGGAAACCAGTGCCACTGATGTCAATCTTCTCGCTCCATCCAGTGATTTCCTGATCCTGACATTAACTCCCATTCCAATTTCAAAGGAAAATAAAGTCTCTCTGTTGATACGAGTTTCGCCTCGGGAATGGGAAACAATCGACATGCAGATTCGCCATATTGTAACCCAGTTGGAAGGACCGCAGAAATTTTTGGAGAAGATTGTGATTACTGATTCAGGAACTACTGATGTTGCACGGCCGTATTCAGTACCGAATCAAACCATCTTCAATGAAAAATTATCCATACTGACAAATGAGGGAATCATCGATCGTGTTGTGTGTGCTCCGGATGATGATCAGTTGATTCGATCTTCGTATCTGAAGTGGTTTGATCAGGACTCAATTGATCCGAAATCAGAGAATCTCCAGCCGGTTTTTATGTCTATCTACGGATTTGAACAATGCCATGGAACACATATTCTCGCATTGGATAGCGATGCGGTAATTATTCGAAAGAACCGGATGCATGATTATCTCGCTGAGATGTTACATGTACTGAAAGAAGACAGAAATGCGGTGACTCTTTCTTTTAATATTGCAAAAAAACAAGATGAACCATATAGCACACATAATGCTGACGGAAAAAAATGGAGGACTGAAGTTAGATGTGCGCTTATTGATAAAGAGCGCCTCTTTTCTCTCCTTCCGCTTCCAAACTCAGTAAATCCTGATAATGGTAAACTTACACTTCCCTGGCATAGAGCATTGGATCAAAAACTCTTAGAAAAACAATGCATGGCCCAATCTTATCGCGGTGGGGTGAAGGATACCTTCTACATTCATGTACCGAACAGAATTAAAAAAGATGTAAACCTCTGGTATAATATATTAATTCAAGCTGAACGTGGCTGGATCCCTGAAATACAATATGGAAATGTTGAATTAACTCCTTCAAGCATTGATTGGTTACCTAAACTTTCGGATGATTGTATATTGTTGATTCGCGGACGGAACGTTTCCACCTCTAAATTCAGAAGATGTCTCGACTCTGTTCAAAAACAAAATCTGCAACACGTTGGAATTCTGTTTATTGATGCAGGATCAGAGACACCGATTCCAGAATATTTGCGGGAGATCGTTCTCCAGCAATATGGGATACATGCTGTTGGATTATTTAACTGGCAACCACTTTCTCCAATAGAAAATTATTCTATTGCCATCACAAAATTGTGTGAGAATCCGAATAGTATTATCATAACCCTCGATATGGATGATGCACTTATTGGGGACGATGTGATCTCAACTATCAAAAAATACTATGAAGACGGAGCCGATTTAACTGTTGGATCAATGATTCGAACAGATAAAAGATGTGAGTACCATGCTGATTTTGCAGGGGCAAGATACAAACGCGGCGGTAATGTCTGGCAGCATCTGAGGACCTTTAGAAAATATCTCTTTGATTCTATACCAGAATCCTATTTCATGATAGATAATTCATGGATAGAATATGCTGATGACTGGGCATTTATGCTTCCTATGACTGAAATTGCAGAGCGCCCTATGTATGTCAAAAAGAAATGTTATTTCTATGAACCAACTGGTGCTAAGTCATCCGAAAAACGCGCGTATCGTGAGTCGATTATCAAGAAGATTGTAGAAAAACCTGAATTAACGAAACGGGAGGGAGAAACATATGCATAAACCGCTTATTGCTGTCATTGGAGATGCAAGAGTTGATCCATGTTCTGAAAAATATCGTCTTGCAGAAGAACTTGGAAAATATCTTGTTGATAATGGTTATAGTGTTGTCACAGGAGGACTATATGGCGTAATGGAAGCTGCATCAAAAGGGGCAGCTAGTTCAGATAAACATCAACATGGTGATATTCTTGGGATTCTCCCCGGATTTGATCCAACCCAAGCGAATCAGTATGTAGATATCTGCATTCCAACAGGTCTTGATATGTCAAGAAATAGTGTTGTTGCGAATGTTGATGCAATAGTTGCGATTGGCGGTGGAGCTGGGACTTTATCAGAAATTGCTCACGGATGGTCATTATTCCGACTGGTTATTGCTTA
>JAQVBA010000124.1 GCA_028690555.1 Acholeplasmataceae bacterium
TGATGGTCCATACCAAAGTAAATCAACCGTGTCAAATATGTGGAACAACCATCAAAAAGATACGCGTGGGAGGAAGAGGGACCTATGTCTGTGAAACCTGTCAAAAATAAACCTTATATTATCGGTTTAACCGGTGGCATCGCCAGTGGGAAAACGACGGTAACAAAATATTTAAAATCTCTTCATATTCCTGTGATTGATAGTGATTTTATCGTTAAAAATCTTTGGGAACACAAAGAAGAAATGATTACAAAAGCAGAAAAAGTTTTTGGATTTCAAGTTCGAAATGATGACGATAAGAAAAAATTAGGTGACATCATCTTTCATGATCAAGAAAAAAGAAAAGAACTGAATCAAATCGTTCATCCTTATGTGTTTGATGAAATTGAAAAACAAAAAGCGATTATGGATCGTTTCCCATTCATCGTCATTGACATGCCACTTTTAATCGAAGCGGATTATATGAAACATTGTGATCATATTGTCTTAGTTTATGTTGATTTAGAGACACAAATTAAAAGATTGATGGAAAGAGATTCGATCACAAGAGATGAAGCATTAATAAAGATTCAAAGTCAAATGCCGTTAGAAGATAAAAAACTTTATGCACACACGATTTTTGATAATCGAAAAGAAATCAGTGATCTTTATTTAGAAATTGATCATTTTATAGAAGGATTAAAACATGAAAAACAGCAGTTTATTTCAACTCCATAGTTCATCGGATTTATCCGCACAAGATTTTAAAGTGCTTGCACTTTTGTATCAACCTTTAATGGGATTAGATGCCCATGCACTTTATACGACATTTTATCAACTTTTAAATAAAACAAAAAGAGATACATATACGCACAATGAGTTATTTGATTTACTCAATATTAGGCAATCTGAATATTTAAAAGTTAGACAAAAGTTAGAGGCTTTAAATTTAATAGAAGTCTATAAAAAAGAGGATCATTTCATTTATTATATGAAAGCACCACTTTCAGCGAAACAGTTTTTAATGGATACGGTGTTTGGTGCATATTTACAAAGTGAAATTGGCGAAAAAAATTTAAATTTTGTCACATCATTGTTTAAGATGGATATTCCTGAAAAAGAGGGATATGATAATATCACGAAATCTTTTGATGCACTTTATGAATTTAAGAGTAGTAGCTTACTCAATATTGACTACCCACTTCAAGGAAGACAACAAAACGGGGGTAGCCATATTAATTACAAATTTAATTATGAAAATTTTGTCGAACGGGTTCCTGAGAGACTTAAAAATACCCAACTCTTGAGTGAACGTTTTAAAGATATTATTACAAAAATTGCGTTTGTGTATCAGTTTGATGTTTCGGATATGGTTCAAATTTATGAAACTGCAACCAAATCTAAACAAAACATCAATTTTTCTCAACTCAATTTGAAAGCAAAACAATATTATGATTCTAAACATCAAATGTTGTCGATTGCACAAAAAGATTTACCAAAAACAACCTTGATGGACCAAATTGCTCCTCAAGTCATTATTCAAAAATATGCGAAAACGAATCAACAAGGAATTGCATTACAAACTGCAACCAACCTTTTAGAAAGAAATCATGTTGAGCCAGGCATCATCAACGTCATCTTGATGCTCGTCTTAAAAAATAAAGATGGTGTATTACCCAATATTAACTATTTAGAAACGGTATTACATGATTGGTTGAACAAAGGCGTTCAAACGACTGAAGATGCGATCAATTATGCGACTGATTTAGAAACCAAATGGGAGAAGAAACCGACAACTCCAAGTAAGAGCGAACCCGATTGGCTAGATGATTATATTAAAGATTTAGCAAATATGGAGGGATAATATGATGACAACTCTTGAAGAGATGCGTAAAATTATTAAAAAAGACCCTGAGACTAGACATTTAAACATTTCTGATCTTGATCTTTTTAAAGTGTATCGCTACCTCTTAGATCGTGATGAATCACCCAATAAAGATGGCTATCAACCTGTCTTAAAGACTGAGCCTTATATTGAAATTATCTATCAGCCGACAAAAGAAAAGGCTGAGGAAATTAAACGGGAAAAGATCAAAAGACATTTAAAGTTTTATGATAGTGAAATCTATATTCAAGATGCAAGTCTTGGCCTTTTTGATACGTTTAATGATGAAAGACAAAATGCTTATGATCATGCGCATTATTTCGTTGAAAACTATAAAAAAGGCCATTATGAAAAAGGACTTTATCTTTATGGGAAATATAGTACAGGGAAAAGCTATTTAATTAGTGCAATCGCGCAAGAACTTGCAGAAAAGAACATCATGGTTTTATTTGTTTATATGCCGGATCTTGTCAGAAGTATTCGCCAAGGGATGAATGAAGGGAATTTAGAAGAACGCATTAATCAATTAAAACAAGCCGATGTTCTCATGATGGATGATATCGGTGGTGAAAATATGACACCATGGTTTAGAGATGAAGTATTAGTGCCTATTTTACAATATCGTTTATCAGCAAAACTTCCCGTCTTTATGACATCTAATTTTGATTATATGCAATTAGTGGAAGCCTTAACTTTAAATCGTGATGAGACATCACGTGTGAAAGCAGCAAGACTACTTCAACGCATTAAAGATTTAATGACACCAATAAAGATCAGTCAAGACCAATATAAAGGTTAATAAATACTTGTAAAGTATACAGAAAGTGCTATAATAAAGACAATACGATGATGAGGATAAGACGATAAGTCACTTGGTTAGCGATGCAGGATGGTGAAAGCTGCAAACGATCTTTAGTTACTCCCTCTGAGTGATGATTAAAAAACATCCGGGTCACGCCGTTATCCGTGATTTGAGTGCTAGGAAAACCTAGAACTAAGGTGGTACCGCGATATTTCGTCCTTAGATTTTTCTAAGGACTTTTTTATTTAAGAAAG
>JAQVBA010000125.1 GCA_028690555.1 Acholeplasmataceae bacterium
ATGCAGCCGGCACTCATGATCAACAGAAGTATGCATATGCAGACAGTAAGAATTTTTATACGCAATTTCATGATGTTTCTCTTTTGGATAATCGTGCAGTTGGAAACTCACTCCACAACTATACCTTTTGCCTCATCTCTTATCAATACTTTGAGCCTAGCCTCCAATGGAGAATGTATTCGTCGGGATCGTGAGAACAAGCTTGAGAAAATAGAGGGAGGGAATCCGGTCTGATTGGATTCTGTATTGTCTTCATATTTCATCAGATTCGTTCCGCATGCATACTTCATTTTCCGATTTTCGACACAGCCAAATCATACAGGCTCCGACCGCGAAACCGAAAAGGGCCCAGATAATGGCGAGGCTCAACATAAACATCGGGGATATATACCAGGGATAAGCAGGAGGCATGCCGGGGACAACAACATCATATGCATCTCCTGATATGCCGCTAAACGTAGAATAGAGCAGATAGAAGATGCTGAATACGGCAAACCCTTTCGAGACGCCCGACAGGATCTTCTGCGGTTTTTGTCCTTCGCAAAGCTTTGGAACAACAAGGGAGAAGAGAGGGGCAAGGATCAGGGAGAAATAGACGAAAGTGATCCAAATCAAGGTTCGCAGGAAATTCGTCAGCATTGCCGGAGAAGTGATGGTTCCGCCGATGATGTTTGTAATGCACATTCCGATGTTGATGACGGGCAAAAGAGCAAGAGCAATGAAAAGGACCGTGACCCATGTCGTGTTTTCTCTGCCGAGCGTTTTCCTATACGTTAGCACCCCAATCAGGGCTGCGATCGGCAGAAGAAACATCAGACTCGCAAACAGTCCTTCAGTGACGGCGTTTGGCAAAAATATATTCCATGAGATATATGCCGAAGAAATGCATAGCGGCAAAAAATAGATGAGTGCCATGCAGATGACACTCGCTTTTGTGTTTTTGGTATGTTCAATCATGACTATAGCTGTATTTTACGTGTGCAAACTAACACTGGTTTTATTATTTCTAATTATCTGTGCATTATTATGTGTCGAATCCCCATGATAAGATGGTGAGGAAAACTCGAATAAGTTAAATGGACTCCCATAATACTCACTGAGCATAACGGTATTTCTTACATTAAGTAATAATCCCCATGTGTATGCTTGTCAATGTAATGCTCCGAAACAATGTCCAATTTCATGAATGATGCAAAATGTTCTTGCATAATCGTCTCCATTATAAATACCCGGGGGAATAACATTCGCATCAGAAACCATTTGAGACCAGGCATATCTGGTATCATATCCCCACGATAACCCTTGATCTTGACCATCAATATCATATCCCCCAAGATAAACACACAAATCAACATTCAAAGAATCTAAAGTTGACAGCGGATAATAATATGCCAGAGTATTTAATGGATATGTGGTAATTGAAGAATTAGCACTTAACTGAGATTTTTGAGAGACATCATAATGCGGTACTAAAACAACTTTTACGTCATCTCTACCATAACTGGTGACTGAGTTTGCTGTTGCAATGTAACTTTGAGCGGTTGTTACCCAGCTACTAGAGTAAAAAGCGTTGTCTGTTACAACAAGTAGATCAACATAAACCGTGTCATATGGTCCCTTTGAGTTTGATTCAGCTGGTTTTACGATTTTTTCAGATAATGGGGCTGTTTGAACCTGATCTTTGACTCCGCAGAATTCGATCGGTTCATCCGGCTGAAGCATATCATACTCTGAATATACGATATGCAATGGCATACCAGTTGTTCGGCTGTCTTCACTTGCCTGAATTGCAGAGATAGTGATGTATTCACCAGGATAGCTTATAAATCCACAAAGAATATTATCTATATCTGCGGTCAACACAACATGGGAGTCATCAATGCCTGAAATCACGCCCTCATAGGAATCAATACCATCATCAATATTTTCAAAATTCATTCTTTTAAGGAGAAGAAGATAGTCTTTTCCGTATAATGTGATTGGAAGTGTGATTTCAGCCTGGCGTTCGGGAATGGGGTTATTGAAACAAATTACATCATAGATTTCTGAATCTTTTGCTATCTCGCCTGATGCTTTTTTGGCATCAGATGAGGCTATAACACTTTCTGGAATCTTTAAAGATTCGTAATTTATAGATGAATCAGATTTTTCTGTAATCATTTTCATGTCATAAATCGTTGTTTTACCAGGGAGGGTAAAAATTGGTACGTTATCACCGTCTGCAGTTTCTGCACTTACTGGAAAAATAAGCATTACTGTAATTATGAGCAGAAGAAGTGATAAAATTTCAATACGTTGTTTAGTAAAATTCATTTTAACCTCGTTAGAGGAATTCCTCATCGCAGATACGTAAGCAACACCAGAGGAAAAACCTCTTTTTGATAATCTTGCGGATTGGAACTCAATCCACAACTATCCCTTTTCCCTCATCTATTATCAATACATTGAGCCTAGACTCAAATGCATGTATTCAAGAGGTAAAGGGAAAGAGGCAGAATTGGATACTAGGCTCAATGTATTTATAACAAAGAAGCAACAGAACATACCAACGTATGAAGATACAGATTCTTTTGATCGGCATGCTCCTTTTGACCGCATGCTGTGTAATGCCTGTGGGTGCAGCTAATTTTTCTGACGGTTACACAAAGTATAGTGTAACTCCGTGGTACAAATATATGGATACAGGAAAAGCTCTTCCAATTTATGGTACTGTGTCGCAAGGAGGCACAGATACATATTATTTCAATGTACCTGCTAACACGAAGAGACTTGAAATTGCTCTCGTATGGGGAAATTCACTGAATAGTATGTCATTAACGATTATGAAACCGGGCAATACTTACTTTGGACCATACTATGACGCTTATGAGAATCAACTTAATGGTGTTATTCCTCTTATAATCACTGCTAATCCTATC
>JAQVBA010000126.1 GCA_028690555.1 Acholeplasmataceae bacterium
ATTTCCATAAGGGATAACTCAAATCATAATTCATGACAGAGTCCATTTGATCTCCCATGAGCCACGGATAAGAAGCATCCCAGTTTTCTCCTAAGATGAACGTCTCTTTTTTGGCTTTTCGACTGACTCTTTTAATTTGTCTTAAAAAATCATGACTGATCTCATTTGAGACATCTAAACGCCATCCATCAATGTCAAAATTTTCAATCCAATATTGAATGACACCTAATAGATGCTTAGATGCAATCGGATTCGATGTGTTCCATTTTGGCATGTGTGGTGTAAAGGCAAATGTTAAGAAATTAAGTTTAGTTTTATGATAGTTGATTGGCTTATTATCGCGATTTAACGGGAAATTAACCACGGGGAACTTTTCGATATAGAAACAATCTTTATACATGCTTTCTTCGCCATTTTTAATGACATCTTGAAAGTAGGGGTGTTCATATCCACAATGATTAAAGACACCATCTAGCATAACTTTAATGCCTTTTTCATGGGCTTTTTTGACGAGCTCTTTGAAATCATCATTGGTTCCAAATTGTGGGTCTATTTGATAATAATCTTCGGTATCATACTTGTGTGCAGTGTGCGCTTTAAAGATCGGTGTAAAATAAATCCCATTAACACCTAAGTCTTTTAAATAATCTAACTTTTCTGTCACACCTTTTAAGTCACCACCATAAAATTCGTTATTATGAACTGGGAGATTTCCCCATTTTAATGTTGAATTTTTATGATAACTATAAAAACGATCAGGAAATATTTGATACCAAACCGTATCTTTTACCCAAGAAGGTGTATGATGAAGATCTTCATGATTTAAATAAGGGAAGTTGTTATAATCCGATAAATCGAATTGATTATACAGTTCCTCACCAGTTTCAATTTTTTTAAGTCGTTTTGAACCATAAAAATACACATCATCTTTAGTATGTAAGATGAAACCATATTTGGTTCTAAAGTAAGGAGGTTTAATCGCTAGAAAATAGTAGTCAAAGTCAGAGTTTTGATAACGTCTTTCCATGGGTTTGACTTCATGTTTCCAAAAGACTTTCCCTTTAAAATCTCCATCCCACATGAAGGGGTCACCAAAGATGAGTTCGACATGATCAAAATCATTTCTTTGCGTGCGAATTAAGATGTGTAGCGTTTTTTCATCAAAGGCGTAAGCATACTGAGATTTTGCTTGATGCCATATAGCTAAAGCGTTCATTTTTATCACCAAAATCATTATATCATTACTCTTCTATTTCAGATGCAATATGAAACCGCTATCATGAGATTAATTAATGATTCAATATGATAAAATTAAAAGTGTAAAAAAGGAGATTTTTGTGGTCAAAAAATGGTGGATGGAAAGCGTTGGATATCAAATCTATCCAAAAAGCTTTTACGACAGTAACGGTGATGGTATAGGTGATCTACCTGGCATCATTGAAAAACTTGATTATTTAAATACACTTGGGATCGATCTCATTTGGATCTGCCCTTTTTATGATTCACCGATGGATGACAATGGTTATGATGTGAGAAACTTCTTTGATGTTAGTAAAGAGTTTGGCACGATGGACGATGTGAAACGCTTAATCGAAGAAGCGAAAAAAAGAAACATCAAAATCATTTTAGATTTTGTTTTAAATCACACATCGGATGAACATCCTTGGTTTATTGAATCGAGAAAATCATTAGATAATCCATATCGCGATTATTATATTTGGCAAGAAGGCAAATTAAAAGATGGTAAAAAGGTTGAACCCACCAATTGGGGATCATTCTTTGGTGGTAGTGCCTGGAAGTATGATGAGTTAACTGATCAATATTACATGAAAATATTTTCGGATAAAATGCCAGATTTAAATTGGAAAAATGAAAGTGTTCAACAAGCGATGATTGATGTCGCAAATAAATGGTTAGATTTAGGCGTTGATGGGTTTCGAATTGATGCTGTTTCACACTTAGATCGTGCACCATTTGAAGATACAACGATTTCAAATGATCGATATCCTTTAGATTGGTTTAAATTCTCTAATCTACCTTTAGTGCATACCTATTTAAAGAAACTTAACAAAGAAGTGTTTGCCAAACGTGATTGTTTAACGATTGGAGAAGTTGGTGGTTCAGCTTCGATTGAAGAAGGCATCAAATATGCATCCTTTGATTCAGATGAGTTATCCATGGTCTTTAATTTTGATCACAACTGGTGCAATAATGGATTTGAAGTTGACCATGTGAAACATTTAAAAACCAACGTTAAAAGCTTAAAACACGCATTTACTTCATGGCAACTCGCATTTAAAGAGATTGGATGGCTCCCCTTATATTGGTTAAACCATGATCAACCACGCGTGATGAGTCAATATGGTAACTTAAAGTATCCTTTAGAATCCGGGAAGATGCTTGCAACACTATTACATATGCTTAGAGGTACACCTTTTATTTATCAAGGTGAAGAAATTGGTATGACCAATTATCCATTTGAAGATGTGACCGATTTTAATGATATCTCCAGTAAAGCTTCTTATTATCGCGAATTAGAAAAAGAACCTGATAATCCGCCAAAAGCTTTAAGAAAAGCATCGATGACATCAAGAGATAATGCGAGAACACCGATGCAATGGTCATCTGACTTTCATGCAGGATTTACAACAGGTAAACCTTGGATAAAAATTAATCCAAATTATAAGAAGATCAATGTTGAAAAAAATTTAAATCAAAAAGATTCACTCTTTCATTATTATCAAAAACTCATTGATTTAAGAAAGCATAGCAAATATAAAGATGTGATCGTTTATGGGAAGTTTAAACCCATCGAAACTGATGATGACTTATTTGTTTATGAAAGAATGAACGAAGATAAGAGATTACTTATTATCTGTTCATTTTCACTTAAGAAAAAA
>JAQVBA010000127.1 GCA_028690555.1 Acholeplasmataceae bacterium
ATGATGCAAGACCAATTCAAGGTCTTGTTCCTAATCAATCATACTCTTTTAATAAGATATTCCCTTATTCTGGTAGCGCTCCTCTAGGAACTGTCACATATTCTTCAAGACATCTTGGAATTTATGGATATCAAAGCGATGATCTTATCCAGACCATAGTTATTTCAAATCAAAACGTAACATCTGTCAGTTATAGTGAGAGCAATGATGAAACCACATTCACCTATTCCTTCGATTGGACTAATTCAGGAGAACTATCTGCTCAAACGATTTTTTTCTCTTTTTCGATGAATGATAACGATTATGTAGACTATTTTTGGGAAAGCATTAGCAAAAACGCGACAGGTCATTCTGATTTATATGTAACCATTGATGGTGATGTATCCACCGAGGAAATCGAGAATGCCAATTTCTTTTTTATTCGTCGTTCCTATGAAAGCTATGGTTGGAATTTTTCTGGATTTTTAGCTGGTTTAAGCAGTCTAATTATTTTTGGTCTTGTTATTATTTCGCTCATAGTATTGGCGCCAATAATTGTCATTACTATTGTAATAGTGGTTGTTAACAGGAAAAAATAACAAACAATAATCTCTTAAAATTTTTATAGATTGTTTCAAGAAGGTTATGACTAATTTCTACCCTTCTTTTTAAATTCTTTAACAAAATAGAAAATAACCAGTGTAAATTCAACGATAAAAATACTGAGCAAAATAATTAGCATTCCTGAAGGAAAAATCGTAAAGAGATGGAATTGATTAAAGAGTAACCCAATGCCCAAACTTATAGAATTCGCCCCTATGGAAATTAGAAAACCTTTAAAGCGAATATTCTTAAACCAAAAGATGATGAAACCTTCACTCAAAAAAACCAATATCTCCATGATTATTAGCGAGGCGACATAATAATCCTTGAAAACAAACATCAAAAGAACATTCATCGCGAGATTCAAAACGATATTCATTGAATAGACAGTCAGTAAATAACTTAATGACTTTTTATTAAAAATAAAGTAAAAAGGCACTTCAAGGACAAGAGTTAAAAGTAGGGCGAGTATTAAGCTAAAATAAACTTCCATAAACATTCTTAATCTTAACACATTTCATCTGAAATAATTAGAAGGTATAATATGCGATATATTATGTGATTATAGGAGAAAAAATAACATGAAATATGAAATAAAAGGTAACAATCTACCTTATGTAGAAATCTTTTTAAACAAAGGTGAAACACTACACACTGAACAAGGTGCGATGAGTTGGATGAGTGATACACTAACGATGAAAACCAACACTGGGGGTAGTTTTGGCAATGCGTTCTCTCGAGTTTTTAGCGGTGAGTCAATGTTCCAAAACACTTATACAGCTACGACGGATGACGATTTCATCGCTGTTTCATCATGTTTTCCAGGTGAAATTCTCGCTATCGATGTTAGTGAGAAACCAATCATTGCTCAAAAAAGAGCTTTTCTAGCCCGTGAAAATAGTGTAAACATGAGTATTTTCCTTCAAAGAAAAATAGGCACTGCATTCTTTGGTGGAGAAGGATTCATTATGCAAAAATTTAGTGGCAACGGAATCGTTTTCTTAGAAATTGATGGTTCCTTAGTCGAAAAGTATTTAAACTTTGGGGAATCAATCGTGCTTGATACTGGTTATCTTGCTGCCATGGAGGAAAGCGTGAAGTTTGAAGTCATTCCCGTTAAAGGAGTTGGCAACGTTTTATTTGGCGGTGAAGGATTGTTTAACACAAAAGTAACTGGTCCAGGCAAAATATGGATTCAGTCTGCGCCCCTTAACAAGATGGCGAGCTTATTTATTAATAGATAATAAAAAGAGGAGAGATAAAAATGAAAATATATGAAAGAATTCCAGTTTTTGAAAACAGTCACTTTATCATAAGAAAAGTATTTGAATCTGACATTAAAGATTTAACCAAAGTATACGGAGATAAGTATGCCTTGCCATTCTTTAACAGTGATAACTGCAAAGGTGATATTTTTTACTACCATACCATAAAAAAGATGAAAGATGCCTTCAACTTTTGGGAATATTCATATCAAAATAGATTTTTTGTAAGATTAAGTATTTTTGACAAAGAAATAAAGTAAGTCATCGGAACAATTGAACTATGCAGGCGAGTTTCAGATGATGAAAGCAATAACGTAATAATTCTTCGTCTTGATGTTGCAAGCAAATATGAAAAAACTATTATGTTTGAGCAGATCATTGGTTTAATCGTTCCATATATCCCAAATGAAACAGGTTTAAATCGGATTATCACCAAAGTTCCACTCTATGCAGTCGAAAGAATAGAAGCGTTTAGTAAATATGGTTTTAAACCAATGAATGGTTATTTAAAAGGAGAAGATGGATATCCATATAAGGATTATTGGATAATGTTTGAACCCTTAAGTTAAGCGGGATATTAAAGATAAATGCAGTTTTATTATTCTGCTTTTCTTTGGTTTCATCGGCATTATAAACATTTGAATATTTATATGTGATAAGAGCAACGAGATTAGGCAATTAGAGTAGAAACACTTTTCTTTGCAATGAGTGAAATCTAGAATTAATCAACTTGATTGTTAAGGAGAGGGGCCTTAATATGAAAAACAAATTTTTTAAAAATAGATTTCTTCTATCTCTTATGTTTTCATCGTTTGGAGTTTTTGCATTGGCTTTTACCCTTTTAAATAGTTCATTAGCAGATTCATTCCAAAAAGCTTTCTCAGATTCTCCGCACTATTCGCTTATTTTCGATAACGAAAGTAATCTTCCGGAAATAGAGAATAAAACTTTTATCGCTACTAGTGATGGTGGTAATGAAATTCATTTCAAATCATCTGAATTATCTGATGTAACTGGAGAATGGGGAACATTAGCAGAGGGTGGTTATTT
>JAQVBA010000128.1 GCA_028690555.1 Acholeplasmataceae bacterium
CGGAAACATGCATACCTTCCATTGGTCCCGGACGGTGATGAGGTTTTTCATATTGAGGATGTCAAATTGAAATGTCGATTTGTTGGGCAGAGTAATAATTAATTAGATGATCCTTTTTGGGTTGTAATTCGATTTTGTGTACTGGATTTTTTTTGATGGGCGCATCCATCACACGAAATTCACGAAAAAATTTACGAAAACGCGAAAAAGAAAGAATAGGCTGGGTGGGGAAAGATGTAGTTCCCCTCCCCCGTCCCCCACACAAAACATACGAACTCGCAAACCTTCGGTTTGCTCGGCTGAGGTCGTCGACTTCGTCGCCAACCCGCCAACGAAATTCACGAAAAGGGGGACGGGGGTGGAAGGATTCGACGACCGAAAGTGAGATTCGGGAGGGAGGTTGTTGGGTGTGGACACATGATTTTATTTAACCGCGAATCTCCGCGAATCCTCGCGAATCGCATTTTTCTTGCGTTCGGGTGCTCTGCTCCGGCTTATCGCCTACGCAGGAATCGCACTCTCTCTGGAAAAATGCTGAGGAATAACCGGCGTGCCGGTTTTTCTTATGTTCAACATCTTTCAATATATGTGAATGAGGAGGGATGATCACTTTTCTTATTTTGAGGTTCGGGGCCGCGACTCCGGCGCGGATCGACCGGCGGTGGAGTATCCTATTTGCTTGGGCCCCTATTTGTTTCCAGATAGTTCATCAGGAGCGAAGCAGACCTTCAATCCTTTTTATTTGATTCAGGGTATGAGGAGGAGATTGCGGGACTCTAACTAAATTCACTGTTTTTTCAGATAATATGTATACCCAGACGTGAATTTGAGGGTATTACCATCGTCTGAAAGTGTTATAATAACATTAATACGTGTCGCTTGGGCGGTATTGGGTGCATATAGTGAATATGAGTTATCAGACAAACGTTTCCACGAACCCTCAGTGTTATAAGAATACGTTCTTACTTGATTTCCAACACTAGCAGAGCCATAGGTCTGTATATGGGTGACGAGACATGTTCCATCTTCAAACATATCTAATACATAGTTTTCATCATCAGTCCATGTTCCCACAATAGGATCAGGATTCTGTTCCACACTCATATTAGAGGTGCAACCCGCTGAGAATACAAGTGTTAGTGTCAATAATATGAGGAGGAATAAAATAAATTTAATTTTCATAATGCTTCAATCCAATAATTTTCTACTTACTTTTCTGATAGGTTACAGTACTAGTCCCATAGGAACTATATGGAAATACATACACAAGTGATTGCTTGTTATCTGATAGTCTCATTTGTGAGATGGCGTCATCTCTATTAATGTAGTACACCGTATCTGATTTACGAGTCCAAGTCTCTTTCTTACTAAAAGTGACTCCATTCTCGGAATACTTAAAGTTGACAGTGCCATCATTTAATACTTCAAAAGAAACTGGAACATTATTTGAAACTTTTCCTGTACAAACCCATGTACCTACAAGTGGGTCATCAATGGCAGTATTATTATTATTCATGATACAACCTGCAGATAATACAAAAGTTATCATTAAGCCAACGAGACCCAGCATGATCAATGTTCTCTTCATTTTCAGTATCCTCTCCAACCCATGAGACACATAACAAAACCTACTATAAATACGATAAATCCAAATATAGCGTTAAATGATGTAATTATCTGAATACCTAACAAAATGAGTATAATCCCAAAAAATATCAATCCTGCTCTTATAACAACTGTGCTTAGTATCCCCATGGTTAATATATACTATTCTGTCATTTATGATAAATGTATCTTGGATTTATTAAAGATTTCAACCTAACTTTGACATTTTGATAAAATTTCCATCTCCCATCCGAATCGGATTTTGATCAACTCCGCGTAAGTCCTATCAAAAATAAGGGCATGTATTTCAAGACCTACTATTGCACCATCAAGTCACAAATACATTCAAATAATCTTCAATATAATACCCTAACTAATTAGATGATTATATGCCCCCACACAACCCGCCACAACAGATTGGAGATAATTATATTTGCGCAGGATGTGGCGGACAATTTAAACTGCACGAGTTAAAACATTGCCCTGAGTGCGGATATTATTATTGTCCAGCATGTTATCGCAAACATCGATGTATAGATTTGGGAGACGGTGTCGCAGCAATCAGAAAGGGAGACCCGATTACTCCGTCTAAAAAGACTCTTCTCAATTATATTGACCCAACAAAAATACGCAAATTCTGCTCAAAATGCGGAAATGTGTTCCATCCCAATGACTTAATTCAATGTCAGGACTGCGGCATGTGGTTTTGCAGGGAGTGTGCAAAGAATCATACATGTGACCCTGAGCTAAGAAAGAAATGGTTACAAGTCCACAATCCAAAAAAGTTCAAAGCAGAATATAAGAAACGCGACCTAAGACCACTCATAGCGGTTGGAATAATCTGTGTAATAATTATTATACTCATAATCGTGTTTCATTAACTTCCCCTCTTTTATTGCAGTGTACAAACAGGAAAAGCTGGATGAGGGTGCGAGAAGTTTTCCCTCGCTCCCTGAGAGATATTTGTCTATTATTCCACACGCATTCGATACGTGAAATCAGCATTCATTCCCGGAAAAAGAGATGTATTTTATCCTGATTCCAAAAATAGGATGCCACGCCGCGGACCGGTTCAAAAAAAGAGAGAATGAGAACATAAGAAAAACCCGCACGCGGGTTTTTCCTCAGCATTTTTCCAGACGGCGTGCGATTCCTGCGTAGGCGATCAGCCGGAGCAGAGCACGACGGCGCAAGGAAAATGCGATTCGCGGAGATTCGCGGAGATTCGCGGTGGGATTCTCTTGTGTCCAAACGAATGCCTTACACGATATCATTGTGCCTCTCATATATA